>NZ_JABCPZ010000060.1 GCF_013283785.1 Nonomuraea antri
CCTCCCACCTCGACCCGCGCGCCTCCCGTTGGGACCCGCACCGGCGGGCCGCAGAAGCCGGAGAAGCCGGAGAAGCAGGGAAGGCCGCGCGCCCGAATGCGGTAGTCCTGCTGATCACCAGGACGGCCGACACCGAGATGGCCGCCGTCGCCAACCTGCTGCGCCGGGTGGGCGTCCCGGTCCTCCGCCTGGACTCCGACGCCCCAGACCCCCCAGACCTGCTCATCGACCCCGCCGAACGCCTGATCCGCCTCGGCGAGGTCCATGCCAGACCGGTCGTCACCTGGGTGCGCCACTTCTCAACCAGGTCGCTGCCCGACTCGGGCGTGTCACCGCCCAGCTCGGGCAAGCCGCCACCCAGCCCAGGCGAGTCACCGCCCAGCCCAGGCGAGCCGCCCCCCAGCCCAGGCGGATACACGCAGTGGCGGCGCGAGTCATGGGCGGCGCTCGTCCGGCAGCTCACCACCGTGTCAGCCACGCTCATCCCGTCCAGCGGCCCCGGCCTGCTGGAACAGCTCGCGACCGCAACCCGGCTGGGCATCGCAGTCCCACGCACAATCATCACCACGAACTGGGCGGCAGCGGCCGCGTTGCCCGACCCCAAGGTCGTGCTGAAGTCACTGGGCGGCCACTTCGTGGAGGCCGAACCCGGCAGGCTCACCGGCGTCTTCGCCGAGGTCCACGAACTGTCCGCACTCGACCACCCCACGAGCCGCTTCGGCGCCCCCGTCGTCGTGCAGTCCTACGTCGAGCACGACAGCGAACTACGCGTCTACCTGCTCGGCGACAAGCTGGTCACCTACGAGGTGACCAAGCACTCGCCGTCCGACCCCTGGCGCCGCCCCGACCGCATACGCGCCCGCCTCGTCAGCACCCCCGAGCCGGTACGCGCCGCCACGCAGGCGCTGGCCGCCACGTGGAACCTGCGTTACGCCGCCTTCGACTTCCTGATCACCCCCGACGGGCCCGTCTTCCTCGAAGCCAACCTGGACGGCGACTGGCGCTGGCTGGAGCGCGGCACGTCCACGTCGGAGGTCACGCTCGGGGCCGCGCGGCTGGTGCGCGACCTGTACACGAAGGAGGCGCCGGTCGCCGCCGGCCTCCTGACGTTCCTCGCCGGAGGAGGCAGTCACCATGGCCGATAACCTCACCAGGACGGAGGCCGCCGAGCGCGCCCGGCTGGTCCGGGTCGCCGCGTACGCGGTCGAACTCGACCTGACCGGCGGCGCCGAGCGGTTCCGCAGCACCACCACGGTGCATTTCACCGGCCTCAAGCCCGGCGCCCCCACGTTCATCGACCTGCACGACGCCCACGTCCACCGGGCCACCCTCAACGGCGCCGACCTGGACGTCTCCACCTACGACGCCGCCAAGGGCCGGTTCCCGCTCCCTCCCCCCGCCGTCCACAACGAGCTGGTGATCGAGGCCGACTGCGCCTACTCGCGGACCGGTGAGGGCCTGCACCGCTTCGTCGACCCGCTGGACGGCGCCGTCTACCTGCACAGCCACTTCGAGACCGCCGAGGCCCACCGGGTCTACGCCTGCTTCGACCAGCCCGATCTCAAGGCGACCTTCCAGCTCACCGTGCACGCGCCAGGCGGCTGGACCTGCGTCTCCAACTCCATGGGCGGCAGAACCGGCAATACCTGGCGTTTCCCGCCCACGCCGGTGATGTCCACCTACATCACCGCCCTGGTCGCCGGCCCCTACCACAAGGTGACCGACGAGCACGACGGCATCCCGCTCGGCGTCTACTGCCGCGCCTCCCTGGCCGAACACCTCGACGCCGACAACATCCTCGAGGTCACCCGCCAGGGCTTCGACTTCTTCCACCGCGTCTTCGGCGTGCGCTACCCCTTCGGCAAGTACGACCAGCTGTTCGTACCGGAGTTCAACGCCGGCGCGATGGAGAACGCCGGCTGCGTCACCTTCCTGGAGGACTACGTCTTCCGCTCCCGCGTCACCGACGCCGTGGTCGAGCGCCGCGCCGAGACCATCCTGCACGAGATGGCCCACATGTGGTTCGGCGACCTGGTCACCATGCGCTGGTGGGACGACCTGTGGCTGAACGAGTCGTTCGCCACCTACATGGCCGTGCTCTCCCAAGCCGAGGCCACCCGCTGGGGCAAGGGCGCCTGGACCACCTTCGCCAACGTGGAAAAAGCCTGGGCCTACCGCCAGGACCAGCTGCCCTCCACCCACCCCATCGCCGCCGACATCCCGGACATGCAGGCGGTCGAGGTCAACTTCGACGGCATCACCTACGCCAAGGGCGCCTCGGTGCTCAAGCAGCTGGTGGCCTACGTCGGCCTGGACAACTTCCTGGCCGGGGTGCGTGACTACTTCGCCGAGCACGCCTGGGGCAACACCGAGCTGAAGGACCTGCTCGGCGCGCTGGAGCGCACCTCCGGCCGCGACCTGTCGTCGTGGTCGAAGGAGTGGCTGGAGACCTCCTGGGTCAACACGCTGCGCCCGTCCTTCACCCTCACCGACGGCCGGTTCGACACCTTCGAGGTGGTGCAGGAAGCCCCCGCCGACTACCCCACCCTGCGCTCACACCGCGTCGCCATCGGCCTGTACACCCTGACCGGCGGGCAACTGGTACGCACCAAGCGGGTGGAACTGGACGTCGTCGGCGCCCGCACCCCGGTCGCGGACCTGGCAGGCGAGCAGCAGCCGGACCTGGTGCTGATCAACGACGACGACCTGACCTACGCCAAGATCCGCCTGGACGAGCGCTCCCTGCGCACCCTGGTCGACGGCGGCATCGCCGCGTTCACCGAGTCGCTGCCGCGCGCGCTGTGCTGGTCGGCCGCCTGGGACATGACCCGCGACGGCGAGCTGAGCGCGCACGACTACGTCCGGCTGGTCGCCTCCGCCGCGCACACGATCGGCGGCGACCTGGCCGTCCTGGAGAGCGTGCTCAACCAGGCCAGGGTGAGCGCGGTGCAGTACACCGACCCCGCCACCCGGCCGCGGGCGCTCGCCCTGCTCGCCGACGCGCTGCGGTCCATGATCGAGGCCGCCGCGCCCGGATCCGACCAGCAGCTCGCCTACCTGACCTCGCTCGCCGCGGTCTCACGGCGGCCCGGCGACCTGGCCTTCCTCCGTGACATCCGCGACGGCGCGGCGGTGCCCGAGGGGCTGAGCGTCGACGCCGACCTGCGCTGGACGCTCGTCCACGCCCTCGTCTCCGGCGGCGTGCTGACCGAGCCGACATCGACGCCGAGCTGGAGCGCGACCCCTCGGCGAGCGGTGAGCGCGCGGCGGCCCAGTGCCGCGCGGCGATCCCCACCCCCGAGGGCAAGGCCGCCGCGTGGAAGGCGATCACCAGTGGGACGCTCACCGGCGCGATGCTCCGCAGCACCGTCATGGGATTTCAGGACGCGCATAATCCGGAACTGCTCCGCCCTTATCGGGAGCCGTACTTCGACGAAGTCGGCCGTATTTACCGTGCGTGGCCGTCCGACGCCGCACGCACATTCGCGCTGGGCGGCTTTCCGTTATTGCTCATCGAACGGGAAACGGTCGACCTGGCCGGGAACCGGCTGGCGGCGGCCGGATATCCGCCGGCCCTGAACCGTCTGGTGAGCGAGGGGATGGCCAATCTAATGCGCGCTCTGCGCAACCGCGCCTACACAACGCTACTGGTCGAAGGCGGGTCGACCGACCCGGACAGGCCCCCAACAAGATAGTTGACAAGCCAAGGATGGTGGTCAATTATCCTCGCAGGGGGCAGCTCCAAGGTAACCATCACGGGGGCCGATGTGCCTGGAAAAGGGCAGACACACTTATCCTCCCCCGATTCTCCGCACCGCCCGAAAAGCGGCACCGAATTCAGCATTCTCGGCCCGGTGAGCGTCCGGTCCGGCGGACTGAATTCGAATATCGGACCGCATAAACAACGGCTACTGCTGGCCATGTTGCTGTGCCGGGCGAACACCGCGGTACCGACCGCGAAGCTGGCCACCGACCTCTGGGACGAGTCACCACCCGCCCACGCGCGCAAGAACATCCAGACCTACGTCTCCCTGCTCAGGAAGATCGTCGGCGACCGGGTACGCAACGTCGGCTACGGCTACATGATCAACGTGGCCGCGGAGGAGCTCGACTGGCTCAGGTTCCAGGGCCTGGCCGCGGCCGGACGCAGGAGCGCGCGGGCCGGCGACCAGGCCGCCGCCGCCCGGCTGCTGCGCGAGGCGATCCTGTTGCGCAAGGCCACCCCGCTCGCCGACCTGCTCGACTCGCCGTCGGCGATCAGGGAGTCCGAGCAGCTCGAACTGCGTTTCCTGACCGTGTACGAGGACTGGGCCGAGCTCGCCGTCGCACTCGCCCAGTACGACGAGGTCCTCACGAGCAGCGAGGAGATCGTCGCCACGTACCCGCACCGCGACCGCGTCTGCGCCGCCAGGATGCTCGCGCTGGCCCGCATCGGCCGCGTACAGGAGGCCCTGAGCCTGTACGAGGAACGCCGCCAGCAGCTCGCCCGCGACCTCGGCCTCGACCCCAGCCCGATGCTGCGCAGACGCTACGCCGAACTCCTCGACCAGGACACCAGCCCCGCGCAGCAGCCGCGCCCGCCCAACCGGCTGCCCAGCGCCCCGGTCCGCATCCCGCCACGCGTCATCGACTTCGCCGGCCGGACCCACGAGATCCAGGCGCTGACCGGACTGCTCCACGAGGACGGCCCGCCTGGCGGCGCGGCGCTGGTCGCCGGGCCCATCGGCGTCGGCAAGACCACGCTCGCCGTCCACGTCGCACACCTGATGCACGCGCAGTTCCCCGACGGCGTGGTCGTCGTCACCCTGCACGACGCCAACTCCGCCCCGCTGCCGACCGGCCGCGTGCTGCGCAACCTGCTGCACATCATCGGCCTGGATCTGGGCACGGAGGTCGAATACGCCGACGCCGTCGCGATCTGGCGCTCCTGGCTGGCCGAGCACCGGATGCTCATCATCCTCGACGACGCGCCGAACGAGGCGTCCGTCCGAGCACTGCTGCCCAGTTTCGGCGGCAGCCGGGTGATCATCACCAGCCGGATGAAGCTGAGCGCGCTCGACTCCGTCCTGCGGCTGGACCTGCAGCCCTTCACCGTCCAGGAGGGCCTCGACCTGCTCAGCCGCATCACCGGCATGGACCGCGTACTCAGCGACCGCTCCGGCGCCGAGCGGCTGCTGCACGCCTGCGACCTGCTGCCGCTGGCCATCAGAGCGGCCGGCGCCCGGCTCCTGACGCTGCCCTACCTGTCGTGCGGCGGCCTGGCCACGCGATTGGAACGTACCTCGCCGTCACAGGCCGACGAACTCGACGTGGGCGACATCTCGGTCAAGGACATCTTCGCCCAGGGACTCCTGCGACTCCCACCCGCCCTGCTGACAGCCACCCGCGCACTGGCCTCACTACCCACCCACACGTTCACACTGGACGAGCTCACCCTGCTGGTGGACGACCCCGACCGGGTACTCGAGACGCTCATGGAGGCACACGTCATCACCTGCCCACCCGGCGACGTGTCCGCCCACTCCGTACTGTTCTCACTCTCCCCCATGACCCACAAGTACGCCGCGGAGCCCGTCGGGGACCCACGCCCCAGCTAACCAAAAACAGCCACCCGCTCCGCGCAGAACCCACCAGCAACAACAGCCGCCCACCCGATCCCAATTCACTCCTCATAAGCGACCCAGAGCAGCCCATCCTCGTCCTCCTTGACGCCACCGCACACCTCCTGACCAGCTTGCGACCGCTGATGGTGGTACGTCCGGGTGCGAAAGCGCGCACACAGCGGAAGGCGCAAGCTCAGCGCCGTCCAGTTCCACCAGCGATTGGGCATGAAGTCCGACAGCCGCCGCGACCCGATCCGCAGAGTCCGCACGTTCAGCGCGTGGTAGAAATCGCCCGTGAGTGATCCAATCCCGCCGGCTACATATCCGCGTAGGCGGGCGCTCCCCGTCCTGCTCCTCATCCTGGGCCTGACCATCGTCTTCACCGCCGCCGTGGTCATGACCCTGGTGCTGGTCTTCCAGCCTGCCGACACCCCCACGCCCGCGACCGCACCCACCAAGCAGACGACCACACCCCCAGCCCAGCCAATCGACTTCGACAACGACCACTACGAGCCCGAGGACCGCCTCCCGGCCGGCACCGCCGTCCCGCTCAGCATCAACCAGAAGACCCGCGACCAACTCGCCGCCATCGCCGTGAACGAGGCCACCGACGGTTCAGGCGCCCCGAACAAGGCCGGCAAGGTGACCAACAGCGGCGTCATCTACCTGGGCATGATCTACGGCCAGACCCCGGACGAGGACGAGTTCCACGTCGTGGCCCTGCTCGACGCCCAGTACTACTGGACGACCCGCGGCAAGAAACCGTGGAAGTACCAGGGCGTGTTCGACGCCCGACTCTGCGGCCCACCCGTACCGGGCAAGCTCATCCAGGCATGGGGCGCCCAGAGCCTGTTCGGCCCAACAGCCCCACCGGGAACCGACCCCTGCGCCAGATAACCCACACCCGCGCGATCAGCCCCATTCACGCGTCATGCCACAACCCCAGGCTCTCGCGCCTCATCATCAACCACGGCACAGGTGGTACAGCGCTACTTCTCCCGCAATCTCTCGATTTCAGCGGCCAGCACGACCATGTCACGCACATGGGCGTAGTACTTGATCGCATACTCGTCGTCGATCGCCGGAAGAACCTCCTCGAACACCGTCGCCAGCCGCATCAGACCAGCGCGGCGCCGTTCGCTGAGCGAGCCCTCAAGGACGCCCGCAGCGATGCCATAGGCGTCCGCGCCGAGCAGCACCATGTCCTGATCCTCGACGTCGATACCACGGAAGCCGGACGGGAACGGCATGGCCATATGCTCGGCCATCATCCGCGAGAGCGCATTGAGCGCCTCTTTCACCATGCCGGAACAAGGAATGGCTGTTGGAACCGTGTGGGAGCTACCAGAACTTGAACCCGGGTCTTCTTCCTCATCAGCACGAGCATCAATCGCATAGCTCGGCTCCCGTCTCATTCGGGACCGCGATCTGCACTCGCGGAAGACCAGCATTGTCCGCAGTCATTGCCGTCGGTGCTAACTCTGCGGTGGCTTCCAAATAAGAATGGCCCATTTGGCGCCCTTGGGCGCCTCGACCTGGATGCTACGGACAGCCGCCTTGTCGGGGATCGTGCTGAAGCGCACACCCCCAGGCCTGGCAGAGCATTGATGGGGAAGCTGAGATTTTCCTATGCGGACGATCATCGTCCCGCTTGCTTCGACGCAGTCCACATCGAGGCGAAACGACGTTCCCATCTTGAGCCTCGTGGTCCAGCGGTAGGTCTGCCCCTCATCATCGACATGATGAAGCAGCACCTTGCCTTTGGCGCGTTTCGAAAGATCCACGAGCGCGCGCGTGACAGGGGACGGACCGACCAAGCCACGTGGCGGCGAATCTCCACCCTGCCCCTGCTGACTTGGAATCGAAACCGCGCAACCGGCCAGGAGCGAGACAACGCCAATGGCCGCAACATATTTGCGCATATCACCCCCAGTTGATCAAGCCGCGACAAGGCCACGGCAGCCATACGATCCGCACCAGCCACGTTCGTCGAATCTTTCCGTCTGCCTCGTCTCCCGGAGAGCAGGCGAACAAAGTCCCTGGTCTGCTTGAGTCTGCCCGAACGCGGCAGGCGGAATGATCGGAATCACCAAAGCCATTCACGACGTGCGACTGTTCCGACTCTATGGAAGGGCGTACGAGAGCGGCACTTCTGGAAGCGACAACATACGATCCAACCGTCCTACAAGAGGCCCACGGTGTCGTCCTGCGCGTTCGGGATGTACTCGGCCGAACGCGTGAGGCTTCAGCCGTTTGGTCGCTGGGCTCAGCCCGCCACAGCCATCTGGCCGGCCAACCCGGCAAGCAGATTCGCGCCTACGACCATGACAATACGGAACCAGGCCATCATCCCGCCTCCCGTGAGGTTCCTGCCATCCATAGGGGCGACGATCTCGGAGGAAACACGTGCGCAAACGACGGCGGACACCAGTAGCGCGAAGATGACTGACAGACCGCACCTGCCAGGCTCACCCAGCAGCCTTGCCTCATGCTAGTGATCAGACGCCCGGCTCAAGACCGTAGTCACGCAGTTAGTCACTCAGAAGATTAAAAAGCCAGTACCGTGTTGCACGATTAGCGCTGATGCCACTAACCGAAAGTATGCAGCTTCATTCAGGCCGTTGCCGTCAGCATCACCGGTAAGTTCTCCTCGTCTACATGGTCCTTACGGACGGCTTCCGCTAGGACGCGGAGGACCTCGGACGACTCTGGCCGGCCAGAGGTCAGGCACGTCGCGGCCCTTCACTGGAAACGCGGCGACTGCCCGCTCGGGACAAGCCGTCAGAAACAGATGCTGTTGCCGCCCCTAAAAACCGTCAAAGGCCCGTCCGAGAGATCCGAACGGGCCTTCTAACTGGGTGGGGCTACCAGGACTTGAACCTGGGGCCTCTTCCTTATCAGCACGATCATTACCCGCACGATCCAGCCCTCACGACGAACAACGTCAGCGGGACTGATCGTGAACATGCGGGCCCGTTCGGGGCCGTTGCCGTCACTGACTTGAGAGATGCCGTCGCTCACCTGCCTTGCAGTGGTAGCACAGCTCAACCTCGCCATCATGGTTGTACCACTCATGATCACCACAGTCGCGGCGTCCCTTATCAGCAATGCCGAGGTTGATGAGGAACCACGGTAAGCGTCTGCGGAGACCGGTTCTCCAGCGGTATCGGCCTCCATGTCGAAGCATGAGATCCACCCCTCTCCTGGTCCAAGGGTAGAGAAGCCCGAGATGCCAGACGAAGGGATATTGCCCTCTACACCTTCCCCCGCGATCAGCCCGGAGCTGAGTCCCCGCCGGAGGTATGTCCTGACCTCTTCCGGCTTCGGTGCCTACTTCGGGTGACTACTGGCGTATGTGATCGGCTTGGCCCACTGTGATCCCTCAGCCCGCGCGGCTCCCCGCGCGAGACCGGCCCCGGGCCGCGCGGGCGTGCGGCGGCGCAGCCGCCGCCTTGATACTCACAATGGCAATTCGGCAGAGACTCGCGTCGTCAGCTAGAGGGCGGAAGATCCGCAAGAACCTGGTGAAAGCCGGACGGCAGAGAGGCGAAGTCGAGAGGAATCGGGCTGGCGGTGGGCCAGCGGTCTAAGACCGGCTTCGTAGAACGGCATAGGGCAAGATAGGTGAGTACGAGCTTGCCTTGTTCCACGCGGCTACAGCCGTCGACCATGGCCAAATACCGCTCCCTGCTGCAGAGCCACCTGCTTCACCGGTTCGGTAAACGTCGAATGCAGGTGAAGGAGTGGCCCACCGAGGAGTTCGACGGCTGGGAGATGGACATGATCCGGATCGGCTACAAGCGGTCGACCGCGGGCGGCGCCCGGAATCTGCTGGTGAACATCATCAACGCCGCGATCCCGAGGTACATGGCCTCAACCCCGCCGAACGGCGGACCGGCACGGGCATGAAGGGTATGCGCCGGCTGGAGGCGGCCGCCCAGGGCGCGAAGGTCTGGCCGAGTCCCCTGCAGGCGCTGCTGGTGGCCGAGCGGTGCGCGCTCCTGGCACAGCACGACGACGTGTTCCTGCAGATGATCACGAAGTCTTGGACTGGATCGCGCTGGTCCGAACTCCTCGCGCTGCAGCCGAACAAGTTGCTACGCAAGCAGCAACTGCTCGACATCAACCAGGAGGTCTACGAACTCAAGGGCTCGGCACGAGCATCATGCGGCCGGCGGCTGACGGCGCCTACCCGGCTCGGACCGGGAAGTTCGCCCGGCCGGCACTGCCGGTACTGACCGACGCCGCGGTGTACGGGCCGAAGCCGACGCGCGGCCGCCGTCAGGCACTTGAACGCAAGCAGCACTGGCCCGGGCGGCCGACGCTGTGGAAGTGGCCGCGGGCGGTCGTCGGCGAGGAGTTCGTGCCGCCGGTGGGGCGCGGGATCCCGGACTGGGAGAGCTGGCCGGAGAAGGAGCGACCGCACCTGGTGACCTGGCTGCCGTTGCTGCCCGGGCTGACGCCGCACGGGATGCGGCATGCGCACCAGACGTGGATGGACGACGGCGGGATCAAGAAGGCCCTGAAGGTCGAGCGGATGGGGCCTGAGGACTCGACGATGCAGGGCCGGTACGGGCACCCGACCCCGGCCATGCGCGCCAAGCTCGTCGAACTGCTGCAGGCGCTGTGGGAGAACGCGGTGGCCGAGAGGTTCAAGATCTACCCATACAGCGCGATCCCGCTGCTGGACGCCGAACTCGCGAAATGGTGGGAGGGGAAGGCGACCAAGGTCGTCTCCCAGATTTCTCCCATGATGCGAAAAGGAGCCGCGTCCTAGATCAGGATGCAGCTCTTTTGGCTGGTCATTCGAGTGGGGCTACCAGGACTTGAACCTGGGACCTCTTCCTTATCAGGGAACTCGAACACTGGTTCGTCTCGCGAGCAGGAGGTTGCCGCCTGCGACGATGAGCCGCCAACGTTCGCTGACGTCCACCTTGGTCTACGGCCGTTGTCACGCAGAACGTCACTCATCTGAGACGCGACCTCCTTCATCAGCACGACCACAACGCTCACTCCGGCGTCCTGCCGATGCCATGCAACCCCCATGGGCGAAACGATCTTGACTGAGCGAAACGACCGAACCGGCCCGGCGGACCATGTCGCTAGAGGTATGCCTACATACATTTGTCCGAAAGACATCGAGTACCTGTTTGGCGTGTGCGAGCCTATTGCTGTCCCCTGGCGCAAGTTACGGTCATCCCAAACATCGAATTAAGTCGCGAGGCGCCCATGTCCGAACCGAACACCTCAGCTCATTGGCTCTCGCGCGACACACGTCTGAGGAAGTCACTGGAGAAGCTCGTACTAACGGAGCTTGTCTCAGACGAAATTCAGTCAGCATCAAAAGATCTCGCCATTAACCAACAACGACTAAAAATAATCTCCTTGAGCATGCTTCTAGACCTTCCCATCAACGAGGTCCCAGGCTATCGCGCCTACAAAAGAGCACTTAATCAGTTCAACATCACAGTGCAAGAATTCATCGACCGAGCCCCACAAGATATGCATACGGGTCGACTGCATCGAGTCGCTATATGGGCCAGTGCGACAGGATTCCTCATGCTTATACTCGGAGGACTTCTCAGCATTTGGCTCACCTTCTTCAGTTCCGTACGCGATCTGGGGCTCATGGCATTACTCTTGGCCGGTCTAGCAATGGGCGCCAAGCACGCGCTCTCCCATGAGCGCGGCGTAAGTACCCTTCTAAAAATATACGATCACGATGCTGCTGCAGACTTGAGGAAGACACGCGCGACTCTCGTTAACGGAGTACACACGAGTGGGCTTATTATCCGGCTGCTACGACTTGCCATAAACGAGGCCCGCGAGGACCGCCTTACACAACAGTTCGCCGTTACGTCAAGCCCAGGCCTGAGCGACCTACATGGAACCACATACTATGTGTCTACGTCAGCCTATGATCGGGTTGACGAACTCGTTGAGATGCTACAAGGCGGAAGCATCGGAATCGCAGGACAGCGCGGCGCAGGAAAATCTGCCCTAATACGTGCCTATTGCCGAGCGGAGAATCTTAATTACCAAAGCGACGTGTGCTGCCTCGTGTCTGCACCGGTCGATTACGTGGCTCGCGAGTTTGTTCTCTATCTATTTGCAGTCTTGTGTCGGGCAGTTCATTCGCGCTTCCGTCAGCCAAGACGTAGCTGGAGGCAACGACAGACTGCTTGGAAACGTCAAGTTTCATGGAATAAACGCCTGCTATGGCTAGTTGCTGACACGATCTACGGCCTTAGCGTCTTTACGTTCAAGCTGCTCTGGACGGTGGCGCTGCTGCTGATTGGTTTCTACGCCAACTTGACCCCATTTCTGTCATTCGCAGCCATCATACTCGGACTCTCCGTCGTGATCTGGACCACATATCGCGACGTGCGCAACATCATGGTGCGCGAAATATCCTTCCGTACCGAGCGACGGCTTCGCTCACGCGCTAAGCGAAACTTGAAGCGCATTCGCTATCTCCAGACACGCACATCTGGATGGAGCGGAGGACTCAAGCTCGGTATAGGGCTAGAGGTGCAAGCATCGCACGGCTACGCAAATGCGGAGCAGCCGTACACGTACCCGGAACTTGTCCGAGAGTTTCGCGCCTTCACAGAGACAGTAGGCCGTCATCTTCGCCGTACTGATGACCAGCTTTTCATCGGTGTCGACGAGTTAGATAAGATAGGCTCCGGCGAGCAGGTTGAGAGATTTCTCAACGAAATAAAGAGCGTCTTTGGAATACCCAACGTATACTTCTTCGTATCGGTGTCGGACGATGCTCTTATGGCCTTCGAGCGTCGAGGCTTTCCACTGAGAGACGTTTTCGATAGCGCCTTTGATGAGATCGTCCGAGTCGCACCGCTTACGTACGCCGAGTCTCGTCGACTTCTATACGAACGCGTTATAGGACTAACCGAGCCGTACGTAGCCCTGTGTCACGTACTATCTGGCGGCCTGGCACGCGATCTAATTCGGATGGCTCGACAAGTTATTCGAATCGGGAGTGAGAGGTCGTCGCTAGCTGAAATTTCCGAACGAATCGCCAGGGATGAAATTTATGGCAAAACAGTAGCGGCGCTTACGAATCCTGCCGCTAAGGATGCGACCGTTCTGCTACGACAGCTTCATTGCCTGGCTCACGACATCAGAACTGCCATGCCGATAGAAAACCTGCTTGATGAACTAAATTCCAGCTCTGAGGACGAAACAGAAACGACACGGGCTCTTCGGAGGGAACTAGCGACGTACGTCTATTTCTGTTTAACGGTAAGCGATGTTTTCGACCAGAAGCTCGCCAATCATAACGTTGCGAAGGCTACAGATGATGAAGCCTATCCTGCAACTTTCAACTACATGGCCTCGGCACGCCTGGCGTTTGGAGTAAATCCCGAACTCGCCGCCCGACTGATCGATGATTTTCGATACAGCTGGGGACTACACGTTCCGGGTTACCTAGCCTAAACGTCTGCCCCAGCTTGGGATTGATCGGCCAAGAGGCGGAATCGCAGGAGCACCATGCGTAAGTGCTGGAACACCAGTGGGCACCGGTGCCGCCAGGGGCCAGTGGTCCAGCAGTATGCGGGGACAGCACCGGCGTCTCTGTCCTCGATCTGTCCCCTTGACTCCGTGGATACCCCCACTTCGAAAGGAGGTGAGGGACAGCGGGGACAGCGGGGACGTTGGCTACGCTTTCGAGCCTGTCAGGGATTCCTTGATCGCCCGAGCACCGGGAGCGCCTGCTGAGGCGAGGTCATGAGCGGTGCGTTGGAGTTCGGTTACGGCGTAGGCGTTGAGATCGATGGCGTCCGGCGCGGCATTGAGAGCCGCGGCGACGGCCGCTTCGGCCTCGCCCCTAAGGGCTTGGGCGCGGGCGAGGCAGGCTCCGTACCAGGCTCTGTCGCGGCGGTAGTGGTCGGGCAGGGTGGATAGGCCGCGTTCGAGGTACTCGGCGGCGCGGCGGCCGTCGCCGAGCTCCAGTTCGGCCATGCCGCGTTGCATGAGGAACCAGCCCTCGTCGTAGAAGTACATCCAGGGTGGTTCGTCCTCGGGGTGCTCGGCGGCGCGGCGGATGAGGTCTTCGGCTTCGGCGAGGCGGGTGCGGGCCTGGTTGGCTTCGCCGAGTTGGGCGTGGCCTCGGCCGGCCATTTGGGCGGCCATGCCCTGGACGCCGGGGGTGGTGCGGCCGTCGTGCCAGCGGGAGGCTTCGGCCAGGCGGACGCAGCGCTGTCCGTCGCCGAGGCTCCAGGCCTGGTGGGCGCGCATGTTCAGGGTGGTGGAGGCGAGGCAGGCGTCTCCGGCTTCCAGGGCCCAGGCGTGGGAGCGGTCGTACCAGGCCAGGGCGGCGGCGGGCTGGCGGGAGTCGTGGCACATCCAGGCGAGGAACTGGGCGTATTGGGCCAGGGCGGCGACGGCGCGGTCGGCGAGTGGGCCTCTGGCGCCTCGGGCGAGGTCGGCCACGGTGGTGAGCTGGGCGTGGATCAAGGGTAGGAGGGGGCGGCTGCCGATGGTGTCCTCGACGCGGCGGTGTTCGGCCAGGCAGTGTTCCAGCCATTGGACGGTGGCCAGGTCGACGCGGGACGGGTGCTCGATGGCGCGGGTGATGCGCTCATACAGGTCTGCGTCTGGGGCTAGGGAGGGCAGGGCGAGGCTGGGGATCGGCTTGGTGACGGTGCCGAAGAGCTGGTCCTGGGTCAGGCCGAAGGCCTTGCAGTAGAGCTGGGTGTAGAAGTCGTCCGGCCGGTGTGCGCCGGTCTCGTGGCCTCGGATGCGGCGGACGACATTCGGTAGTTCGGGGAGGGGCTTGTCGGAGACGCGGGCGAGTTCTCGGGCCAGGTCGCGCTGGGACCAGCCTTGGGCCGTGCGGGCGGCGAGTAGGCGCGCGGCCCAGGCCGGGGCGGCTGCGGTGTCGCTCATCCGGTGCACCTCCGGGGACGGGCGGACACGGGGGCGGACATGGGGCTTCGCCTCTCAGTGTCCTCTTCTGACGTGATACCGCGCATGGCTCTGATGGAGACGTGCATCTGGACACCGAGGGTTTCTACTCGTGGACGGCTTCTGACGACGACGACGGCCGGGGCGCGTGCGGCATAACCAGTGATCCTGGGCGGGCTGCGGTGCTCCTGCTGCGGGCATTGAAATCGTTGACGCCCGGTGCCAGCGGCTCGGTCCAGATCGTGCGGCTCGATCGTCAGGCATCGCATCCCTCCTACATCTACGGCGCGACCTTGTTGCGGCTGTGCAGGCTTGCGGACGGTGTTGCCGGCGCAAGGGCCATGGGCTCGTGCGCCCGGCCTGCCGAGGCGGTGGGGAGCGGAAAGCGGCGTCGCTCCGTGCGCGGGACCTGGAGGTGAGACGCGATGTACGAGTGGGAACCGCACATCCCTCGTACCTCCCGGATTCGCGTGACCCAGACCTCTTGCTGTGGCGAGTACGAGTGGTGCTCTGAGGCGGGGCAGTTCTTCGTCCTGCGCCGCACTGAGAACGGGTATGAGGAGACCGGCCGGGGACGGGAGGCCCTTGCCCGGGTCGTGTGGGTGGCGCTCGTCTCCGAGCACCGCCACCAGCGCCGGAAGTGGTGAGTCGCCTCGCTCGCGTTAGGCATCGGCCTGGGTGCCCGCCTCGGTGATGTTGTCCACCTTGGTCGGTACGGCTTCCCGCTGGAAGCAGGCCCCCGAATCGCGTCCGTCCACCACGACGGTGCGGACGTGCTCGAAGCCCAGCTCCCGGTAGTAGCGCTGGAGTCCTTCGTTGGTGCGCCAGACGTCCAGGCGCAGCCAGGGGAAGCCGTGCCGGGCGGCCTGGTTCACCGACCAGTTCACGATGTCCGCACCCAGACCCTCGCCTGCCCGATGCCGAGCCACCAGGAGCTTGTACAGGTAGAGGGCCGGGCCGTCGGTGTCCGGGTGCCAGAAGTCCAGGTCCGGCCGGGTGTTCAGGGTCACCGTGGCGATCACCTCACCGCCGTCCTCGAACACCCAGGTCTCGCGGTTGGCGATGTTGCGCCGGATCTTCTCCCGGCCGACCTCGTCCCACTTGGCCGTCCACTGCTGGATGCCACGCTCGGCCAGCCAGCGTTCGGACTCGGCCCGCAGCTCGATGACGCGATCGGTGTCGCTCTCGACGGCGAGCCTGGCCACCAGGACGGGACGCTCAGGCATCGTGGTTTCCCACGTGGTAGATGTACTTGGACCCGTTGCCCGGCCTGATCTGGTGCAGTACGAGGATCGGCTTTCCCGAGGTGGTCATGGTCGTCCGCACCACTTCGAGTACGGCCATGACGCCGGTCAGCTTCAGCCGGTCCGTCTCCTGCCGTGAGGCGATGCGTGGGGTCAGCTCGTCGACGTGGTCCCGCATCGGACACCCGAGTTCGGCCAGGACCTGCGCGGTGTTGACGCTGTCCGGCTCCATGATCCCGGTGTCCTTGACCACGTTGTACGCGTAGTAGGAGTCGGCCAGCGACTCGGGTTCGTTGGCGGGCTGGTCCGGGCCGGGGCCGATGTAGCGAACGCGGCTGCGGACGACGACTCGTTCGCTCTCCGGGATGCCAAGCCGTTCGGCGACCGGTGTTCCAGCGACCAGGTGGCTGCCGGGCAGGATGCTCACGCTGATCGTCTGACGGTGGGAGTAGCCGGCGGCTTCGACGTCCGCCGTCCAGCCGTCCACCTGGACGTTCTCCAGGCGCTGCGGGTCCTGCCACTTCGTCATGTGCCAGGTCATGCACAGCGACTCGCGGACGTAGAAGCCCTTTTTCGGTACCGCCACGACCAGGCCCTCACCGATGAGCGCCTGGTAGGCGTGTCGCACGCTCAGGGAAGAGACCTGCTCTTGCTCCATGAGCTCTGACGTGCTGGGAAGCCGTTCTCCTTCGGCGTATTCGCCGCTCAGGATGGCCTGTCGTAGGTCGTCGGCGATCCTCGCCGACACGTCCCCGCGGAGCGCGTCGCGCCGCCTCTGGCTGGGCATGTTGCGGCCCCTCTCATGTGCCTTGTTCAAACAAGTATGCCAGCGTCGTTGACGATGATTGTTCATCTTGTTTAAATAAGACGCACCAGGGGATGATCCAGCACAGCTGACCAGCCCAAACAACGAAGAAGCCGGGATGCGGTCCCTAGTCGCCAAACCAGTCCCGCACCCCGGCGCCCCTTCTAGAGAGGTGTCCTCATCATGACCCACGGGTCCAAGACCACGCAGGCCGTCCCTGACGACCTCGCCGAGCCCGTCCAGTGGTTCTGCCTCATGTGCGACGGCGTGGAGGAGTCCGCGCGGACGTCGAACCGCCGTCGCCGCCGATCTGTCCTGTCTGCATCCGGCTCGCCCTCGTCCAGGCGCTCAGCGCGCTGGGGGTGAAGCTGTGAACGACCACGACGACCAGTACGACCTGCTGGACGACCTCATCAACGCCGAACCGGCCTGCGACTCCACCATGGCCGTGCTCTTCACCGGCCCGGACGTCGAGACCGACGAGGAGCGGTGGGCGCGTGAGGCGACCGCCAAGGCCATCTGCCAGACCCGATGCCCGGCCCGCGCCGCATGCCTGTCCTACGCCCTCGCCTTCGACCCGGAGGCGGGCGTCTGGGCCGGATACACCGCAGAGGAACTGCGGGAAGTCCGTCCGTTCCTCTCCCTCCCGCACTACCGCTCGAACGAGGTGGCGTGAATGGCCAGCCGCTTCCAGTGCTGCGAGTGCGGCAAGCGATCACGCAGCCCGCTGGGATGCCGGTGCGGCGGTGGCCGTCCCGTCCAGCGGTGCGTCATTCACGGCCTTCGTTGCCAGCCCGGCTGCCGCGTCTGCCGCATGCTCGTCCGTTCCTGCCACTGATCGGAGATTCGTCCATGTCCGACGACCAGTCACCGAACACCATCAGCGACCAGCAGTGGACGCGGCTCCAGGAGCGCGCCCGCGAGGCCAACCCGCACCTCGACCGGTTCTCCGACCCGGCGGCGGTCGAGCGCCGCATGCAGGCCAACCAGCAGTTCAAGAACCGTCACTGGAGCTGACCATGATCTCTGCTCTCGTCTATGTCCTGCTCTTCCTGGCCGGTGGCCTATGCACCGAGCTGGTGCGCGTCGGCCAGGAGGCCCGCCGGATGCGGCTCGCCGCCCGCATGGCCGTCCGCCACGGCGGATCGGTGGACGAGGCGGCCCGCTCCTGGGCCATCCGCCCGAAGTACTGGTGCGCCCGGCCCGGCTGCCCGCGCTGCTGGAGAAGCCGATGAACCAGCACCGCCATCCGCTCGACCCCACCCGCTCAGAGAACGGAGCCAATCCCGTGAACGACCTGACCAGCGGCCCGCGCCCGCTGTCGGACGGAGAGCAGACCCTGATCTCGGTCACCGCCGCCGCTGTCGGCGTGCTGGGCCTGGTCGGGTTCGTCATCTCGTTCGCCACCGTCATGGACGCGGCCAAGCCCACCTTCGGCCCGCTCGCCTTCCTGCTGCCTCTCGGGGTGGATCTGGGTATCGCGGTGTTCTCCGCGCTGGACCTGGTCCTGGCCCGGCTGGACATGCGGGTGCGCTGGCTGCGGTTCATCCCGTGGGCGCTGACCGCCGTCACCGTCTACCTGAACGTCGCCGCCTACACCAGCACGCCCAGCGGGCCGGACTGGTTCGCGGTCGTCGCCCACGCGATCCTGCCCGGTCTGTGGATCGTGGCCGTCGAGATCGGCACGCACGCCGTACGCAAGCGGGCCGACCTGGCCAACCCGTCACGCCGTATCGACAGCATCCGGGTCTCGCGATGGCTGCTGTCGCCGCTGCCCACGTTCGCCCTCTGGCGACGGATGGTGTTGTGGGAGGTGCGCTCGTACCCGGAGGCTCTGGGCCGCGAGCGTGACCGCATCCTGGCCAAGACGGATCTGCAGGACCGGTACGGCCGCCTGTGGCAGTTCAAGGCCAGCCGACGCGAGCGCGCCCTGTACAAGCTCGGCGAGCTGGTGCCGGCCAGCACACCGGTCCGTGCCGAGGCGGTACGCATCACACCGCCTCCGGCTCCCGAGCGCCCGGCCTTGACCGCCGCCCCTGCCCGCAAGCCGTCGCCCCGGAAGCCCAAGCCGCGTAAGAACACCCGTCCGGCCGTCGCGCCGTCCGAAGTGGACGACCTGATGCCGCTCGGCTGGCAGATCGCCGCCGACCACGACGCACGCGGCATCACGCTCACCCGGGACCGGCTCCGCGACGCCATCCGCCAGACCGGCCGGTCCATCTCCACCGACCGCGCCGGAGCACTGCTGGCCCGCCTGCGGACCGAGACCGGTCCGACCGCCCAGGACGTGGAACGCGAGGCGGCCTGATGGACCTCACCCTCGTCCGCCCATCGACCGGCGACCCACCACCGGTCGGACCGACCGTCCGCATCGACACCACAGCTCGCAAGGACGAGGCGCGGTCCGACCGCACATCGTCCCTGATCAAGCCAGTACGGGACGCGACCTCATCCGCCAAGACTTCGGCCGCGCCCCGCAACCCCGCTCGCAGCTACGCACACGAGGTGCACACATCATGACCCATCACCCGCACGAGCACGAAGACCCCGACGAGCCGACCGTCTTCGAACCCGGTGGCGAAGTCGTCCCGCTGGACGCCGCCCGCCGTCGCGCCCGCCGTCGCGCCCGCCGCGCGGATGACCAGGAAACCGACGGTGACGAGTTCTTCGACCGCGAGACCATCGCGATCGAGGGCACGGTTCTCGGGCCTCCGGTCGACCCGCCGGACGACGACGTGCCGTACCGCTCCGGCAACGACCGCCGCCGCGCCCCGATCATCCCGGCCACGCTGCGGTCCTGGAACGGCACGCGTTCCATGCTGGTCTGGGCCGCCAAGGACGCCGGGTACGTGCTCGGCTACCACGCGGTCCGCTCGCCCAAATACGCCGCCAAGGCCACCGTGTACGCCCCAGTCGGGTTCTTCCGCGCCACCGGCAAGCTGCTGCACTGGGCCACGGCGGAGGAGGGTAACTGGGCGCTGCGCCAGTACGCCGCTGACCGCAACGACCCGGAGACGTGGCTCAAGCTGGACCGTCAGCGGCAACGCCAATCGCGGTGGCGCTGGTGGGTCGTGGCCGCTCTGGCCGTGACGTTCGCGATCGGCCTGCTGGTCTTCCTGCTCGCCGATATCCCGACCTGGGGCCATCTGCTGGCCGTCGCCGTGGCGGTCCCGGTGCTGGCCCGCGCCGGACGTCCCACCGACAAGCCCATCACCGACCGCGTCTCCGAAGGACCGCGCTACCGCAAGCTCACCGCCGAGCTGGTGCGCCGCGCACTGCTGTCCTGCGGCATCTCCGGCATCAACCAGGCCGTCAGCAAGGACCCGAACGCCATCAGCTTCCCGACCGAGATCCACCGCGACGGCCCCGGCCACCTCGCGGTCGTGGACCTGCCGTTCGGGGTGGAGGCCGCCGACGTCGTGGCCCGGCGCGGCCGGTTGGCCTCCGGCATGCGGCTCCCACTGGACCAGGTCTGGCCCGAGCCCGGCGACGGCCACCCCGGACGGCTGTCCCTGTGGGTCGGCTACGAGCCCGCCTCACAGATGAAGCAGCCTGCCTGGCCGCTGCTCAAGGACGGCAAGGTGGACGTCTTCAAGCCCTTCCCGTTCGCCACCACCCCGCGCATGGACACCATCAACGCGGCCCTGATGTTCCGTAATTGGCTGGTAGGCGGACAGCCCGGCTCCGGCAAGACCTTCGCCCTGCGCCTGGCCGTCCTCGCCGCGTCACTGGACCCGCGCGCCGAGCTGCGCATCTACGAGCTCAAAGGCGTCGGGGACTTCAAGGTCCTGGAACCGGTCTGCACCGAGTACGGCAACGGCTTCGACGACGAGACGATCGCCCGGTGCGCCGGAATGATCCGCTGGCTGTACAAGGAGTGCGAGCGCCGCTCCAAGCGCATCGCCCACTACGCCCAGCTCGGCAAGGCCCCGGAGAACAAGGTCACGCCCGAGCTGGCCTCGCTCAAGGACTCCGGCCTGCATCCGCTGATCGTCGCGATCGATGAGATCCAGGAACTGTTCCTGCACGCCAAGTACGGCAAGGAAGCCGGGGAGATCCTGGAGAAGGTCATCAAGCTGGGCCGCGCCCTGGGCGTGATCCTGCTGATCGGCACCCAGATCCCTGACAAGGACAGCCTGCCGACCGGCATCACCCGCAACGTCAACACCCGCTACTGCATGAGCGTCGCCGACCAGGTCGCCAACGACATGATCCTCGGCACCTCGATGTACAAGCAGGGTTACCGCGCCACCATCTTCGAGCCGGTCAAGGAGGCCGGTTGGGGCATCCTGTCCGGCCTGGGCAAGCCCGCCGCGCGCCGCTCGTTCGAGGTGGACACCGACAAGGCCAAGCAGGTCGTGGCCCGCGCCATGCAGCTCCGTGGGTTGGCCGGCACTCTGCCCGAGGAAGGCACCCAGATTCGCACCGACGCGCCCACCTTCGACCTGCTCACGGACCTCGCCCAGGTCTGGCCCGCAGGAGAGACGGCCGTGTGGAACGAGGTGCTGTGCTCCCGGCTGGCGGACCTGCGGCCCGACTTCTACACCGGCTGGGCCTCCGAACAGCTCACCACCGCACTCAAGCCGCACGGCGTCCCGGTGAACGCGATCGGCCGCCGCATCGACGGCAAGCCCGTCACCAGGCGCGGCATCCGCCTGGACGATCTCACCGACGCCATCGCGGAACGTAACCGCCGAACCGGCACCGAGTGACCCCGTCCGGGGCTGCTAGCGCTAGCGGCTGACCCTGCTATCGCTAGCACCCCCGCTAGCACCCAGAAATAGGCCCTGGCCAGGGCGTTAGCACGCTAGCGCCCTCGCTTGACGACACCCGAAAACGGCCCAGGAGGCCCGTCGTGAACCCTGCCACGCTCGCCGCTAGCGCGGTGATCGCTACAGCCCTGTTCGTGACCGTCCGTTACGCCGCCGAGTGCTACATCCGGCCCTTCCGCCGCTGCCGCTCCTGCCAGGGCAAGCGCCGCAAGCCCAACCGCATCGGACGCGGCATGCACGACTGCCGCCGCTGCCACGCCACCGGCCTACGCCTGCGGATCGGCCGCCACCTCTGGAACCACCTCCGCGCCCTGCACCGCGACTCCCGCTGACCCAACCGAAAGCAGCCGCCCATGACCCGTGACCTGACCCGCTACGCCCTGGCCGCCGCCGCCCGCGGCTGGCATGTCTTCCCACTCGCACCGAACGGCAAGACCCCGCCCCGCGGCTTCACCGCCTGGCAGGACCGCACCACCACCGACCCGGCCACGATCCGGCGCATCTGGCAGCGCCCGTACAACGTCGGCATCGCCACCGGCCCGTCCGGCCTGGTCGTCCTCGACCTCGACCAGCCCAAGCCCGGCGAGCAACCACCACCGCAGTGGAACCGGCCAGGCATCCGAGACGGCGCGGACGTCCTCGCCGCCCTCTGCGACCAGGACGGACAACCACTCCCGCTGGAGACCTTCCAGGTCCGCACCCGACGCGGCGGCCTGCACCTGTACTTCACCACGCCACCAGGAGAGACCCTGACGAACACCCAAGGCAGCCACGGCAACGGACTCGGCTGGCTGATCGACACCCGCGCCCACGGCGGCTACGTCGTCGGCCCCGGCAGCCATGTCACCGACCAGGACGCCACCGGCACCTACGAGGTGCTGCACCCGATCCCACCCGCACTACTCCCGGCCTGGCTGGCCGAACGCCTACGCCCGGCCCCGCTCCCACCCCAGAAGCCAGTCACGGTGCCCCTGGCATCCGACCGGCGCGGCTCCTACATCCGCGCCGCCGTCCTCGGTGAGCTGCAACGGGTGGCCGGCTCACCACCACACGGACACAACAACGCGCTCTACCTCGCGGCCGTCGCGCTCGGCCAGCTCGTCGCCGGAGGCGAACTGGACGCCGCCGCCGTCATTACGTGGCTCACGGAGGCAGCCACGCAGGTCGGCCAGCCGTACCGCGAGGCCCAGCGCACCATCGCATCCGGCCTGCGCGCCGGTGCCCGCCGTCCCCGGACGGTGGCCGCATGACCGACCGCACCACACACCTGCGGCTGGTCAACGGCGAGACCGCACCGGCCGCCGCTCCCACGATGCCGTTCCGCACGTCCTGGACCGCCGACGAACTGATGGCCATGACCTTCCCGGAGCCCCGCTGGGCCGTCCCCGGGATCATCGCCGAAGGACTCAGCCTGCTCGCAGGCCCGCCCAAGGTCGGCAAGTCCTGGCTCAGTCTCGGCCTGGGGATCGCCGTGGCCAGCGGCGCCAAGGCCCTGGAAGTCATCGAACTGGAGCCCGGCCCGGTCCTCTACCTCGCCCTGGAAGACACCGCCCGCCGCCTGCAAAACCGCATGGGCAAGATCCTCAGCGGCCAACCAGCCCCGCAGGACCTCACCCTCGCCACCACCTGCCCCACCCTGCCCGCAGGCGGAGAAGAGGCCATCGCCCGCTGGCTCGACCGCCACCCGAACGCCCGCCTGGTCGTCATCGACGTCTTCGCCAAGATCCGAGGCACCACACCACCCGGCCTGTCCGCCTACGACGCCGACTACGCCGCCATGACCCGCGCCAAGCGCCTGGCCGACACCTACGGCGTCGCCGTCGTCCTGATCCACCACGTCCGCAAGATGGCCTCAGAAGACTTCCTGAGCGAGGTCTCCGGCACCAACGGCCTGGCCGGAGCCGCAGACGCAACGTTGGTCCTCAAACGAGCTAGAGGAACCGCAGACGGCGTCCTGCACGTCACCGGCCGCGACGTCGAAGAGGCCGAGTACGCCATGGCCTTCCAGCCAGCCGCCGGCACCTGGCATCTGCTCGACGGCCCACCCGAAGACCACGCCCTGTCCGACACCCGCGCCGCCATAGCCCGCCACGTCCGCCAGCACCCAGGCAGCACGCCCAAGGCCATCGCCGAGGCTACCGGCCTGTCCCACGAGAACGTCCGCAAGACCTGCCAGCGCATGAACGCCGACGGCCAGCTCTGCGTGAACGCCACCGGCCACTACCGCCTGCCCGGCACACCACCAGGAGGTGTCCCCAGCGTCCCCGGGGTCCCCAACCAGGCCACGACCAGCACCAACGCCGAAATCAACCAGGGACAACCGGCCCTGCTACCCGTCCCCGCTGTCCCCGCCGACGAGGAGAACCACGAGTGACCACCTCAACGCCGGACAGCGTCCGGCTCGCCGACACCCAGCTCTACCGCGTCACCGACGCCATGCGCCTGCTCCGCATGAGCCGAACCGTCATCTACGACCAGATCCGCACCGGCCGCCTGCGCTCCGTCAAGCAAGGCCGCGCCCGCCTCATCACCCCAAGCGCCATCCGCGCCTACATCGCCCTCCTGGAGAAGGAAGCAGAGGAAGCAGCCTGATGACCAAGCGACGCAGCAAAGGAGACGGCGGCCTCCACTGGGACGACAAGCGCCAACGCTGGATCGCCACCGCCAGCCTCGGCTTCGACCCCAGCGGCAAGCGCATCGTGAAGCGGGGCAGCGGCAAGACCAAGACCGAAGCCAAGAACAAGCTCAAGGAAGTCCTACGCGACTACGAGGACGGGCTGATCATCGCCCCAGGGGACTACACCGTGGGACAAGCCGCGAATGACTGGCTGACCTACGGACTCAGCGGACTTGATCAGAACACGGTCACCACAACCACGATCCTGTGCAAGACCCACATCATTCCGGCCCTGGGTAAGAGGAGGCTCCGGGAGCTCAGTGCACAGGATGTGGACAAGTGGCTGGCAGAGAAGGCCAAGTCGCTCAGCACCAGCACGCTGTCCCGCCTCCACTCCTGCCTGAATCGGATCATCAAGCGGGCCATGGCCAGAGACAAGGTGCGGCGGAACGTCGTCGAGCTGTGCCGCGTCCCTCAGGGCCGAAAAGGCAGGCCTTCCAAGTCCCTGACAATGACCCAGGCCGAGGAAGTGCTGAAGGCTTCAGGGGGCAGGAACCTGCACGCCTACATCGTCGTATCGCTCCTGACGGGAGCACGTACGGAGGAGCTCCGCGCGCTGTGCTGGGATCACGTGGACCTGGTCGGCCACCCCGATGCCGTCCCATCCGTGCCCCCGTACATCGCCGTGTGGCGCTCGGTACGAAACGGTGGAGACACAAAGACTCGCAAGTCTCGCCGAACGTTGGCCCTGCCCGCACGATGCGTCGATGCGCTGATCCAGCAGCGAGCAGCCCAGCAGGAAGATCAAGGCGATGGCTGGTCAGAGCACGGCTTGGTCTTCGCCTCGACCTCAGGAACCGAACTGGACGCGGCCAACGTACGCCGAGCGTTCCGACGTGTGATCAAGCGCACCAGTCTGAACGCGGCCGAATGGACGCCCCGAGAGTTGCGGCACAGTTTCGTCTCCCTGCTCTCCGATGCCGGGACTCCCTTGGAGGAGATCTCCCGGCTGGTCGGACATAGCAGTACTGCTGTCACAGAGTTGGTCTACCGCAAGCAGATCAGGCCTGTACTGCAGGAAGGAGCGGTAGTCATGGACCGCATCTTCATGAAGTGACTCAACTGGTCGCGGCCCCTTGCCATATCTTGGCGGGGCCGCGCCTCGTTAAGATATGGCACTCAGTCACCAATGATCAAAGTAGCAATGGCTCCCAGAATCGTTCCGAGCAGGGCACCCGCGATGCACCAGTAGAGCTGCCGCCGCCAGTTTCCCGTCTTCTCCAACGCTTCTCTCAGCGACGCAATGGCCTGCGTTTGATCAGCTACGACCTCGGCCAACCGCTGCATGCGTGCATACATCTCGTCACTAGACGAGTAACTGCTCTGCTGTTCGACCAGGTCTTGAGCGGCGGCCGGCCTCACGTGAGAGCCCGCCCGTACGACGACTTCTCCGTCCAGCACGGTAACAGGGCCACCACTAGCGGGCTCTACTTCTACGATCACCAGGGACTTGTCACCTGCATCCAGCACATGCGTGCTGAAGGGTGGGACGGGCTTAAGACTCTGAGCCGCCCGGTCGATCACCTGCAACATTCGCCCGGAGTCGACTCCAGAGAGTGCAGGACCTTCTGCTGTCTCTTTGATCCCGAAAGCTACAAGGCCGCCATGAGTGTTCGCCATGGCAGCCAGCTCACGTGCAACAGTCCGAACGTTTGGGATGGACTGTTTGAACTCCATCGTTGCGCTCTCGGTCTGACGCAGAACCCAATCGATGCTGAGAGGTTCACCAGTCGCCACAGTGCTCCACTTCGAGGACCGACGTTCGATATCCCTCCAACGATCAGAGGCGGTCCAAAGTGCCCCCGGCACTCGCACAGGTGGCCTGCGCAACGGCAAAGTTGGCTGCTGGGCTCAGCCCGCCACTGCCATGTTGCCGGCCAACCCGGCAAGCAGATTTGCGCCTACGACCATGACAGGACGGAACCAGGCCGTCAGTCGCTCTCTGAGTTTCGACATCATCCCGCCTCCCGTGAGGTTCCTATCATCCGTAGAGGTGACGATCCCGGAGGAAGCGCGTTGGCAAACGACGGCGGACACCAGCAGCGCGAAGATGACTGACAGACCACACCTGCCAGGCTCAACCCAGCAGCCTTGGCTCATGCTAATGATCAGACGCCCGACTCGGGACCATAGTCACGCAGTTAGTCACTCAGAAGATCAAAAAGCCAGTTCCGATCTCCAGAACTGGCTCTCTAGCTGGGTGGGGCTACCAGGACTTGAACCTGGGACCTCTTCCTTATCAGGGAAGCGCTCTAACCGTCTGAGCTATAGCCCCTCGCACACCGAACGTTACCGCATCCGCGAGGCGGAATGCGAACCGGTTGTTCGGACAAGAGAAGCTTACCGCCTCTCGGGTGCTGCTCGCGCCGCCCCCTTCGGGGAGGCGGCGCGAGCCCATGCCGTTACTCGGCCTCGCTGAAGGTCACCTCGACGCCGCCGACCAGGTCGGAGGCGACGTTGTAGATCACCGCACCCAGCGTGGAGAGCGCCGTGATGAGCACGACGTTCACCGCGCCGATCAGGGCCGTGTAGCCCAGGATGCGCACCGGCTCGAACCAGGAGGCGATGTTGATCGGGATCGCGCTCTGGCCCTGTTCGCCCTGGCCGAGCTGGTTGACCAGGTCGACGAGGGAGTCGAAGACGCCCAGAGCGGACAGCACGCCGTACAGCACGGCGACTGCCACGAAGAGCACCACGAAACAGACCAGGGAGACCACGAAGCTGAACTTCATGGCCGACCACGGCTCGATGCGGCGCAGAACCAAATGGGCCTTGCGGGGGAGCCGCGCCCCCGCCGAGCCTGACGACTTCTTCTTGGACGAATCGGCGGGCGGCGGCGGAGCCTCCGAGATCAGCGACGGACGGATGCGTACCGTGTCGTTGCTCTCCTGCTCCTGCTCCGGCCTGGGCCGCTGCTGGGTCTGCGGACCGTTCGACTGCTGAGGCTGCACGGGCGCGCCCTGCGCGGGCGTGTCCTTGCCCTCCTCAGCCGGGTCGAAGATCTCGGTCTCTGCGGGTTTCTTCGGCTGCTGGCCGTTCCCCGAGGCCGCCTTGGTTCTGGCAGAACCACCCTGGGCGCTCATGAACTACTCTCCTCCCCCGTCTTCCTCACTCTCCACCGAAGTCTCCATGGACTCCGCATTCCGGGCGAGGGCCACCACGCTGTCGCCTTCAGCGAGATTCATCAAACGCACTCCCATGGTCTGGCGGCCGGACTGCTTGATCTCTCCGGCACTCGTCCGGATCACCCCGCCGGCGGACGTGATCGCGAAGACCTCGTCCTCAGGGTTGACCATGACGGCTCCGACCAGCTTGCCACGGGCACTGACGATTTTCGCCGTCAGCACACCCTTGCCGCCACGTCCTTGAACGGGATACTGCTCCACTGGTGTCCGTTTTGCGTACCCAGCCTTCGTGGCGATAAGCACATCTTGACCGTCCGCGATCCGATTCATGGCGAGAAGTTCGTCACCTTCGAGGAACCTCATGCCGATGACACCGCTCGTAGCCCGGCCCATGGGGCGGAGAGCCTCGTCAGAGGCGGTGAACCTGATCGACTGCGCGCCCTTGGAGACCAGCAGCAGATCGTCTTCTTCGGAGACCAGTCGGGCTCCGATGACCTCGTCGTCATCCCGCAGGTTGATCGCGATCAGACCACCGGACCTGGGGGAGTCGTATTCGGCCAGGCGGGTCTTCTTGACCAGGCCACTGCGGGTGGCCAGGACGAGGTACGGGGCGACGTTGTAGTCGCGTAGGTCGAGAACCTCCATGACTGTTTCGTCGGGCTGCATGGCCAGAAGGTTCGCGAGATGCATGCCGCGGGCGTCGCGGCCGGCGTCGGGCAGCTCGTACGCCTTGACCCGGTACACCCGGCCCTTGTTCGTGAAGAACAGCAACCAGTGGTGCGTCGTGGTGACGAAGAAGTGGTCGACGATGTCGTCCTGGCGCAGCTGGGCGCCCCTGACGCCCTTGCCGCCGCGCTTCTGCGCCCGGTACAGGTCGGTCTTGGTGCGCTTGGCGTAGCCGCCGCGGGTGATGGTGACGACGATCTCGTCCTCGGCGATGAGGTCTTCGATCGACATGTCGCCGTCGTAGGCGATGATCTCGGTCTTGCGCTCGTCGCCGTACTTGGCGACGATCTCGCCGAGCTCCTCGTTGACGATCTCGCGCTGCCTGGCCTCGCTGGCCAGGATCGAGTTGTACTCGGCGATCTGCGTCATCAGGGAGTCGTACTCGTCCTGAATGGCCTGGCGCTCCAGGGCGGCCAGCTTGCGCAGCTGCATGTCGAGGATGGCCTGCGCCTGGATCTCGTCGATCTCCAGCAGCCCCATGAGGCCCTGCTGGGCGTGCGAGGCGGAATCCGAGGCGCGGATGAGGGCGATGACCTCGTCCAGCCGCTCCAGGGCGCGCAGCAGGCCGCGCAGGATGTGCGCGCGCTCCTCGGCCTTGCGCAGCAGGTAACGCGTCCTGCGGACGATGACCTCGATCTGGTGCGCCACGTAGTGGCGGACGAACTGGTCGAGACGGAGCGTACGCGGCACGCCGTCGACCAGCGCCAGCATGTTGGCGCCGAAGGTGTCCTGGAGCTGGGTGTGCTTGTACAGGTTGTTCAGCACGACCTTGGCGACCGCGTCCCGCTTGAGCACGATCACCAGGCGCTGGCCGACGCGCGAGGAGCTCTCGTCGCGCACGTCGGCGATGCCGGTCAGCTTGCCCTCACGGACCAGCTCGGCGATCTTCAGCGCCAGGTTGTCCGGGTTGACCTGGTACGGCAGCTCGGTGACGACCAGCGCCTGCCGGCCCTTGTCCTCCTCGACCTCGACCACCGCGCGCATGGTGATCGAGCCGCGGCCGGTGCGGTAGGCGTCCTCGATGCCCCGGCGGCCGACGATCAGCGCCTTGGTGGGGAAGTCGGGGCCCTTGACCAGCCTGATCGCGGCCTCGAGCAGCTCCTCGTCACTGGCCTCGGGGTTCTCCAGGCACCACTTGACCGCCGCGGCCACCTCACGCAGGTTGTGCGGCGGGATGTTGGTGGCCATGCCGACCGCGATGCCGCCCGAGCCGTTGACCAGCAGCTGCGGGAACCGCGCGGGCAGGACGTCCGGCTCCTGCGACTTGCCGTCGTAGTTCGGCCGGAAGTCGACGGTCTCCTTGTCGATGTCGCGCAGCATCTCCATGGCGATGGGCGCGAGCTTGCACTCGGTGTAGCGCATCGCCGCCGCCGGGTCGTTGCCCGGCGAGCCGAAGTTGCCCTGCCCGTCGACCAGCGGGTACCGCAGCGACCACGGCTGCGCCAGGCGGACCAGCGCGTCGTAGATCGAGGTGTCGCCGTGCGGGTGGTAGGTGCCCATCACGTCACCGACGACGCGGGCGCACTTGAAGTAGCCGCGGTCGGGACGGTATCCGCCGTCGTACATCGCGTAGAGCACGCGGCGGTGCACCGGCTTGAGACCGTCGCGCACGTCCGGCAGCGCCCTGGACACGATGACGGACATCGCGTAGTCCATGTAGCTGCGCTGCATCTCGGACTGGATGTCCACCGGTTCGATGCGGTCGGCCGGGGGAGTGGTGTTCACGTCCGTCACAGGTTGAGGTCCTTCTTCGTGGTCCGGTGAGCCGGGTGACCCGGCTCACCGCGTACGGCCAGCCGCTTTTAGACGTCGAGGAAGCGGACGTCGCGCGCGTTGCGGATGATGAAGTCGCGCCGCGCCTCCACGTCCTCGCCCATCAGCACGCTGAACAGGTCGTCGGCCTGCGCGGCGTCGTCGAGCGTGACCAGGCGCAGCAGGCGCGTCGCCGGGTTCATCGTGGTCTCCCAGAGCTGACCCGCGTTCATCTCGCCCAGACCCTTGAAGCGCTGGACGTTGTCGCGCGGGCGCGGGTCGGGCTTGCCGTTGGCCATGCCCTCGGCGATGACCGCGTCGCGCTCGGAGTCGGAGTAGGCGTACGAGGCGTCGTCGCCCTTCCTGTCCCACTTGATCTTGTAGAGCGGCGGGCACGACAGGTAGACGTGGCCGGCTTCGATCAGCGGCCGCATGAACCTGAACAGCAGCGTCAGCAGCAGGGTGTTGATGTGCTGGCCGTCGACGTCGGCGTCGGCCATCAGGATCACCTTGTGGTAGCGCAGCTTGGCGATGTCGAACTCGTCGTGCACGCCGGTGCCCAGCGCCGTGATCAGCGCCTGCACCTCGTTGTTCTTCAGAACCTTGTCGATGCGCGCCTTCTCGACGTTCAGGATCTTGCCGCGGATGGGCAGGATGGCCTGGAAGCGGGAGTCGCGGCCGCCCTTGGCCGAGCCGCCGGCCGAGTCACCCTCGACGATGAACAGCTCGCACTTCTCCGGGTCGTTCCACTGGCAGTCGGCCAGCTTGCCGGGAAGGCCGCTGCCGGACTCGAGCAGCGACTTGCGCCTGGTCAGGTCGCGCGCCTGACGAGCCGCGAGTCGAGCGCGGCTGGCCTGCAGCGACTTGTTGATGATGTCCTTGGCCTCGCCGGGGTTGCGCTCGAACCAGTCGCGCAGGTGGTCGTTGCACGCCTTCTGCACGAACGACTTGGCCTCGGTGTTGCCCAGTTTGGTCTTGGTCTGGCCCTCGAACTGCGGGTCGGACAGCTTGACCGAGATGATCGCGGTCAGGCCCTCGCGGACGTCCTCGCCAGAGAGGTTGTCGTCCTTGCCCTCCTTGAGGAACTTCTGCTCGCGCGCGTAGCGGTTGACGATGGACGTCAGCGCCGCGCGGAAGCCCTCCTCGTGGGTGCCGCCCTCGGCCGTGTTGATCGTGTTCGCGAACGTGTAGACCGACTCCGAGTAGGAGTTGTTCCACTGCATGGCGATCTCGACCGCGATGCCGTCGCCCTCGGTCTCGAAGGAGATGATCGACGCGTGCGCCGGCTCCTTCTTGTTGTTGAGGTGCTTGACGAAGTCGGCCAGGCCGCCCTCGTAGAGGTATTCGACCGTGTGCGGCTCGCCGTTGACGTGGTCGGGGCGCTCATCGGTCAGCGTGATCTTGAGGCCCTTGTTGAGGAAGGCCATCTCCTGGAAGCGGCGCGAGAGCGTCTCGTAGTTCCAGGTGGTGGTCTCGAAGACGTCGGGGTCGGGCCAGAACGTGATCGTGGTGCCGGTCTCGTCGGTCTCCTCGCCCTTGGCCAGCGGCGCCGTGGGCTTGGAGTGCTCGTAGCGCTGGCGCCAGTAGTGGCCGTTCTGCTTGACCTCGACGTCCATCGCGGTGGACAGCGCGTTGACGACGGCCGAGCCGACGCCGTGCAGACCGCCGGAGACCGCGTAGGACTGGCTGTCGAACTTGCCACCCGCGTGCAGCGTGGTCAGCACGACCTCGACGGCGGACCGCTTCTCCACCGGGTGAATGCCGGTGGGAATGCCGCGGCCGTTGTCGACCACGCGCACGCCGTTGTCGGCGAGCAGCGTGACGTTGATCGTGTCACAGTAGCCGGCGAGGGCCTCGTCCACCGCGTTGTCCACGATCTCGTAGACGAGGTGGTGCAGGCCGCGTTCACCGGTCGACCCGATATACATACCCGGGCGCTTGCGAACCGCCTCAAGCCCTTCGAGTACGGTGATTGAGCTAGCGTCGTAGGACAACTGCGAAATCCTCCTGCCGCGGACACGCGGCGGGGGAGGCGACCACTTGCCAGCTGCCCCTGCCGTGCCCGTCACCGTCGTGAGTGCCCCGATGCGCGGTCACCCAGGGGAGTCGGCTTGCTGCCGGGGTGACACGCAAGCGGACGTGTCCGGAATCCTTTTTCATTCTACCGGCTCCGGAGCCCGAAGGTGGCATTGAACGCGCCTGTGATGCCCGCTAGCTCGTTTTGCCCCCAGTCAAGCATCCCCCCTTTGAAACGGGGGCTCATCGCGTCTGCGGCAATCTGATCGCCCGAGACGCCTAACCATAGGTGTCTCCGGGGCCCCGGCTTCCGGTCACCCGCAACCCGCCCGACGGACGCGGCGCGTTCTGCGGCCCCCTGACCTTGACCTTCGTCACCGTGCCTTCGCCCAACTCCTCGTTGAGCCTGCGTACGAGGGTGCGTGCGAGCAGCCGGACCTGGGTCGCCCAGGCGGTGGAATCGGCGCTGATCAACACCTCGCCGTCCTCGAAGGACTCGGGTTTGGTGTGCGCGGCCAGGTCGGGGCCGACGATGTCCGGCCAGCGTCCGAAAACGCCGCCGACGGCCGCGTCGCGCTCCCAGCCTCGGTCGGACAGCAGATCCATGATCGCGCGGCCGAAGAGCTGGGGGTCGCCGGCCTCCCTGCGCGGGCCGGCCGCCTTGCGCCTGGGCTCGCGGCGGGGGAGCTGGCCGCGCTTGGCCGCGTCGGCCTTGGCCTGGGCCAGCTTCTCCCTGGCCATCGCGGCCCCTCTGGCCGCCGGATTGTCCTCAACCGACACGGGTCACACTCCCCTCATTGGTTTTCTCCTCGCGTGCGCGTCCGGTGTGCGGACGCGCGCGCCGCCTGCGGGTTGGCAGACACCCTTCGGGGGCGACGCCCTTCGGGACCGACGCCTGCCGTGGACGCCGGAAGCCGCCGAGCCTTGAGCACCGGGCCGCCCGGGCGCCGGGCCGTGAGCACCGCTGGGCCGCCTGGGAACCGGGCTTCAAGCGCCGCTGGGCCGCCTGTAGGCCCCTCGACTCCGTCTGGGGCGCCTCCGGGGCCTCCTGCGGCTTTCTGGGCCCGCTGAGGCGCTCCTGGGGCCGTCTCACGGCCCCCGCCCGCCCCAGGGGCCGTTTCCCCACACACCGGACCACACCTGTGGACGACCGTCGCCCCGCCACGGCCGCCGTCCGCCCCCAGCCCGTGGACGGCCTGTGGACGAGACGGCGCGCGGTCAGCGGACACGGGCCACGCCCCCTTCGGCGACGTCGAACCGCGCTCCCACCAGCTCCTTCGGCACGTCGTCGGGCACCGCGGCGGTGATCAGCACCTGCTCGGCCGGCGCGACGATCTCCGCCAGCCGCCGCCTGCGCTGGCTGTCGAGCTCGGCGAACACGTCGTCGAGTATCAGCACCGGATCGCCGCCGTCGGCCCGCAGCAGGTCGTAGGCGGCCAGCCGCAGGGCGAGCGCGAACGACCACGACTCGCCATGACTGGCGTACCCGCGGGCGGGCAGGTCGCCGAGCCCGAGGATCAGGTCGTCGCGGTGCGGCCCGACGAGTGTGACGCCCCGTTCCAGCTCCGCCTGGCGCACTTCCAATAGCCGCTCGCGCAGCCGCTCTTCAAGGGTTTTCCCCAAGTCTGTGGATAACGTGTGTGTATCAGAAGATCCCCGTTCACCGGGGACTTCGTCCTCAGCGGAGTCGTCGCCTGTGGACAACGTGGAGCGGTAGGCCAGTGTCGCGGGGGCGCTCGTGGGGGCGAGCGCGGCGTACGCGCCGGCGACCAGCGGACGCAACGCGTCGATGAGATCGAGCCGCGCCCGCAGCAGTTCCGCGCCGTGCCTGGCGAGGTGGGCGTCCCACACCTCCAGGGTGCTCAGCACGTCTCCCGCGCCCGCCGCGGCGAAGGCGGAGTCGCTGTCGGCCCGCCTGGCGCTCCTGCTGCCCCGGCTGCCCCTGCGGGCCTGCGCGGCCGTGCGCAGCAGGGCGCCGCGCTGCTTGAGCACCCGGTCGTAGTCGGCGCGGACGCCGGCGAACCTGGGCGCCCTGGCCACCAGCAGGTCGTCGAGGAACCTGCGGCGCTCCGACGGGTCGCCCTTGGACAACGCCAGGTCTTCGGGGGCGAACAGCACGGTGCGGAGCAGGCCGATCACGTCGCGCGGCCTGGACACGGGGGAGCGGTTGAGCCTGGCGCGGTTGGCCCGGCCCGGGTTGATCTCCAGCTCGATCAGCGCCCGCCGATCATCCCGCTGGACGGCGCAGCGCACGATCGCCCGCGCGGCCCCCTGGCGGACCAGCGGCGCGTCGTTGGCGACCCGATGGCTGGCGTGTGTCGCCACGTAGCCCAGGGCCTCGACCAGGTTGGTCTTGCCCTGCCCATTGGGCCCAACGAAGGCCGTGACGCCCGGCTCCAGGCCGAGCTCCACGGACGCGTAGGACCTGAAGTCGGTCAGCGAGAGGTGGGCGACATGCACCCCACGAAGGTTAGTAGGCCACGTGGGTAACCGGGGTCACCGGCGCACACCCTGTGGAAAACCGGCATCGCCATCCGGTTTCTCCACAGGGTTCACTCGGAACGGGTGAGACCGGGGTCACTCCGCCTCGCGGGGCGGCGTCACGTCCGCGCCCGGCGCGTCGGCGCCCTTGTCCTCCGAGCCCGCGGCCGAGGTGATCGCGTGGCCGCCGAACTGGTTGCGCAGCGCGGCCACGACCTTCATCGCGGGGGAGTCGTCCTGACGCGAGGCGAACCTGGCGTACAGCGCGGCGGTGATGACCGGCAGCGGCACGGCGTGGTCGACGGCCGCCTGGACCGTCCACCGGCCCTCGCCGGAGTCCTGTGCATAACCGCGCAGCTGCTCGAGGTGCTCGTCGTCGTCGAGCGCGCGGACCATCAGGTCGAGCAGCCAGGAGCGGATCACCGTGCCGGTACGCCAGCTGCTGAACGAGCCACGGACGTCCTTGACGACGTCGGAGGCCTCCAGCAGCTCCCAGCCCTCGGCGAAGGCCTGCATCATGCCGTACTCGATGCCGTTGTGGACCATCTTCGCGAAGTGGCCGGCGCCGACGTCGCCCGCGTGGACGAAGCCGTCCTCGCCCTCGGGCTTGAGGGTCTGGAAGATCGGCATCAGGCGCTCGACCGTGGCCGCGTCGCCGCCGCACATGAGCGCGTAGCCGTTCTGGAGCCCCCAGACGCCGCCGCTGACGCCGCAGTCGACGAATCCGATGCCCTTCTCGGCCAGCTCGGCGGCGTGCTTCTGGTCGTCCACGTAGTGGGAGTTTCCGCCGTCGACGACGATGTCGCCCTCGTCGAGCAGCTTGCCGAGATCGTCGACCGTCTGCTGAGTGGGCTTGCCCGCGGGGACCATGACCCAGACGGCACGGGGCGCCTGCAGCCGTTCGACGAGCTCCTGCAGGCTGGCCACGTCGCTGACCGCGGGATCGCGGTCGTAGCCGACGACCTCGTGACCGCCGCGGCGCAGCCGTTCGGCCATGTTGCCGCCCATTTTGCCCAGTCCGACCATGCCGATCTGCATGTTGTCCTACCCCCTTGTCAGACTTCCATCATCCCCGATGGCGGATTCAGCCAGACAGGCGGATGGGCATGATCAGGTAACGGTAGTCCGTCGTACCGCCGTCGTCCACAGGCTTGCCGCCGGTGAGGATGGCGGGCTTCGTCGAGGTGGTCATCTGCAGCCTGGCCACGTCCGAGTCGATGGCGCCGAGCCCTTCGAGCAGGAACTGGTGGTTGAAGGCGATGTTCATGTCGTCGCCCTGGTAGTCGACCGGCAGCGCCTCGACGGCCTGCGCCTCGTCGCCGCTGCCCGCTTCGAGCACGACCTCGCCGCTCTTGAACGCGAGCCGTACCGGCGTGTTGCGCTCGGCGACCAGGGCCACGCGCTTGACGGCCTCGACGAACGGGCCTGTGGACAGATCGGCGCGGGCGGAGAACTCCGTCGGCAGCAGCGAGCGGTACTTGGGGAACTCGGGGTCGAGCAGCCGGGTGGTGGTCCTGCGGCCGGCGCTGGAGAAGCCGATCATGCCTTCGCCGGTGCCGCCCGCCGAGCTGAGCGCGATCTCCACCTCGGCGCCGGTCGCGCCGAGCGCCTTGGCGGTGTCGGCGAGCGTCTTGCCGGGGATCATCGCGATCGCCGAGAAGTCGGGCTGGCCCGGCTGCCACTTCAGCTCGCGTACGGCGAGCCGGTAGCGGTCGGTGGCGGCGAGGGTGACCGTGTCGCCCTCGATCTCCATGCGGACGCCGGTGAGCATCGGCAGCGTGTCGTCGCGTCCGGCGGCGACGGCGACCTGCGAGACGGCGGAGGCGAACACGTCGCTGCCCACGCGCCCCGCGGCCGGCGGCATGGCCGGCAGCGACGGATAGTCCTCGACCGGCATGGTCAGCAGCGTGAAGCGGGCGCTGCCGCAGGTGACGACCGCCTTGGCGCCTTCGACCACGAAGTCCACAGGCTGTGCGGGAAGCGCGCGGGTGATCTCGGCGAGCAGCTTGCCGGAGACGAGGACGACTCCGGCCTCACCGGTCTGCAGCTCCAGGGTCACCTCGGCGGAGACCTCGTAGTCGAAGCCGGACAGCTTGAGCCGCTGCTCTTCCGTGACCTCCAGGCGCATACCGGCGAGGACCGGCACCGAGGGGCGGGCGGGGAGGCTGCGTGCCGTCCATGCCACCGCCTCAGCGAGGACGTCTCGCTCGATTCGGAACATCACGGTGATCAGCCTCCTGGGTTCGTCGTTGATTCAAGTGTTCACTCTCCCGCACCCGAGCTCCGGGAGAACCCCTCTATGGGTCTTTGATTTTCTTAGTTAGAGAGATTAAGAGGTCATCACACTAGGGGCTGTGGGAACTGTGGACAACCTGAGTTCGCGCAGGTCAACGGCCCGATTTTCATCCACTGCGGATGTGGGTGACGCCTGGGGGTAACTCTGGCGGCTGGGGATGACGATTCTTCGCCCACAGCTCGTCCCCAGATCATGGGGTCTTCATCCACTGGTTATCCACGGGGTTTCCACAGGTTGTCCACGGGGTAAAGGGGGGTCTTCTGGAGCCCCCGATCGGCTGTACACAGGCCGTCCACACGTTATCCACGAGTAGTCCCCAGAACTTGGCCAGTTCTCCTCAGGATGTCCCCAGTGTTGTCCCCAGCCATTGTGGGCTGATTTTTCGGGCATGCCCGGCCATCATGCCCCTGGCTTTCGGCGTTTTCGCTGGTCCACAGTGTTTTCCACAGGCTGTGCATGGCCATCAAGATCCACGTTGGGTCTGCTTGATGCGCATTGTCAGCTCGTTGACCTGGTTGTACATCGATCGGCGCTCCGCGATGAGCGACCGAATCTTCCGTTCCGCGTGCATCACCGTGGTGTGGTCGCGGCCGCCGAACTGCTGGCCGATCTTGGGCAGCGACAGCTCGGTCAGCTCCCGCGCGAGATACATGGCGATCTGCCTGGCGTTGACGAGCGCCCGGCTGCGGGAGGTGCCGCACAGATCGTCGATGCTGATGCCGAAGTAGTTGGCGGTCTCGGTCATGATGGCCGCGATCGTGATCTCGGTGTCGGACTCCGAGGTGATCAGGTCCTTCAGCACCACCTCGGCCAGCTGGAGATCCACACCCTGCCGGTTGAGACTGGCGAACGCGGTGACCCTGATCAGCGCGCCCTCCAGCTCACGGATGTTGGTGGAGATGCGGCTGGCGATGTATTCGAGCACCTCGGGCGGCGCGGCCAGGCCCTCCTGGATGGCCTTCTTCCTGAGGATCGCGATCCGGGTCTCCAGCTCGGGCGGCTGGACGTCGGTGATCAGACCCCACTCGAACCTGTTGCGCAGCCGGTCCTCCAGCGTGATCAGCTGCTTGGGCGCGCGGTCGCTGGAGATGACGATCTGCTTGTTCGCGTTGTGGAGGGTGTTGAAGGTGTGGAAGAACTCCTCCTGGGTCTGCTCCTTGCCCTCCAGGAACTGGATGTCGTCCACCAGCAGGATGTCGATCGCCCGGTAGCGACCGCGGAAGCCGTCGGCCTTGTGGTCGCGGATGCTGTTGATGAAGTCGTTGGTGAACTCTTCCGAGCTCACGTATCTGACCCGGGCGCCGTCGTACAGGCTCTGCGCGTAATGCCCGATGGCGTGCAGCAGGTGGGTTTTCCCCAGCCCGGAGTCGCCGTAAATGAAGAGCGGGTTGTACGCCTTCGCGGGGGATTCGGCCACCGCCACCGCGGCGGCGTGCGCGAAACGGTTGCTGGCCCCGATGACGAATGTCTCGAATGTGTACTTTTGGTTGAGTCTGGCCGGTTCGCTGGGCTTGTTGCTCTTCGCTTCCCACCGGTTCGGCGCCGGCTCGGGCGCTTTCTCCACCGGCGGTGTGTACGGCTGCGCCTGTTCAAAAGAGAACGTCGGCTGTGGATATTCGGTGGATACCTGGGTCGGCTCCGGCTGTGGAGAATAGAACTGCGGCGGCTCGGATGCCTGGTAGTGCTGCGGTTGGGCCGGCTGTGCATAACGCGGCTGCGGCTCGGAATTCTGGGGATAACCGTGAGCCACAGGCTGTTGATGAGCGTCCGGCATCGCCTGCTCGGGGGCGGTCGTGTCGATCATCACCGCCAGCCGCATGGTCCGGCCGAGCTCCTGTGACAGCGCGTGCGCCACGAGCGGGCGCAGTTTGCCCTCGATGAGGTCCTTGAGGAAGTCGTTGGGCACACCCAGCACGATCGTGTCGTCGGCCAGCGCGATCGGCCGCACCATGGCCAGCCACGTGCGCTGCTGAATGGGCACGTTCTCGTTGAGGAAGTTGCCCAGGGCCCTCGCCCATACCGTGCCGAGGTCGACACCGTTCATGGTGCGGCTCCCCCTCCTCCCTCTCGCGGCCCCCCGCGATCGTTTATCCACATACATGAGCCGCCCGCTGTGTCGAGCGACCCCTTCGTCCACAGCGTGGCGGCCGAGCCTTGTACCCAGGATCTCCACAGGAGATCCACAAGCTGTGCACCGCGTTTGGGCGGGTCCGGAAGGGCCGACAGTATCTATGTGCACAGCTGTGTTCAAGACGTTGTCCACAGCGTAGTGGCACCTGGACGCACAAACTGTGGACGTCGGCGTGGCGGTGGAAAAGTCGCCTGTGGATCAGTGGATAACTCCGGCTGGACCGGAGGATAACCGCGTTCGGGGGCTGCGTTGTCCCCAGAGCTGGGGATGAATGCGGCGGGCGCCTCGCGGGCTGTTGATCGGGAGGGGGCCGCTTCTTCGGGCGGGCTGCTTCTTTGGCGGAATCCCGAGTTGTTCGGGGCGGCTGAGGTGATCGGTCGGGCGGTCGCAGCGATCCCGGAAGGCATGTCGTCGGCCCTCCGCAGGCGATCATCCCGGTCCCGCTGCAGGCGATCCCTCCGGTCCCTCTGCTCGTATCCCGGTCTTTCGGCTCGTGGTTCTCGCTGGCGTGGGTGTCGGCTGCCGTTGCCTGGCGGGCCGACGATCAGTGTCCTGGGTGATGGCGGCCATCGTCTTGTGTGACAGTGGCCACTTTCTTGAGCGGGGGCCGGGGTACTTCTGGGGAGGCCCTCCTCGGGAGGCGGCCGGGCGGGTCGAGCCGTTGCGTGGTCACCCGTGTGGGAAGGCGTTTCGGTGGCGTTGCTCGTCCCATATGGCGGGGTTGCCGAGGGGATGGTGCGGGTCTGGTGACCACGGCCTGACAACCCGTCAGTTTGACCTGGGAGCGGATCGCCCCGTAACGTACGACGGTCGGCTTGCCACGCGACGGCTATTTCGCGTGCCCTCGCTCCCGTGGTAGGCCAGCCATGTGTGTTAAGCGCCCCTGGGGCGCACCTTCAAGCCTGGAGCCCACCCGTGAGCAAGCGTACTTTCCAGCCGAACAACCGTCGCCGCGCGAAGACCCACGGCTTCCGGCTGCGGATGCGCACCCGGGCCGGTCGCGCCATCCTCGCCGCCCGTCGCCGTAAGGGCCGCGAGAAGCTGTCGGCCTGATCGACCCGCGCCCGAATGTCGGCCCGCCGGTGAACTTCGCCGGCGGGCGATAGGCGTATACAGGTGCTATCACAACAATCCCGCATGCGGCGCGGGGAGGAATTCGAGGCGGCCGTCCGGCGCGGGAAACGCGCGGGAAGGCCCACCTTGGTGGTGCATCTCAACATTTCTGGGAATGAGACACCTCTGGTGGGCTTTGTGGTGAGCAAGGCCGTTGGGGGCGCCGTGACCCGGAACAAGGTCAAACGTCGGCTCCGACACCTGATGCGCGACCGTCTCGACCGGCTGCCAAGAGGTAGCCTGCTGGTGGTACGCGCCAATCCACCGGCCGCGTCCGCGCGATACGAGCACCTGGCCGCCGAGCTCGATTCCGCGCTGGATCGTTTGCTCAGGCGGCGCGAGTCCTCGATGGATGGACACAGATGACGGAGCAGCCGCAAGGGGTGGTGCCGAGCTTCGCCGCTCGGATACTGATCCTCCCTATTCGGTTTTATCGGGCGTTCATCAGCCCGTTGCTCGGTCCGCGCTGCCGTTTCTATCCATCGTGTAGCGCTTACGGACTCGAGGCGATTGCCGTACATGGAGCATTGCGCGGCACATGGCTGACTGTCCGGCGTATCGGGCGGTGCCACCCATTCCATCCCGGAGGTATAGACCCGGTGCCCCCACGCCCGGTCCGGTCCCACGAAACGCAAGGGAGATAGCTCGGTGGAGCTGTCCTGGCTGAGCTGGCTCTATGAAGCCGTAGCCTTCGTCATCATCTGGATCCATACGGGGTACAGCACGTTCCTCTCCCCGGACAGCGGGTTGACGTGGGCGCTGACGATCATCACGCTGACCGTCTTCATGCGGATCCTGATCTTCCCGCTCTTCCTCAAGCAGATGCGCTCGTCCAGGAAGATGCAGGAGCTCGCGCCCAAGGTTCAGGAGCTGCGCAAGCGCTACAAGAACGACAAGCAGCGCATGAACCAAGAGGTCATGGCGCTGTACCAGGGCGCGGGCGCGAACCCGCTCGGCGGCTGTCTGCCGATCGTGGCGCAGTTCCCGATCTTCATCTCGATGTTCACCGTGCTGCAGGCCATGGCCAACGGTGAGACCAAGTTCGGGATGTCGAAAGAGCTGGTCGAGAGCGCCAGGTCCGCGCACATCTTCGGCGCTCCGCTGCCGGCGAACTTCTGGATGTCGAGCGAGCAGCTGGCGACGTTCGACGCGGGCAACGTCCAGACGAAGATCGTCCTCGGCATCTTCGTGGCGGTCAGCTCGCTGACGACGTTCCTCACCGTCCGGCAGAGTGTGACGCGCTCCATGGCGCAGATGCCGGACAACCCCATGGCGCAGCAGCAGAAGATCCTGATGTACATCTCGCCGCTGTTCGCCGTCTTCAGCTTGAACTTCCCGCTCGGCCTGATCCTGTACTGGGTCACCACCAACCTGTGGACGCTCGGTCAGCAGCACTGGTTCTACAGCCGTCACCCGATGCCCCAGTACGACGCCAAGGGCAACGTGATCCCCGTCCAGCCGAAGCAGGGCCTGATCGGCAAGCTGCGCAAGACCACTCCCGAAGAGCAGGCGCCGCCGGAGCCGCCGCAGCCTAAGATCGTTAGGCAGCAGCCCAGCCGCCAGTCCCGCAGCAAGCGCACCGGCAGCAAGAAGTCTTGAACACGAAGGAGAGGCCGGCCATGACCGAGGCCGAGCAGGAGAAGGCTCCTGATCTCAACGCGCTTGAGCAAGAAGGCGAGATCGCTGCCGACTACGTCGAGGGCCTTCTCGACATCGCCGACATCGACGGTGATATCGACATGGACGTCGAGGGCGATCGGGCCATGGTCTCCGTCGTCGGGGTCAAGGGCACCGAGCTGGTCGGTGCGGCCGGTGAGGTTCTGGAGGCGCTGCAGGAGCTGACCCGTCTGGCCGTGCACCGGCAGACGGGGGAGCGCTCGCGCCTCATGCTCGACGTCGCCGGCTATCGCGAACGTCGGCGCGCGGAGCTCACCAAGCTCGGCACCGAGGTCGCCAACCAGGTCAAGGACAAGGGCGAGCCGAAGGCGCTGCAGCCGATGACGCCCTTCGAGCGCAAGATCGTGCACGACGCGGTGGCCGCCGCCGGGCTCCGCAGCGAGTCCGAAGGCGAAGAGCCGCAGCGTTACGTGGTCGTCCTCCCGGCCTGACCGCCTCATCCTGCTTTCGGCCGTCCGCCCGCCTCGCGCGGGCCGGGCGGCCGTTCGCGTTTCCGAGGCGTGGACGCCGCTCGTATGCCTCATGAGGTACGAGAGCCGTACATATCTGTCTATAGGGGATTCGGGGTTGCCGGGAAGAGCGGTGCCCGGATCCGGGTGAGGCAAGCGGCACACCCCGCGTCCGGGATAAAGTTGCCTAGCTTCCGGACAAAAGAGACTCCTCGCGACGCATCACCCAGAGATGCCCGCAACGGCGGCGTGCTCGAAGGTCACCTTCAGGCCAGCCCGCTAGTCTTCTTTTGTGATCTCCCATTTAGCCTTGGGGTAGAGCCGCCTCCCGACCGGGCACCGTACAGCACCGAGAAAGGGCCACCGAATCAGTGAGCGATGACCTGCCGCCGCCGCCGGAAATAGCGCGGGAAGTTTTCGCCGGGGAGGCGTGGGACCGTGCCAGGGCGTTCGCCGATCTGCTCGCGGGCCCTGGGGTGGTTCGCGGGCTGCTGGGCCCGCGGGAGGTGCCGCGGATCTGGGATCGCCATCTGCTCAACTGCGCGGTGGTGGCGGAGGCCGTGCCCGAGGACGTCCGGCTGGTGGACATCGGCTCGGGCGCCGGGCTTCCTGGAATCGTGCTGGCGATCGTCCGGCAGGACATCAAGGTCACGCTGCTGGAGCCGTTGCTGCGCCGTACCGTCTTCCTGGAGGAATGCGTCGAGGCGCTGAAGCTGGAGAACGTCGAGGTGTTGCGCGGCCGGGCGGAGGAGCTGGCGGGCAAGCGCGAATTCGACGTCGCCAGCGCCCGGGCGGTGGCGCCTCTCGACCGGTTGCTCACCTGGGCGATGCCGCTGCTCCGCGAGGGCGGCGAGCTGATCGCGATGAAGGGGGAGCGGGCTGCGGGCGAACTCGCCGAGGCCGAAGCGCAATTGCGGGCCTGTGGAGCCACAACGGCTGAGCTTGTGACCGTCGGGCGCGGTAAGGTCGAGCCGCCTGCAACATTGGTTCGGGTGGTAGCGGGTCGCGCGCCGGAGCGAGCAAGGCGGCGACGAAGGAGGTGACGGTTGTGCCAGGCGCTTCATGTGGTCTTGGCTGGCCGGGCGGTCCTCTGTCCGAGAGTCCAACCGGGGTTGGCTGGCCCGAAATGGGCGTGTCGCGACAGTCAATTCCCGCCACCGGCACACCAACGGTTGAAAGGATGGCCATCGTGACCCAGACCCCCCTGAACCCCGGTGATTCGCCGTTGGTACGAGAGGCGCTCAGCTCAGTGGTTTCACGTGAAACATCTGCTACCCAGGCCACCGCCCAGTCGGGTGAATCCGGTGAGAACGGTGCCTGGCCGCGTCCGTCCAAGACCCGGCTCATCGCGGTGGCGAACCAGAAGGGCGGCGTCGGTAAGACCACCACGTCCGTCAACATCGCCGCCGCGCTCTCGATGAACGGTCAGCGTGTCCTGGTCGTCGACCTTGACCCGCAGGGCAACGCCTCGACGGCGCTCGCCACCGAGCACCGGGGCGACGTCCCGGACGTCTATCAGGTGCTCGTCGACGACCTGCCGATGGCGGAGATCGTCAAGCAGGTGCCGGACATGCCGAACCTCTACTGCGCTCCCGCCACCATCGAGCTGGCCGGCGCGGAGATCGAGCTCGTGTCCATGGTGGCTCGCGAGGCCCGCCTCCGTCGTGCGCTGGCCGCGTTCGACGCCATCGACCTCGACTACATCGTGATCGACTGCCCGCCGTCGCTCGGCCTCCTCACCGTTAACGCCTTGGTGGCGGCGGACGAGGTCATGATCCCGATCCAGTGCGAGTACTACGCGCTGGAGGGGTTGGGGCAGCTGCTCAGGAACGTGGACCTCATCAAGGCGCACCTGAATCCGACGCTGCGGCTGTCCACCATCGTGCTCACCATGTACGACGGCCGGACGCGGCTGGCCTCGCAGGTGGCCGATGAGGTGCGGGCGCATTTCGGTGACACGGTGTTGAACACGGTGATCCCGCGGAGTGTGCGGCTTTCTGAGGCGCCTAGTTATGGGCAGTCGGTCATGACGTACGATCCGGGGTCCAGTGGGGCGATGGCGTACATGGACGCTGCTCGGGAGATCGCATACCGCGCCAGTCTGGTGTGACCGACTGGGTGTAGGGGATGGCCGCGGCCGTGGTGGGATTGCCTGCCCGGTGCGGCGGCGTCGTGACTTTTGGGTGTTGGGCGCAGCATGCCCACCGGGTGCTTCCTGTTGGGGCGGGCGTCAGCGGGTGGCGTTGGGGCTGCATCAGGGAGGCGCTTGTGTGAGCCGGGGGGAGGAGGCTGTCCCTCAGGATGCCGCTCATGGAGCCTTCGGGAACGACCTGCTACCTCGGCGGTCTCGCGCCACTCGCCCCCCCCGGAGGCTGTGGCGCTGGATCTGGGCTGCCGTGCACATAAGCCCGGATGATGGCAGTGTGGTTTGGGATCCCGTCTGTGGTTCAGGAGCGCGGCCTCGTCGTTCGACGTATGGCTGCGTTCGGCCTGCCCGGGATTCTACGAACTCGACTGATGGCCTGCCCTGGCCTACTACTAGCGACATCAGCCCCGCGACCGACGTTCGGTGACCAGCAAGGCCAGACGGGGGCGGCGTATGCAGGGATGCGAGAGAGACGGGCCGGGCGCAAGGGGTTTTGCGGTTAAGGGGCTGCGAGTTGAGCAAATTATGATCGTGTCTGGGTAAATCCGTCCGGCCGTGTGTGGCGAGCGGGCACCCCGCAGGGTCGGCAACGGTAACCTCTCCAGGAGTGACCGGAATCGGCCGGGGTGGATGAGGAGACGCAGTGAGCCAGCAGCGGCGGGGATTGGGCAAGGGACTCGGGGCGCTCATCCCGACCGGTCCCATCGTTGACGGTACGGGAACGGTGACGCCCGCGAACGGCGCGGCGACCGACTCCGGGCCGAAGCCGATCGCCGGAGCGTACTTCAAAGAGGTTGCCCTCGACGCGATCGTGCCGAACCCGCGTCAGCCGCGTGAGGTCTTCGACCAGGAACGCCTGGATGAGCTGGAGAGGTCCATCCGAGAGGTCGGCCTGCTGCAGCCGATCGTCGTGAGGTCGGTCGGTGGCGGCAAGTACGAGCTGATCATGGGGGAGCGTCGCTGGCGCGCCTGCACCCAGGCCGGTCTCGATCCGGTGCCGGCCATCGTGCGCAACACCCAGGATGACGATCTCCTCCGTGACGCCCTCATTGAGAACCTTCAGCGCGAGCAGCTGAACGCGCTGGAAGAGGCCGCTGCCTACCAGCAGCTCTTGGACGACTTTCAGGCCACGCACGACCAGCTCGCCAAGAAGGTCGGCCGCTCCCGCTCCCACATCACCAACACGCTGCGCCTGCTCAACCTCCCGCCTGACGTTCAGCTCAAGGTAGCCGCCGGGACGATCAGCGCCGGGCACGCACGGGCACTTCTTGGACTGGAGAGTGCCGAGGAGCAGATCCAACTGGCCAAGCGCATCGTGGCGGAGCTGTTGTCCGTGCGGGCGGTGGAAGAGATTGTGGCGATGGGGAGCGCCAAGGCAGGGGTGCAGCAGAAGGCGCCTCGTGAGCGTCAGCAGGCCAAGCCGACCGCTCCCGGTCTGACCCATCTGGCCGATCGGCTCTCGGATCATTTCGAGACCAAGGTGAAGGTGGATCTCGGGCGTAGGAAGGGACGCATCGTCGTGGAGTTCGCGACGATCGACGACCTTGAGCGGATCATCGGCACGATGGCTCCCGAAGCCGCCCGCACCCTCCGCGACGCCGAAGCCTGATCCTTTCGGGGTGGGAGGTCCTGCCTCTCGAAGGTGCGGGCCTCAGTCCCGCTGAGGCCCGCACCTCACGCCGCCCGCTGAATTCCGACTCCGACTTCGACGCCGGCTTGCTTGGCTTGGGCCGAGATCTTCGGTCGGAGGGCCGGGCGGAGTCGAGGTTTCACGTGAAACAGCGACCCTAAGCGCCGGAGATCAGCGGCAAGGATTACCGTGATTTCGCCACCGACCTCCAGCACCCTCGCACACCCACCTCGGTCTCGGGGAACCTGAACCCCATGGGCGTGCGGGGCCGCGCTCGCATCTCGCCGCGCTCCGACCATCGGTCGCCATGCCCCCGCATATCAGGGCTTACCGGCACCCACACCTCCCCGACGGCCCGACCCTCCACCCGGCCCCTCGGTCCGGCCCCTCGGTCCGGCCCCTCGGTCCGGCTGCTCTGTCCGGCCCCTCCGCCTGACTCCATGGCCGGGACTTCCCAGTCGCCGTGTCGCCCGCTTGATCGCTCGCGTGGTTCGTGTTTCACGTGAAACCAGTCCAGGAGTGTCGGCGGCTGCGCTGCCGTTCGCCGTTCTTCTCGCCCGCCATTGGCGGTTGATCGGCTCAGTGGGGCGTCGGTGCGCGCCATCCTGATGGCGGCTGTTTCACGTGAAACAACGATGCGAGAGGAAGGTGTGCCGGGCGGTCGCCGTGTTTCACGTGAAACAGCGACCCTTCCTCCACCGCCTTCGTTAGGCGCTCGCTGCCTTGCGGAGGTCGTCCAGGAAGTCGTCCACGTGTTCCGGGGTGGTGTCGAAGGCGGTCATCCACCGGACGGTGCCGGCCGCCTCGTCCCACGAGTGGAACAGGTAGCGCTGTCGGAGTACGGCGATCACCTCGGCCGGGAGTGTGGCGAACACGGCGTTCGACTGCACGGGATAGGCGAGGGTCACGCCGGGGACGTTGGCCGTCCCGTCCGCCAGTCGCTGGGCCATCGCGTTGGCATGTGCGGCGTTCTTGAGCCAGAGGTCGTCGGTGAGGAGTGAGGAGAGTTGAGCCGAGACGAAGCGCATCTTCGACGCCAGTTGAAGGGACTGACGCCGGAGGAAGGGGACCGCCCGTGCGAGCGAGGGATCCAGGACGACGACGGCTTCCGCCCCGAGCGCGCCGTTCTTGGTGCCGCCGAAGCTGAAGACGTCCACACCGACCCCGGTGGTGATGGCGGCCAGATCGCAGTCGAGATGCGCGGCCGCGTTGGCGAGCCGGGCGCCGTCCACGTGGAGCCGTAGCCCGGACGCGTGGGCGGCCTGCGCGAGCGCGGCGATTTCGTCGGGGGAGTAGCACGTGCCCAGCTCGGTCACCTGAGAGATGGAGACCACCGTGGGCTGGGACTCGTGTGGATTGCCGATGCCACCGAGACGGCTCGTGATGTCGTCCGGGCGGAGCTTGCCGTCCTCGGTGGGGACGGTCATGAGCTTCACCCCGAGCAGGCGTTCCGCGGCGCCTGCTTCGTGCGTGGCGATGTGGGCGCTGTCGGCGCAGATGATGGCGTCGTAGCGGCCGAGCATCAGCGACAGGCCGACCATGTTGGCCCCCGCACCGTTGAACACCGCGAACGCCTCCGCCTCCGAACCGAACGCGTCCTTGGCCCGGCGCTCGAACGCCGAAGTCCAGTGGTCGTCACCGTAGGCGGGAGCGTCGCCCTGGTTCGCCGCCACGATGGCGTCGAGGATGACGGGGTGCACGCCGACGTGGTTGTCGCTGGCGAAGCTCTTTGGGTACGTCGAATCGATCAGCACACCGCCAGGCTACTTTCCGCGCCTGGTTGATCTGCTCCGTCCTGCCACTGAACCGGTCGTCTGTGACGACACCGATCCGCGGCCGCCACCGCAAGCGGCTGTGTCGATCGCAGACAGGAACGGCCTGCGGGGCGGCCCAGAACAGGACCCGTAGGAACGCCCTGGATGGGCCGCCGGTCCGGAGCGAGACCCGCAGGGTCAGCGATGGGATGAGGTAGCCCATGCAGGGGGCGGTACAGAGACGGTGGCGGTACAGACAGGGGCAGGGCCGGTCGGAGGCGGCCGCGGATCGGTGTCGTCACAGACGACCGGTTCAGTGGCAGGACGGAGCAGATCAACCAGG
>NZ_JABCPZ010000061.1 GCF_013283785.1 Nonomuraea antri
CGTCCTCGCCGGGAATGCTCATCGGCGGGTTCGTGGTCTGCGGCTTGACCGGGGCGACGAACTGCGGCCGGTCCGACCCGTCGGCGGGCGGCCTGCTCTCGGCGGGCCGGGTCGCAGGGGGCCGGGTGGGCCTGGCGGACGGCTCCCGGGTGCGCTGTGGGACGGCCGGCGGCGGCGCGGAGACCGTACGCGGCGTGGAGACGCGCTGCGGGCCCCCGGTGGGGACCGGGGCGGTCATCGCGTGGCGGTCGACCGCGGCCGGCGGGCCGGCGACGGCGTCGCGGGCGGGCACGGGCACCGCGTCGAGCCGCGGCGGCGTGGCCGGGGTGATGATCAGCAGCCCGGCCAGCCCCAGGTTGAGCACGCCCACCAGGACGGCCGACACCTTGAGCACCCGCGCCCGCCGCCCAGCCGGCCGGGAAGCGGCAGCGGAAGCCGCCGACGCCGACGCCGACGCCGGCGGCGCGGCGAAAGCGGGTGGGACCTCGGCGAAAGCCGGTGGCGACGCGGTGAAAGCAGGTGGGGAGTCGGCGATGGCCGGTGGGGACGAGGCGAAGGCCGGTGGGGACTCGGCGATGGCCGGCGGGTGGCGTACGTCGGACGCCGGGTCCGTCATGTCGGCGAACCCCTCCCTGACTGCCACGCGAGCCCTCCCAGCAACCACCCGGATCGTTCTAGACCATGGATCATATGCGGGCTGGGACGCGGTGTCTCACCCCCGGCGAGATCAACCGCCAGGATCTGCCGGCATGACCGTCAGAAGGCCGCGTCGAGCGGCACCTGCCGCACCCCGGGCAGGTACGGATCCAGCTCACCGAGCTCGAACCGCGACATCCCGATGACGTGCCAGAACTGCCCACCGGGCGCCCCCTGGACCTTGTAACGCCCGTCGGGCGCCAGCGCCGCCCAGCCCTCGGGCAGCCCCAGCAGCGTGGCCCGGCGCTCGCCGTTCTCCCACAGGATGACCACGCCGTCGTCCCCGGCACTGGCCAGCAGGTCGGACGTCGGGCTGAAGGCCACCGACCAGACCCGCCGCGCGTGCCCGGCCAGCGTGTGCAGCAGCCGCCCGGTGGCGGTCTCCCAGACCCGGACGCTCAGATCGTCGCCGCCGGTGGCCAGCCGCTCGCCGGTGGCGTTGAACGACGCGCTCCACAGCCGCCCGGCGGGCCGGCCGAGCTTGTGCATGAGCCTGGGCTGCCACGGCTGGCCGGGCCGCAGCTCCCACACCATGGCCAGGCCGTCGTTGCCGGCGCTGAGCAGCAGCCGCCCGTCGGGGGAGAACATCACGGAGTAGACCCGGTCGGTGTGCCCCTCCAGGGTCGCCACCCGGCCGCCGGACTCGACGTGCCACAGGCGTACCAGCCGGTCGTCGCAGCCGGTGGCCACGTATTTGCCGTCGGGACTGAAGGCGATCGAGCGCACCCGGCCGCGGTGGTCGGCCAGGTTGCCGGCCAGCCGGCCGGTGGGCCGGTACCAGAGCCTGACGCTGTCGTCGTCGTTGGCGGTGGCCAGCAGGTTGCCGTCGGGGCTGAACGCCTCGGCCCACACGTGGTCGGTCTCGGCGTGCAGCTCGCGCTCGTAGTCGCCGGTGGTGGCGTTCCAGAAGTGCACGCCGCCGTCGTTGCTGGAGGTGGCCAGCAGCGGACCCGCGGGGGAGAACAACGCGGAGATCAGCCGGTCGGAGGTGCCGGTGACCTCGCGCAGCCGCCGCCCGGTGCGCGGCTCCCAGATCCGTACGACGCCGTCGTTGCCGCTGGTGGCGAGCATGGTGCCGTCGGCGCTGAACCGGACCGACGAGATGCGCCGGCCGTGACCGCGCAGCACCCGCTGGCACTTGCCGGTGGCCGGCTCCCACAGGCGTACGGTGCCGTCGTTGCTGCTGGTGGCCAGCTGCTCGCCGTCGGGGCGGAACACGAACGGCCAGACCGAGCTGCGGTGCCCGGTCAGCTCGACCCGCTGCCCGCCGCCGACGGCCTGCAGCCGCACCACGCCGTTGGAATCGCCGCTGGCCAGGATCTGGCTGTCGGGGCTGAAGGTGACCTGGTAGACGGCCGCCGCGTGGGTGGTGTGCATGATGCGGGCCTCGCCCGAGGTGTCCCACACCCTGACACTGCCCGCGGTGTCGCCGGTGGCCAGCAGGGCGCCGTCGGGGGAGAAGGTCACGCAGTAGACGCTGCCCGCGTGCCCGATCATGGTGTATCGCAGCCGCCAGGTGGCGGTGTCCCACAGCCGGACCATGCCCGCCTCGTCGCCGGTGGCCAGGAGCGTGCCGTCGGGGCTGTGCACGGCGCGGTAGACGCTGCCGCGGTGCCCGTCGAGCGTGTGCGACACCTCGCCGTTGGTCAGGCTCCACACCCGTACGACGCCCGCGGAGTCGCCGGTCACCAGCACCGACGGGCCGAAGGACGCGGTGTAGATGGGCGCCTGGTGCCCGGTCAGCTCGTGCACGATCTGCCCGGTGGCGGTGTCCCACAGCCTGACCACGCCGTCGCCGCCGCCCGCCGCGATCAGGTCGCCGGACGGGCTGAGCCGCACCGGCCACACGCCGTCGGCGTGCCCGGCCAGCTCGTGCAGCCGTTCGCCGGTCAGCGCGTCCCAGAGCATGACCGTGCCGTCGCTGGCGCCGGTGGCCAGCAGGTTCCCGGCGAAGGCGACCGCGTAGACGCGGCCCCGGTGCCCCTGCAGGGTGCGGACGGGCGCGCCGCCGACGCACAGCAGCACGCCGCCGTCCTCGCTGCCCACGGCCAGCGTCGAGCCGTCGGGGCTGTAGGCGACGGGCTCGGGCAGGCGGCTGGTCTGGAAGTGGTAGCCGTACGGGACGCCCATGGCGGCCGGGGCGAACTCCACCTCGACCGGACGGCCGGGCACGACGGCGGCGCCGGGCAGGCGCGGCAGCGTGCCGGTGACGTTGATCAGCGACGCGCGGTCCCAGCGCGCGCCCTCGACGGCCGCGTCGCTCAGGTCCACCTGGGCCAGCCGCGCCCCGGACAGGTCGGCGCCGCGCAGGTCGGCGCCGGTCAGCCGGGCCCGGTCGAGCCGCGCGCCGACCAGCTTGGCGTCGCGCAGCGTGGCCCTGGTCAGGTCGGTGCCGGCCAGCGTCGCCTCGGACAGGTCGGCGCCGGTCAGGTCGACCTCCTGCAGGTCGCGGGCCGACAGGTCCTCGCCCTTGAGGTTCGCGCCGCGCAGGTCGGTACGCGCGGGCGTGCGCAGCCTGGCCGCGATCTTGACGGCGTTCGCCCTGGCCACGTCCCCGCCCGGCGGGTCGGCCACCCACCTGCGCAGCGCCCGCACGTCGGCCAGGTCGCACAGGAACTCCACGGTCAGCGCCGACAGCGGCCGGCGCGACAGCAGGGTGGGCGTGTCGAGCGTGCCGGCGATGTGCTTGGCGATCAGCCACTCCATCACCGAGGCGTGGATGAAGCCGAACATGCCCTCGTCGGTACGCACCAGCAGGCTGCCCGAGCCCATCGCGTACGCCGCGTGCGCCGGTGACAACTGCCCGCTGGCCAGGTCGGTCAGCGTCTCGGCGTACTCGGTCAGCTCGTCCACGCCGAGCAGCGACTCGCCGGAGTCCCACAGCCGCAGCGCCAGCCCGGTCACGGTGCGCCACAGCTCGTCGATGGTCAGCGCGGTGGCCGAGCCGGGCACCTTGGCCCGGTGTTCCTCGAAGGCCAGCCAGGTGCCGAGGATCTCCTCGTACAGCAGCGCCGGGCTGAGCGTGTGGCGCGCCCCGGCCACCGTGCGCAGCCGTTCGGTGTCGAGGTCGGCGATGAACGTGAGCATGCGCGGGTTCTGCGCCAGCGCGAGCAGGTCCTTGATGCCCTCCATCAGCGACATGCGGGCCATCGCCTCGTCGGCGTCGTCGAAGCGGTTGGCCAGGTACGAGCGGATCTGGTCGCGGGTGAAGTCCTCGACGCTGAGCACCCGGCGCTGCGGCAGCACGCCGACCATCTCGCCCAGCGAGGTCAGCACCTGGCTGTGCGACTTGAAGTGTTGCGTGCGGCTGGCCACCACGATCTTCGCCTTGTCCTCGGCGGCGGCCAGCAGCGTGGCCAGGTGGTCGGCCGCGCGGTCGTAGGTGAGCCTGGTCACCAGCTCGTCGAAGCCGTCGAACAGCAGCACGATCCGGCCCTGCCTGAGCAGGTAGCGGAAGGCCTTCAGGTCGATGAACTCCTCGCCGTGGTTGGCCAGGTGCGCGGCCACCAGGCCGTCGACCGAGTGCGCCTTGTCGAGCGCGCGCAGCTCGATGAAGATCGGGGTGAGGTGCGGCAGCTCGGCGGGGATGCGCCTGGCCAGCTCGCGCAGCGCGAACGTCTTGCCGTGCCCGAAGTCGCCGAGCAGCAGCATGAACCGGCCGTGGTCGGTGCCGAGCAGGCGCATCAGCTCGTCCGTCAGCCCGTCCTTGACGATGTGGCCGGGCCGGTCGAGCTCGCGGTAGCGCTGCGGCACGTACAGCTCGGGCGGGTAGCGCCGGTCGCCGGTCAGTCTGGCGGTCTGCTCGGTGACGTACGCGGACAGGTCGAGCAGCCCCTGGAACTCGGTGAAGCTGCGGATCCGCACGCCCCTGCGCAGCAGGTCGTCGCGGAGCAGACGGGGCGCGGGCGGGCCCTGGTAGACCAGCTCGGCGCTCAGCCCGGCGGCGTGCGCCTGACGGGCGAAGGCGACCGCGGCGGTCTCGGTCAGCTCGCCCACGTGCGCGCCGATCATGAGCTGCCTGACGAACCCGTCCTCGGGGTGGGTGACCACCAGGTGGGCGGGGAACCTGCGGATCCTGGCCCGCTCGTGCCTGGCCTCGCACACCTCGGTGATGCGGTCGAGCAGCAGCTCGACCGGGGACGACACGCGCTGCTCGTCCGGCTTGGGCACGGGCGCGGTGGGCACGGCCGGCTGCGCGGCGAACGCGGCCTGCGCCGAGCGCCAGCGCACCGAGGCCCGCTTCGGCTTGGCCTCGTCGGGCAGCCAGGTACGCATCCCGTCGGCGAAGATCTCGACGACGTGGTGCCTGCCGGAGCGCGGCGCGGCGATCCTGCCGTCGCCGGGCTCGCCCGGGCCGTGGAAGAGCAGGTTCAGCCGGTGGCCGAGCAGCCGCTCGTAGGTGGGGGCGTCCTGCAGCTGCGCGGGCGCGTGACCGATCGCGCCCAGCCGCAGCCACGCGCTCTCCTCGTACGGGCGCAGCCGCTCGGCGAACCAGGCCGCCTGCCCCTCGCCGAGCAGCGCGTACGCGTCGCGCTCCAGGTGGCTCATGGCCATCGTGGAGTTGAGCCCGGCCACCACCACCTTCAGATCGGGCACCTCGAACAGGGTCCACGGCTGGCCGCCGTCGAAGACCCGGTCGTCCAGCCCCTGGTACACCTCGCCGAACAGCGAGGCGAAGTGCCGCCACTTGGGCCAGTACGGCGGCTGCGGGCTCACGTCGTCGGCCTCGCAGGTCAGGAAGTACGCGCTGGCCGCCGCCTTGGTGACGTCTCGTGGCCCGGGCACGATCACCAGCCGGTGCGGCTCCAGGCCGATCAGCAGCCGTAAATCGGTGACGAACCTGGTGGCCTGCCCGAACTGCCCGAGGCTGCCGGACTCGGTCAGGTCGCCGCTGACCACCATCAGGTCGGGACGCGGCATGCCCTTGTCGTACATGGCCGACAGGTCGGCCCAGATGCGGGCCTGCATGTCCTCCGGCGTGAAGGGCTCGCCCGGGTCGGGCAGCGCCCGGCCGAACCTGGGCCCGCCGATGTGCAGCACGCTGATCGACTCGCGCCTGCGGTCGGACTCGGCGGCGGGCGGGAACTTCGGCGCGGTGACCGGCGCGCGCCTGGCCCTGGTGCGCTCGGCGGGGGAGGGCAGCGTGGGCGGCGGCAGCGCGGCGCCCGGGCCCGCCGCGCCGGACGGGAACGCCGGCGCAGACTCCGGCTTGGCCCGGCCCGCCATGGCCTCGCCGACCCGGCCCAGCAGCAGCGCCCTGGCCTGGCCCGAGTCGGTCACGCCGAGCAGGTCGACCCAGGTGATGGTGGACAGCAGCCCCTCCAGCCGGACGTCCTCCAGCCGGATGGTGACCAGCTTGTTGGAGGGGTTGTCGGGGTCGGCGCGCATCGCGGCCTGCCACTCCATGCGGCCGTAGCGCGAGGTGAGGTAGTTGCGCGACAACACCGCCACGACGAGGTGGGCCTCGCTGACCCCGCGGTCCATGAAGTCGATGAAGTTCGTGCCCGGCACGAAGTCCCAGGCCTGGATCATCGTCTTGTAGCCCGCCGCCTCGAGCTCCCAAGCGATCCAGGTGGCCCAGGCCGTGTCGGCCGGGGAATAGCTGACGAAGATCTCGGTCGGCCTGCCCTCACGTGCCATCTGCTCAGTATCCCCTGCGAAGTCGGCGATTTGGAGTGTGTGTGCGATCATCGTCGGGTGTGGCGGCGTCTTGCTGTGCTCGATTGGATCAGAATCGGGCTTCTCGCGCTCGGTCTGATTTTCGTCGCGACCGGGCTGCTTCCGCTGGAGAACGCGGTCATCAGCATGGGCGGGATCTGGCCGATCCTGATATTCCTGTTCGCGATCATCGTCACGGCGGAGCTGACCAAGGAAGCCCAGGTCTTCGATGCGATCGCGGCGCGGATGGCGGTGCTCGGGCGCGGTAACTATGCCGCGCTTTTCTTTCTTTCAACGGCCTTCGCATCGCTTGTCACGATATTTCTGAATCTTGATACGACTGCCGTGTTGCTCACCCCGGTGATGCTGGCGCTCGCCCACCGGGCCGGCATCGCCGCGCTGCCGCTGGCGATGACCACGATCTGGCTGGCCAACACCGCGAGCCTGCTCCTGCCGGTCTCGAACCTGACCAACCTGCTCGGCATCCAGCGCATCGACCTGACCCCGCCCGAGTTCGCCGCGCGGATGTGGGCGCCGCAGATCGCCGCGATCGTCGTCACGATGGCGTTCCTGTGGGCGTTCTACTGGCGCCGGGGCCGCCGCCACGAGCTGAGCTACGTCCCGCCCGCGCCGCCGCCGGTGGCCGACCGGGTGCTGTTCGGCGCCGCGTCGCTGGCCTGCGCGCTGTTCATCGTGCTGCTGCTGCTCGACGTGCACGTGGCCATCGCCTCGACGGTGTCGGCGATCATCGTCGTCACGGCGTTCTTCGTGCGCGACCGCAAACGCCTGACCTGGAGCCTGGTGCCCTGGCAGCTGCTCGTCTTCGTGACCGGGCTGTTCCTGGTGGTGCCCACGCTCAGCGAGCTCGGCCTGAAGAACCTGATGACCTGGCTGGTCGGCACCTACGACGACCCGTACCGCACCGCGGCCGTCGGCGGCGCGCTGTCCAACCTGATCAACAACCTGCCCGCCTACAAGGCGATCGAAGAAGTCGTCACCGACCAGACCCAGCTGCTGGCCCTGCTGGCCGGCACGAACGTCGGCCCGGTCGTCACCCCGTGGGCCTCGCTGGCCACGCTGCTGTGGTTCGAGTCGTGCCGCCGCCACGACGTCAAGGTGCCGCTGCGCCGCTTCTTCCTCACCGGCGCCGGCCTGGCGGTCGCCGGGGTCGCGGCCACGGTCTGGGCGCTGGTGGCGTTCGGCTAGCCCGCGCTCAGGCGGCGGGATTCGGCCGGCCCGCGCTCAGGGGCCAGGGCCGGGCTCAGGCGGCCAGGGCCGGGCTGTAGGCGTCGGCGACGGCGGCCAGGGCCCAGCGCATCCGCGGGGCGTACGCCTCGGGGTGGTCGCCGGCCTCCTGCGCGACCCGCGCCGCCGCCTGCGCGCAGTCGCCGCCGCAGGCCCGCAGCCGCTCGTCGACGGCCGCGCGGACCTCGAACGCCGACACGTCCGCGGACGGCTGCAGGTGGGAGATGAAGAGGATCTGCGCCAGGTCGGTCGTGGTCAACATCTCGGGCTCCCTTCGGCGGTGCCTGCTCCGGCACCCTTCATACAGACGTCGATCGGGAGCGGAACTCATCGACATCCGGCCGGGAATTTTTTCAGCGGATCATGTCGAGCAGGTCGGGGATCGCCCGCGGGTGCGCGGCCACGAAGCTGCGGTCTTCGGCGGTGCCGTCGATGGTCTCCTCGAACGGGCCGCCGTCGAGCGCCCTGATCTCGATGCCGGCCTCCTGCGCGATCAGCGCGCCCGCCGGCAGATCGACCGCCTCGGCCCGGTAGCCGATCATGCCGTCGATGTCGCCGCGGGCCAGCATCACCCACGACAGCAGCGGCGCCCACAGTTGCAGCACCCGCCTGGCGTTCAGCTCCAGCGTCGACTTCAGCGCGCGGACGGTCGCGTCGTCCCTGGTCACCGCGTATCCCTGGGTCCAGGCCAGCAGCGGGCCGTGCGGCGAGACCGCGTGCTTGGGCGACAGCAGCCCGCCGCCCGAGGCCAGCGCGCCGCGCCCGCGGATCGCCGACCAGGTCTGCGCCGTGACCGGGTCGTGCACCACGCCGAGCACCGGACGGCCCGCCCGGCACAACGCCAGCCCCACCACGTACGCCGGCAGCCCGATCGCCACGTTGTTGGTGCCGTCGAGCGGATCGACCAGCCACGTCCACTCGCCGCCCGACGCGCCGAGCAGCCCGGACTCCTCGGCGATCACCGCGTGCCCGGGATAGGCCGACAGGATCCGCTCGACCAGCAGCTTCTCCGAGGCCAGGTCCAGATCGGTGACCACGTCGCCGGCGCTGCCCTTCGGCCTGATCCCGACCGTGCCGCGGGTGCCCGCCAGCAGCAGCGCGCCGGCCGACTCCGCGGCCTCGACGGCGACCGTACGAGCGTGATCCAGGTCCATCGGGCACCCCTCAGGTCAGACGATCGGCGATCAGCCGGACGGCCAGCGCGGTCTCCTCGGCGTCGAGCGGCTGCCTGGAGACGTGGTGTGCGCCCGCGCCCAGCGGGCCGAGCGACAGGTCGCGGCTGCCCGGCCGGCCGCGCCCGAGCGCGATCGTGGCCGTCTCGCCGCCCTCGGGCACCATGCTGCTGTGGAAGCGGTCGGCGGGCAGCCGGTAGGTGTCGCCCGGGCCGAACACCTCCACCAGCCCCGTCGCGTGCCGCACGGTGCGCCCGGTGGGCGAGATGCGATCGCCGTCGGGCGTGCTGACCACCTCGAACACCCGGTGCGTGGCGTTGCTGCCGGTGTCGGTGACCAGCGCGTGCACGTTGCGCACCTGACCGTAGAGGACGTGGCTGACCAAGTCCCAGCTGTGGCAGTGGATCTGCGAGGTGGTGCTCTCCGCCCGCGGCAGCGACGTCGACCACAGGTGCAGGCACACCCCCTCGCCGCCGGCGCGCTCCAGCGGCAGGCACACGAAGCCGAGCGGATGGCGCACCGCCGCCACCCGGCCCGCGACCCGCCCGGTCAGCGCCTCGAGCGCCCAAGCCCGCGCCTGGCCGGACAGCACCCGCTGGTAGACCCCGCGGTAACTCATGATCCATAGGGGTCGACGGCGCGCAGCGCCTTGCGGGCGACGTCCACGACGTCCCGGCCGTTGTACGACTTGGGCAGGGGCATCCCGATCTTCTCGAACAACTCCTGCACCTCCTCGATGGTGGGCTCGTCGCTGAGCGGCACCCTCTTGTACATGTCCAGCGGCACCTTGCGGGCCTGCTCGAAGCTCAGCCGCAGCTCGGTGTCGCAGTTCTCGTAGTAGAACGTGCCCGCCAGCGCCGTCATCGCCCGGTTGGGGTCTTCCACGGTCATGATCAGCCGGGTGGCCGACAGGTCCCAGCGGAACGTCGTCATCGTCGACGACAGGCCCACCGCGATGTCGAGCAGGCCGTAGCGCTGACGGTGCCAGAACGCGGCCAGGATCGTCGCGTACGACTCCTTCCTGGCCCGGTCGGTCGTCCAGGTCTCGCCGGTGCCGTCGGGGGATTCCGACAGCGAGCGGCGGTAGTGCGCGTACGCCTCGCACACGTCGACGTCGGTGGGGTCGATGACCTCGATGCGCACCGTGAGGTGCCGCTTGTCCCTGCGGGCCGCGGTCACGCACAGCGGCAGGGTGACGGCGCGCAGGTAGGTGCCGGTGCCGCCCTTGAAGCTCCACCTGGTGGTGTCCTTACGCGCCTCGGCGTGCGCGTGGGCGATCTCCTGCTTGCTGCCCAGCACCCGGACGAGCTGGAGCGCGTCGAGCGCCTTGCGGGTGCCGGTGACCAGGCTCTCGATCTGCTCCATGCGCGCCAGCCTGGCGGGCAGATCGGACAGGCCCGAGGTGATCGTCTCCTCCACCGGCGCCTGCCTGGCCCGGTCGCGCAGCAGCGCGGTGGCCACCAGCGCGAGCATCACCAGCGTGGCGGCGTTGACCAGCTCGCCCTTGTTCAGCCAGGTGATGTCGGGCATGACGCCCAGCACGCCGACCACGATCGCCAGGCCGAGAGCGATGGCGACGTCGGCGTTCTGAACCGCCCACGGGGCGATTCTCCGCAACGCCGCCTTGAACCGTGTCATCGCGCGCCCCGTCGTCCGACGATCAATCAGGTCCCGACGTCATGGTAACGACGCCGCCATGCGACTGTCAGCAGACGAAAAGGAGTGATCCCGTTTCGCGTGGCGCGACGGCGGGCGGCGCGTGCGGCCGCCCGCCGGGGTGTGCGCGGGCTCAGAACCAGCCGCGGTGGCGGGCCATCTGCTCCAGGCCGCGCTGCAGCGCCTGCTCGGCCTGGCCGGGCTGGTCGTCGTAGCGGACGGTGAAGCGGTTGTAAGCGTCGTGGCTGGAGGTCAGGAAGCCGCCGCGCTTGTCGGCCTCCAGGATGACGTCCATCTGCCGCGGGCCGGCGATGAACGTCAGCTCCAGCTCGTTGAAGTACTTGCGCCACTGGCCGCCGGCGTAGTACTCGATCTCCTGGAAGAACGGCATCGTCGAGCCGTACAGGGTGCCCCGCTCCAGGTCGGCCTTCTTGAACTGGAAGCCCAGCCGGTCGAGCGCGCCGATGACGTGCTCCTGGACCGGCAGCGGGCTGACGAACAGCGGGTCGAGGTCGCCCTTGTCGAGCGCGCCGGCCAGCGCCAGCTCGGTCTGGACGCCCAGCTTCATGCCGGGCAGCGGGTGGCCGCCGATCGCGCTGATCGGCGTCTCCCACGGCATCGCGATCTCGAACGGATGCTGGTGCTGGGCGCCGGAGCCGAGCTGGAACGTCCCCGCCACCTGCTGGCGCAGGAAGCTGTAGGTCGTCTTGTACTCGTTGTCGCCGCTCTCGACCTCGACCACGGCCGTCAGGTCGATGTAGATGCCCTCGACCTTGTAGTCGGAGGAGCCGCCGCGGAAGTTGACCACCCCCCGCAGCGGCTCACCGGGGCGCACGGTCGTGTTGGGCAGCACCGTGTCGACTTCGACGCCCGCTCCGAAAGCGGCCATCAACTTACGGAACACCATGGGGTTCTCCTATGCGGTTGGTGACTGACCAGTGCCGGAACCCGCGATGCGGGGCAGCAGCTGGGCCAGGAGCAGGGTGGACAGTGCGGAGTCGGTCGAGCCCTGCTGAGTGCGGACCACCAGCGGCTGAGGGGCGTTCTCCGCCAGCTTCGCGCCCACGTCGAGGCGCTTGCGGGCCAGCTCGTACTGCAGCACGGCCCGGTTGTCACGGTACGACTCGGCCAGCCGGCGCAGCGCCTTGGCCTCGTTCTCGGCGGCGGTCAGCTCGGCCCGGCCGCGCGCCTCGATCTCCCACGTCACGCGCTGCGCCTCGGTCTCCTGCTCCTCGAGCATGCGCGCGACGTCCTTGCGTGCCTTGTTGTGCGCGGCCTTGACCTCGACGACGCGGGCGTCGCGGGTCTTCTTGGAGCGCTCGATCTCCATGAGCAGCGTGTCGATGCGCCGCTTGCGGGTCAGCTCCCACTCGCGCTCGTAGGCCGACAGCTCCTTGGCGACCTTCTCCCTGGTGGCCAGGTGCTGCTGGTACTGGTCGGGCAGCTGGACGTCCGGGATGTTGGCGCCGGTGATGCGCACCCCGTAGCGGCCGAGCTGGCGGTTGAGCGCGTCCTGCATGTCGCCGACGTCGGAGCCGCGCAGGTCGTAGGCCCGCTCGGTGTTGACGCGGCGGCTGCGCTGCCTGATGGCGTCCTGCACGGCGCTGGACAGCACCAGGTCGAAGTTGCCCGCCCCGATGGTGCGCACGAACGCCACCGGGTCGACGATGCGGAACTTCAGGAAGAACTCGATCGACTTCAGCGGCACGTTCTCGGCCGTGGGGCAGGCCACGATCGGCGCCGAGTACGGGATCTCCGTGGAGGTGTCGACGACCGCGTCCACCCGGTCCCAGGGCAGCCACAGGTAGTGGCGTCCCGGCGGGAGCGTGCCGGTGATGGCGCCCCAGCGGCTGCGCACGCCGGTGGTGCCTTCCTCGATCTCGATGATGGCCTTGCGCCACATCGTGATCAGCGCCACGAACAGGAAGAACAGCGCCGCGAGCGCGGCGGGGAGCACGAGGGAGGTCAGCGCGGCCATCCCGGCGAAGTACAGCGCCAGGAACACCAGCGCCATCCAGGCGAAACCGCGCCGGTCCTTCGGGATCACGACCGGGACGAGCTGGCCCTGCTCGCCGCCGCGCAGGAGCTGGCGGATGTCGGACCAGGCGGCCAGCGACTCCTTGATCTTCGAGAACTCGCGGCTGCTCATCGGGTCTCACCCTCCGTCACGACGCTGCCCGGGAGCAGGCGCTCGACCGTGCGTTCCATGTCCTGGTCAGGTGCGATCTCCGGCGGCTCGGTCACGTCGGCGACGGCCTTCCTGAGCAGGGCGGCGATCTCGTCCTCGCGGCCGGCCACGCGCTTGCCGATCTCGTCGAGCCTGGCGCGGATGGCGGCCATGTCGTCGGCGGAGAACAGCGCCGCGCCCTTGCCGCCGACGAGCTGCTGCGCCAGGGCCAGGAAGTCGATGTCGGTCTCGTCGCCCACCTGCACCACCTGCGGCAGCCTGGTGGCCACGGACTCCAGCCTGGTCAGCAGGTCCTGCTGGAAGCGGTAGTCGAGGATCTCCGGCGCCTCGGCCGCGCTGAGCGCCCTGATGTCCAGGGCCTGGGCCTCCAGCAGCGCCGCGTTGGCGTTGGCCGTGGACTCGGCCTCGACCAGGCGCTGCCTGGCCTGCGCGGTGGCCTGGTGGGTGGCGCGTTCGAGCGCGGTGTCCATGCGGGCCTGGTAGCCGGCGATCTCGGCCTGGATGGCGCTGAGCGTCTCCTGCAGCCCGGCCAGCTCCTTGACCAGGTCGCCCTCGTTCTGCTCCTTGCGCAGCATCAGCTCGTACTCGTAGGTGTAGGCCTCCTTGGCCACGCGCACCATCTCGGGCGCGGCCAGGTCCATGCGGTACTCCTGGCTGGACGGCTCGGCGTGGGTGATGTTCACGTCCGTGAGCCGCACGGCCGGCAGGAACTGCTGGTTGAGGCTCTCCAGCATGCCCAGCGTGCTCTCGCCGACCAGGTCGTAGATCTCCTCGGCGCGCTGGGCGTAGATGAGGCTGCGGGTGACCTCGCTGATGGCGTTCTGCAGCTTCGACTGGAAGCCGCTGACCGAGCCGAGCACGAAGATGAACTCCGCCGGGTTCTCGATCCTGAACTGCAGGAACAGGTCCACGCTGGCCTTGACGCCCTGCTGCGTCGGCGCCTCCCTGATGGGGGCGTTGAACGGGTACTCGCGCGTGGTGTTGACGATGTAGCTGACCCGCTTCCACGGGTTGAACAGGGTGACCCGTCCCGGGTCGGCGATGTGCACCAGCTTGCCGAACTTGGTGATGAGCGCCTTGCAGCCCTCGGGCACCATCACCACGCTGCGCCGCCACCACAGGAACGCGGCGGCCAGCACCAGCACCACCCAGTAGTGCGGGCCGAAGAACACCTCGCCCTTGGGAATCACGTTGCCGAGCGCGCCGATCAGGCCCAGTACGACGAGGATGCCCAGCGGCACCAGCACCTTCGCGGTGCTGCCCTTGGGGATCACCACCGGGGAGATGACGTGCATGCCGTTCTCGGCGAAGCTGCGGTTGATGATCTCCCCGGCCTCGTTCAGCGAGGCGCTCCTGGCCTCGATGAGCGTGCCGACGGACGCGCCTCCGTCCCTGGCGGCGGCGAAGTCGTGGGGGTTGAGCGCGAACCCGGGCGCCTGCCCGGCCAGCTGGCCCGCCTGATCGACGACCTGCCCCATGGCCTGGCCCATCGCCTGGCGTACGTCACCTCCTTGGACGACCGCCTGGACCATGCCCTGACCGGCTTGGATCAATGCCTCTCTGGGACGTGACATCGGGCCTTCCTTATTCCGCTACGGGGGATTCCGACCGTATCGGGTGTGACTTACTGTTCGCTTGCAATGGGGTGTCACACATCTATTGCGAGTGATAGTAGGTGTGCTATTGATGTAGTAGTCCTACTACATCGGAGGGGCCGCGATGGTCGTGAGCGCGCGGAACGGTGTCACCACGGGGGTGGACACCGCCGTCATCCAGGTCGACGACCTGCGCATGAGCTACGGGCAGCACGAGGTGCTCAAGGGGGTCGGCTTCACCGTCGGCGCCGGCGAGGTGATCGCGTTGCTCGGGCCGAACGGCGCGGGCAAGACCACCACGATCGAGATCCTGGAGGGCTTCAGGATGCGCTCGGGCGGGCGGGTGAGCGTGCTCGGCACCGATCCCGCCCACGGCGACGAACGCTGGCGGGCCAGGCTCGGCGTGGTGCTGCAGTCGTGGCGCGACCACGGCCGCTGGCGGGTGCGCCAGCTGCTCGGCCACCTGTCGCGCTACTACGAGCCGTACGCGCAGGGGCGGCCGCCGTTCGACACCGACGAGCTGATCGAGGCCGTCGGCCTGACCGCGCACGCCGACAAGCGCCTGGTCAAGCTCTCCGGCGGCCAGCGCCGCAGGCTCGACGTGGCCATCGGCATCGTCGGACGCCCCGAGGTGCTCTTTCTCGACGAGCCGACCGCCGGATTCGACCCGCAGGCCAGGCGCGACTTCCACGACCTGGTGCACCGGCTGTCCGACCTGGACGACACCACGATCCTGCTCACCACGCACGACCTGGACGAGGCGGAGAAACTGGCCGACCGCATCCTCATCCTGGCCGGCGGCAGGATCGTCGCCGACGGCAGCCCCGATCGGCTGACCCGCGAATACTCACGCGACGCCCAGGTGCACTGGAGCCGCGGCGGAGAGCACTTCGTGCACGCCACCGAGGACGCCACGGCCTTCGTGCGCGGCCTGTTCCAGCAGCACGGCGAGGAGATCGGCGACCTGGAGGTCCGCCGCGCGTCGCTGGAGGACACCTACATGGCGATCGTGAAGAAGGAGGAGGCATGAACCCGGGCGCGCACGCCGCCAGGCTCGGCCTGGCCCGCGGCTGGATCGAGTTCAAGCACAGCCTGGCCAACCCGCAGGACATCGGCTGGACCATCTTCACCACGCTCTCCTTCATCATCGTGCTGTTCTTCCAGCGCGACGCGAAGGTCCCCGGCACCGACCTGTCGCTGGCGGCCGCCACGCTGCCCAGCCTGATGGGCCTGATGGTCGCCTTCAGCGGCTTCATGGGCACGGTGGGCGCGCTGGTCATCGAGCGCGAGGACGGCACGCTGCTGCGCGCCAAGGCCCTGCCGCAGGGCATGCTGGGCTACCTGATCGGCCGGGTGGTGTCGATCTCGCTCAGCGGCCTGGGCGGCCTGGTGCTGCTGCTCCTCGCCGGCGTGATCATGATTCCGGAGATCCGCGGGGCCGGGCCAGGCGGCTGGCTCATGGTGGTCCTGGTCGCCCTGCTGAGCCTGACCGCGACGCTGCCGATGGGCGCGGTCATCGGCTCGCTGGCGAACAGCCCGCAGGCCGCGTCCGGGCTGTCGATGCTCACCATGGGCGGGCTGACCGCGATCTCGGGCATCTTCTACCCGATCTCGGCCCTGGCCGGGTGGCTGCAGGGGCTCGCGCACGTGTTCCCGCTGTACTGGCTGGGGCTGGGCATGCGCTCGGCGCTGATGCCCGACGCGGCCGCGGCCGTCGAGATCGGCGGGTCGTGGCGGACGCTGGAGACGTTCGGGGTGCTGGGCGCCTGGTCCGTGCTGGGGCTGCTGCTGGCGCCGCCCATCCTGCGCAGGATGGCCAGGCGCGAGTCCGGCTCGCTGGTGCAGGAACGGCGCGAGCGCGCGCTGCGGCGCATCGGCTGAGAGGATGGGCCAGATGATCGAGACCGCTGATCGAGACCATGAGTGAGACCGTTGAGCGAGACCGTCTACAACCGCATCGCTCTGCTGCGTGCCGAGCGGGGCGTCAGCCGCAGGCAACTGGCCGACGCCCTGGGCGTGCACTACCAGACCGTGGGCTACCTGGAGCGGGGTGAATACAGCCCGAGCCTCTACCTGGCGCTGCGCATCGCCGAATACTTCGAGGTGCCCGTCGAGGTGGTCTTCTCCACCACGCCGTTCCCCCGGATCGGGGAGCGCACGGCCTGACGGTTTCTGTCGGTGGGGCCGCTTACAGTGGCAGCATGCGACCGGTCACAGATTTGCAGCGGAAGGTGGCGCCCTTCGAGGTCGTCACCGAGATGACTCCTTCAGGCGACCAGCCCACGGCCATCGCCGAGCTGGAGCGCCGCGTCAAGGCCGGGGAGAAGGACAGCGTGCTGCTGGGCGCCACCGGCACGGGCAAGACGGCCACCATCGCCTGGCTCATCGAGCGCCTGCAGCGGCCCGCGCTGGTCATGCAGCCCAACAAGACCCTCGCCGCCCAGTTCGCCAACGAGCTGCGCGAGATGCTGCCCAACAACGCGGTCGAATATTTCGTCTCTTACTACGACTACTACCAGCCTGAGGCGTACGTCCCGCAGAGCGACACCTACATCGAGAAAGACTCCTCGATCAACGACGAGGTCGAGCGGCTGCGCCACTCGGCGACCAACTCGCTGCTCACCCGCCGTGACACGATCGTGGTGGCCTCGGTGTCGTGCATCTACGGCCTGGGCACGCCGCAGGAATACGTCGACCGCATGGCCAGGCTCCGCGTCGGCATGGACATCGACCGCGACCAGTTGCTGCGCCGCCTGGTCGACATGCAGTACACCCGCAACGACCTGGCCTTCACCCGGGGCACCTTCCGGGTGCGCGGCGACACGATCGAGATCATCCCGAAGTACGAGGAACTGGCCGTCCGCATCGAGATGTTCGGCGACGAGATCGAGAAGCTGGCCACCATGCACCCGCTGACCGGCGAGGTCATCACCGAAGACGAAGAGCTCTACATCTTCCCCGCCTCCCACTACGTGGCCGGCGAGGAACGCATGGCCTCGGCGGTGGCGGGCATCGAGACCGAGCTCACCGAGCGGCTGGCCGAGCTGGAGCGGCAGGGCAAGCTGCTGGAGGCGCAGCGGCTGCGCATGCGCACCACCTACGACATCGAGATGATGCGCCAGATCGGCACCTGCTCCGGCATCGAGAACTACTCGCGCCACATGGACGGCCGCGCCGCCGGCAGCGCGCCCAACACGCTGCTCGACTACTTCCCCGAAGACTTCCTGCTCGTGCTCGACGAGTCGCACCAGACCGTGCCGCAGATCGGCGCCATGTACGAAGGCGACGCCTCGCGCAAGCGCACCCTGGTCGATCACGGGTTCCGGCTGCCGTCCGCGATGGACAACCGGCCGCTGAAGTGGGAGGAGTTCCTGGAGCGCATCGGCCAGAGCGTCTACCTGTCGGCCACGCCCGGCTCCTACGAGCTGGGGCGGGTCAAGGGCGACGTGGTCGAGCAGGTCATCCGGCCCACCGGGCTGGTCGACCCGGAGATCGTCGTCAAGCCCACCAAGGGCCAGATCGACGACCTGGTGCACGAGATCCGCGAGCGCGCCGACCGCGACGAGCGGGTCCTGGTCACCACGCTGACCAAGAAGATGTCGGAGGACCTCACCGACTACCTGCTCGAGCTCGGCATCCGGGTGCGCTACCTGCACAGCGAGGTCGACACGCTGCGCCGCATCGAGCTGCTGCGCGAGCTGCGGGTCGGCGAGTTCGACGTGCTGGTCGGCATCAACCTGCTGCGCGAGGGCCTCGACCTGCCCGAGGTGTCGCTGGTGGCCATCCTCGACGCCGACAAGGAGGGCTTCCTGCGCTCCGAGACGTCGCTGATCCAGACCATCGGCCGCGCCGCGCGTAACGTCTCCGGCCAGGTGCACATGTACGCCGACAAGATCACGCCGTCGATGGAGCGGGCCATCGACGAGACCAACCGGCGCCGGGCCAAGCAGATGGCCTACAACGAGGCCAACGGCATCGACCCGCAGCCGCTGCGCAAGAAGATCGCCGACATCCTCGACTCCCTGCAGCGCGAAGACGCCGACACCCAGCAGCTCATGGGCGGCGGGCGGCAGCAGTCGCGCGGCAAGGCCCCGGTCCCCGGCTTCGCCGCCCGCCAGGCCGGCCAGCACGCCAAGACGATCGCGGGGGAGATGCCGCGGGCGCAGATGGAGTCGCTGATCGAGTCGCTGACCGAGCAGATGCATCAGTCGGCCGCCGACCTGCAGTTCGAGGTGGCGGCCCGGTTGCGCGACGAGATCAAGGAGCTCAAGCGGGAACTGCGCGACATGCGGGAGGCGGGGGTCAAGTAACCCCATGTGTTGAGCATCGGTCCGAGCGCCGGGCGTCGGACGTCGGGCGGGTTGCCTGGCTGGGCGCTGGGCGCCGGGCGCGAGCGTCGGGGTGGGTGCCGAGCGTCGGGCCGTGTCCGGGTGGGCACGGCCGTCACGCTCGTGCTGGTGCTCGTGCTCGCCTATGACGCGGTCGGGCTCGACTCAGGGCTGGGGCTGGTGCCCGGGCTCGTGTCGCCGGGGCTCGGGCTGGTGCCCGGGCTGGTGGCGCCCGGGCTGGTGCCGCCGGGGCTCGGGCTGGCGCCGGTGTTCTTCACGACCGCGCCCGTGGCCGCGTCGATGGTGACCTCGTGCTTGGTGCCGTCGTCCACCACGTCGGACTCCCAGACCGTCTTGCCCTGGGTGGTGTCGAGGTTCAGCTCGGTGATGCGGCCGCCGGGCATCGCCGCCGAGATCTTGTCGGCCGCCTGGGCGTAGTCGAGCTTCGCCTTGGCCAGGCGATCCTTGTGCTTGGCCTTGTCCTCGGCGTCGTCGTCCTCGGCGGTGGGGCCGCTGACGACCTCGCCGTTCTGGACGTCCATCTGGTGCTCGACGCCGTTGGCGTCCGCGACCTGCACCTCCCACAGCGTGCCGCCCTCCTCGGTCTCGATCGAGATGACCTTGGAATTGGGCACGGCCTGCAGCGCCGCCTGCCCGGCCCGCTTCAGCCTGGCCTGCTCCCCGTTCTGGGCGCCGGGCGAGGTGGCGGTCTGGCCGGGTGAAGCCGTCTGGCCGGGCGAGGCCGCGGTCGCGGTGCCCTCGGGCTCCGTGGGCTGGGTGGCTGTCGGTGTGACGGCCGAGGGCGTGCCGGGCGACCGGCCCACCAGGGCGGTCTGCTGGGCTGCCCCGCCGCATCCGGCGGTGATCGCGGCCGAGGCGGCCAGGGCGACCCCGATGAGCGTTTTGTTCATGTTGGAGACCTTGCCCTCCAGAAAGAGGACTATTCCTGCAGGTCAGAACGGCGTCGAAGCTCGGTTGGGCCGGGACCGGCGGTCCGCACGGGCTTCCCGCCGCCCGCCGATGGGCCGGGACTGGCGGTGTGTACGGGCTTCGCCCCGCCTGTCGCCGGGCCGGGACGGGCGGTCCGTACGGGCTTCCCGCCGCCTGCCGCCGGGCCGAGGCGGGTGGTCCGTACGGGCTTCGCGGCGGCCGTCGCCGGGCCGGGACAGGTGCGGGCGAAGGAAAAGGAGGTGAGGGGGTTTCGGGTGGGCGGTAGCGTGCTGGGGTGCGGAAATGTGTGGAGTGCGGCCATTGGGAGCCGGCGGGGGCGCCGGGCTGCGAGCGCTGCGCGGCCATCGTCGACGAACTGGTCGAGGAGGGCTGGCGGGCGTTCGTGGAGCGGGAGTTCGGCCCGGCCGGCACGCCCGACGAGCGGCTCATCGCGGAAATGGTGATCGACGAGCCCGACAAGCACCCGTGGCGGGTGGTCGACGCCGCCTACGACCGGCTGACCTGCGAGGAGTGCGGCAACAGGCTGAGCCGCGGCCCGGCCGGCTGCGCCGCCTGCGACCGGGCGAACGGCTTCCGCTACGCGGCCATCGAGATCGACCGGCCCGGGGTTCCGCCGGGCAATGAGCACGCGTTGCGGGTGAACGTCTCGGTGGTGCGCCGGCCGTCCGGGATCTCGGCCAGCGAGGTGCTGGTGCGGCGGTTGTCGCTGCCGATCCTGCTGGCGGGCCGACTGCCCACGACGGCGCAGGCCCAGGCGACCAAGGCGATGATCAACGAGGGGGCGGGCGAGGACCGGGTCGCCGCGTTCATCTACCGGGAGTGGGGCGTCGCCTGACCGCGGTGAGGTCGAGGTCCAGGTCGACGGGGAACCCGAGGTAGGTGCGCAGCCGGTCGCGGTGGACACCGGTTGGCACGTAAGTCCGGGTGGCGGGCTCGAGCTCGAAGGTGTGCACCACGGGCCGGTCGTCTTCCTGCCGTTCCACGCGCCAGAAGTGCCTGATGCCCGCGGCGGCGTACTTGATCGGCTTGGTGGTGCGGTCCAGCTCCAGCGATTCCGCCGAGGCCACTTCGACCGCGAGGTGCACGTCGGCGGGCTGGAAGGTGGTCGCCGCCAAGGTGAACGCCGACGCGTCGACCAGGAGGACATCAGGTCTCGGTCGTTGCCGCTCGCCGAGGGTGACCGTCATCTCGCGGGCGACCACGAGGTCGCCCGGCGGGGCGAGGGAGAACGTGAGCAGGTCGACCGCGAGCAGGTGGAAGCCGGTCTGCGGGGGCCACACGAGGAGCGACGAGTCGATCAGCTCCACGTGCCGGGGCGCGCCCGGGGGAAGGTGATCGAGCATGTCGGCGGTCCACCCGCCGGGAGGACCGGGGTGGAACCACTCGGGCAATCCTGCGGCCATCAGGGTCCTCTCCGGCGATCTCACGTGGCGGGTTCATACTGCCACGAAGAGTGATCGTCAGGAGAGGTCTTTGCGTTCCTCCACGGAGCGGCGGTAGAGCTCGTCGATCTCGTCGAGCGGGTCCGGCGGGCGGCGGCGGGCCTCGATCTCCAGGTCGGTGCGCGAGCCCAGTTCCTCGATGCCCGACCCGGTGTGCTGCACCTGGTCGCTGAGCAGGTCGGCGCGGATGCGGGCGCACATGGCGGTCAGTTTGGCCTGGTGCTGGCGCAGCCGGTCGAGCGTGGCGTGGTCGACGTACGGCGACACGCGGCGCTGCTGGGCGTACATGCCGAGCTGCCCGTCGTGCACGTCGGCCTGGGCGGTGAGGTCGGCGAGCAGGCGGGGCAGCTCGCCCAGCCCCCAGCCCTGGCGCTGGGCCTGCTCGACGGCCTGGCGGGTCAGCGACACCTCGCGGCGCAGGTCGAGCCGGAGGCGTTCGACCTCGGCGGCGTCGCCGGTGCCCATGGCGTTGACGTGCGTCGTCAGCTTGGTCGTGGCCTCGCGTGCCTTGACGGCGGCCTTCTTGCCCAGCTTGACCAGCAGGAAGATGCCGACCCCTGCCAGGAGCAGGAAGAACGCCAGGATCGCCAGGACGACGAGAAGAAACTCACCGATCGTGACCACCTCCGGAGGGATTGATGCCTTGAGGATAGTCCGACAGATCGGTCAGCATCTGCTCGGCGAGGTCCCGTTCGGCTGCGTGATAACGCTCCGACCAACGAGCGACGAGTGCCGCGTAGTTCCACCCCGGACGCCCGGCGGCGGCCTCGGCCGAGTGGGCGGCGGCGGCCCGCAGCCGCTCGGCGCGGTCGCGGTGTTCGGCCACGATCGCGCGCAGCGACTCCGGGTCGGCCAGGTGGCCGAGCCAGACCCGCAGGGCCACGCCGTGCTTGAGCACCGGAGCCTCCACGGGTGAGTCGCGCACCCAGCCGGCCAGCGCCTCGCGGCCGCTCGGGGTGATCGTGTAGACGCGGGCCCCGTCGAGCTGGCGGGAGCTGACGTACCCGACCTCGGACAGGCGGCGCAGTTCCGAGTAGACCTGGCTCATCGCCGGGCTCCAGTAGAAGAAGCGCAGGATGTTGTCGGCCCAGCGCTTGATCTCGTAGCCGGACAGCTCCGCCTCGAACGACAGGATCCCGAGCACCGCCCATGAGGTGGCGGGCAGGCGCGGGGGAGTCATGCCAGCCAGCGTACGGCAGCCGCGTACGGATGATCGACGCCGACGAAACCAAGCAAGCTCTTGATTGAGTCGCCGTGCTGTGTTTCAGTTCACCTATTCCTAATAGGAACACAGGGAGCGCCGTGAAGTTCTCCATGATCTTCGAAGCCCAGCTGGCCGACCCGGGCAGGGAGCACGAGCACCAGGTCCTGCGTGACTGCGTCGAGCAGGCCGTACTGGCCGAGGAGCAGGGCTTCGACCGGGTGTGGGCGGTGGAGCACCACGCGCTGAAGTGGTACGCCCACATGAGCGCCCCCGAGATCTTCCTCAGCTACGTGGCCGCCCGCACCGAGCGCATCAGGCTCGGCCACGGCGTGGTCTGCCTGCCGTTCAACTTCAACCACCCGGTCCGGGTCGCCGAGCGCGCGGCCATGCTGGACGTGCTCAGCGGCGGCCGGCTCGACCTCGGCGCCGGACGCGGCGCGACCAGGCAGGAGACCAGCCTGTGCGGCGTCGACCCGGAACGCACCTACGCCGAGCTGGACGAGTCGCTGCGCATCATCGCCGGCGCCTGGCGTGCCGACGAGCTGGAGTGGCACGGCCCGCTGCTGGACATCCCGCCGCACCCGATCCTGCCCAGGCCCGCGCAGTCGCCGCACCCGCCGCTGTTCCTGGCCTGCTCCAAGCGTGACACGCTGGCCCTGGCCGCCGAGTACGGCGTCGGCGCGCTCGTGCTCGGCTTCTCCGGCCCGGAGGAGATCAAGCAGATGCGTGCCTGCTACGACGACGCCATCGCCGCCAGGACCGGGGAAAGGCTGGTGTCGAGCGTGGTCAACGACCACTTCGCGGCGCTCTGCCCGACCATCGTGCTCGACTCGCGCGAGCGCGCCGTCCAGATCGGGGCTCGCGGGCAGCGCTTCTTCGCGCAGTCCATCGCCCACTGGTACGGCTCCGCGCCCCCGCCCGACGAGGCCGTCGTCCCCGGCAGGGACGAGGTCGCCGCGATGCGCGAGGCCGCCGAGCAGCAGCTGGCTCACCTGCACGAGGCCCGCATCCCGGTCACGCCCAACGCCACCGCCACCTTCAACGTCGAGCACGCGTACGGGACCGCCGAGGACGCCGTCGCCTACGTGGAGCGCCTGGCCGACGCGGGGGCCGACGAGATCATGTGCCTGATCCAGATGGGCACGGTGCCACAGGACGTCTGCCTGGAAACGATCAGGCAGTGGGGTCAGAAGGTCATCCCGGAATTCCGCTGACGGGATCCGGATCCGGCTGAGGGAGCAGGCACATGCTGGACGGCAAGGTCATCATCATCACCGGCGGCGCGCGCGGCCTGGGCGCGGCCACGGCCCGCCGCTGCGTCGCGGCCGGCGCCCGGGTCGTGCTCACCGACGTGCTCGCCGAGGAGGGCGCCGCCACCGCCAAGGAGCTGGCGGCCGGGTTCGTCGCGCACGACGTCCGCGACGAGGACGACTGGGCCCGGGTGGTGCGTGAGGTCGTCGAGACGCACGGCAGGCTCGACGGGCTGGTCAACAACGCCGGCATCGCCACCCACCGCTCCATCGAGGAGCAGTCGCTCGCGGAGTTCCAGCGGGTGCTGGAGGTGAACCTGGTCGGGGTCTTCCTCGGCCTGAAGTCCGTGGTGGCCGCGATGCGCGCGTCGGGCGGCGGGGCGATCGTGAACCTGTCGTCGGTGGCCGGGCAGACCGCGTTGCCGGGCACCGGCGGGTACGGGGCGTCCAAGTGGGGGGTGCGCGGCCTCACCAAGATCGCGGCGCTGGAGTTCGGCGCGGCCGGGATCCGGGTCAACTCGGTGCATCCCGGGTTCATCGTCACGCCGATGACACAGGAGTTCGGGGCCGTCTCCGGCGAGGGACGCTTCCCGCTGGCCGCCAACGGGCGGTTCGGCGAGCCGGAGGAGGTGGCGCAGGCGGTCGCGTTCCTGCTGTCCGACGCGGCCTCGTACGTGACGGGGGCGGAACTGACCGTGGACGGCGGGTGGACCGCGGGGGAGATCGCCCTGCTCGGCCGGGGCTCCCAGGAGGTGTGACATGGCGGTTGACGAGGTGACCAGGGCGGTCATCGAGGCGATGAGCGCGTTCTTCCCCAAGGGCGCGGGCGGCTGGGACGCCGCCGAGGTGCGGCGGACGCTGGCCGAGGCGCCGCCGCTGGAGACCGAGCCGCGCCCGGTCGGTCAGGTGGTGGACCGTCTGGCCGGGAACGTCCCGGTCCGGGTCTACAGCCCGCCCGAGGGCGCACAAGGTGGCGCGGGCGACGGGGGCGGGCGGCCGGTGGTCGTGTACTTCCACGGGGGCGGGTTCACGATCTGCTCGCTCGACACCCACGACGCCGTCTGCCGCGACATCTGCGCCGGCGCGGAGGCGGTGGTGGTCTCCGTGGACTACCGGCTGGCCCCCGAGCACCCCTACCCGGCCGCCGTCGAGGACGCCTGCGCGGCCACCCGCTGGGCGCACGAGCACGCGGCCGAGCTGGGCGGCGACCCCGGCCGCCTGGTCGTGGCCGGTGACAGCGCGGGCGGCAACCTGGCCACGGTGGTCTGCCTCAAGGCCCGCGACGAGCGTGCCGGGCCGCCGATCTCGCTGCAGGTCCTGATCTACCCGGTGACCGACGCCGACCAGGACACCCCGTCCTACCGCGAGAACGGCACCGGCTACTTCCTGACCGCCGCGCACATGCGCTGGTTCTGGGACTGCTACCAGCCCGATCCGGCCAGGCGGGCCGAGCCGTACAGCTCGCCGGTGCACGCCGATCTGAGCGGCCTGCCGCCCGCGCTGGTGCTCACCGCCGAGCACGACCCGCTGCGCGACGAGGGCGAGGCGTACGCGCGGCTGCTCGGGTTCGCCGGGGTGCCCGCGCACGGCGTCAGGTACGACGGCATGTTCCACGGCTTCTACGGCTTCTACGGCATGGGCGCCGTGCTGCCGGCCGCGAAGGAGGCGTCCGAGCTGGTGAACAGCGTGATCAGGACAGGCGACGTGCGGGCGGGGGCGAGCTGATGGGACGGCTCGACGGGAAGGTGGCGCTGATCACCGGCGGCGCGCGCGGCATCGGCGAGGCGCACGTGCGGCGCTTCACCGAGGAGGGCGCGCGCGTGGTGTTCGGCGACGTGCTCGACGGCTCGGCGGTGGCCGAGCGGACCGGGGCGAGCTACCTGCGCATGGACGTGACCAGCGAGGACGACTGGGCCGCCGCCGTCAGGCACACGGTGGACAGGTACGGGACGCTCAACGTCCTGGTCAACAACGCCGGAATCCTGAAATATCGCCTGCTGGGCGATATGTCGCCCGGCGAGTTCCGCCGCATCCTCGACGTGAACCTGCTCGGCCCGTGGCTCGGCATGCGGGCCGTGGCCGAGCCCATGCGCGCGGCCGGCGGCGGGTCCATCGTCAACACCTCCTCCGTCGAGGGCTACGCGGCCGCCGCCGGGCTGTCGGCCTACAGCGCGTCCAAGTTCGGCGTGCGCGGCATCACCAAGGCCGCCGCCCAGGAGCTCGGCAGGCACGGCATCCGCGTCAACTCGCTGCACCCCGGCGGCATCGCCACCGCGCTCGCGCTCGACCCCGAGGTGGCCAAGGGCGTGGACATCGACGCCGACGCGTTCTTCGCCGCGCTGCCGCTGGCCCGCTGGGGCGACCCGGTGGACGTGGCCAACGCGGCGGTCTTCCTCGCCTCCGACGAGTCGGCCTACTGCACCGGCACGGAGGTCCTCGTCGACGGAGGTCTGCTCAGCGGTCCCGGCTACTAAGGAGGCGGCACATGCCGTACGCGGACATCGGGGGAAACGTCAGGCTCTTCTACACCGACGACGGCGCGGGGGACACGCCGTTGCTGCTGGTGCACGGCTGGGGCGCCGACTCGCACCAGTGGTCGTGGCACATCGACGCGCTCGCCAGGGACCACCGGGTGATCGCCGTCGACCTGCGCGGCCACGGCTACTCGTCCGTCCCGGACACCGGCAACACCCCGCGCGCGATGGCCGAGGACCTGAACCTGCTCCTCGACCACCTGGGCATCGAACGTGTGACGGCGATCGGGCACTCCATGGGCGGCCAGATCGTCTCCATCCTGGCCGTCGAACACCCGGACAAGGTGGGCAAGATCGTCGTCATCGACCCCGGCTACGGCGTGGTCCCCGAGGTGGCCGCCGGGTTCCCCGGCATGATCGCCGGGCTGAGCGGCGAGCACGCCCACGCCGTCGCCGTCGAGATCGACAAGTGGTGCACCAGCAGCGCCACGCCCGCCGTCATCAGGCGCTGGCACCAGCGCCGCCTGTACGGCATGCCCCCGCACGTGCTGGCCCAGGCGTTCCAGGGCCTGTTCACCGACCCCGACTCCATCGGCGTGCGCCCGGCCAGCGACGACTACCTGGCCCGCAGGCAGTGCCCGGTGTTGTCGATCTGGGCCGACCCGGTGCAGGCGGCGTGGGAGTCCGGGCTGCTCAAGCATCCCGACTCCAAGGTCGTGTGCTGGGAGGGATCCAGCCACCGGCTGCACGAGGAACGTCCCGCCGAGTTCGTCCGCGTCCTGAGGAGCTGGCTGTGAAATTCGCGATCTTCATGAACCCGCAGTTACCCGGCTCGGGCTTCAGCGGCGACCGCGCGGTCTCCAGGCGGCCGATCGGCCGCGACACCGATGCCTACCAGGAGATGATCGGCCAGGTCAGGGAGATCGCGGTGCTCGCCGACCAGGCCGGCTTCGACGCGATCATGGTGACCGAGCACCACTTCCACTCCGAGGGCTTCGAGTTCTCGGTGAACCCGCTGATGATCCTGGCCGACCTGGCGGCGCGTACCGAGCGGATCCTGCTGGCCCCGCTCGGCCTGGTGCTGACCGCGTGGGACCCGATCAGGGCGGCCGAGGACGTGGCGCTGCTCGACCAGTTCAGCGGCGGCCGGCTGCGGCTCGGCGTGGCTCGCGGGTACCAGAACCGCTGGTCGAACGTGCTGGGCAGGCGCTGGGCCGCCGAGGCCGCGCGCTCCGACGGCTCCTCGTCCGACGACCGCAACTTCGAGGTGTTCGGCGAGCTGCTGAAGATCATGAAGCTGGCCTGGACCGAGGAGACGCTGCGCTACAAGAGCGACGTCGTCGACTTCGAGGTGCCCTACCCGTACGAGGGGATCGAGGGCTGGCCGGCGCAGGAGTGGACCAGGACGTTCGGCGCGCCGGGCGAGCTGTCCGCCGACGGCGTGATCCAGGCCGTCTCGGTCGGGCCGCGCCCGTACCAGGTGCCGCACCCGGAGCTGTGGTACCCGTTCTCGGTCAGCGACCGCTCGATCGTGCGCTGCGCCGAGCACGACATGGTGCCGTGGATCTTCGTGCCGCAGCCGGACGCGCACCGCGCCAAGTGCGAGCTGTACCAGCGCGAGAGCGCCGGGCACGGCCGCGACTACCGGCTCGGCCAGCACACCGGCATTCTCAAGGTGGTCGGCCTGGGCGACGACCGCGCCGACGCGATGCGGCGCTGGGGCCGCCACATGAGCCGCGACTTCGCCGGGTTCTTCGGCCCGTTCGGCTACCTGGAGGTGCTGCGCAACGCCTCCGACGACCCGGACAAACCGGTGATGCCCGGCGCCGATCTCTACCAGCGCATGGTCGACGAGCAGCTCGCCCTGGTCGGCACCCCCGACGACGTCAAACGCGGCATCCAGAACATGCTCGACCGCATCCCGGACCTGGAGTGGTTCGGCCTGTTCATGCAGGGCCAGCAGGGCGTGGCCCCGCTCGACGAGGTCAAACGCAACCTGGAGACCTTCGCCGAGAAGGTGATGCCGGAGTTCCGGTCATGAGGTTCTGGCAGGCGGTGCCGTTCCTGGAGACCGAGCAGCTGGTCGAGATCGCCAGGACCGGCGACCGGTGCGGGTACGACGCGATCGCGCTGTCGGACCACCTGTTCTTCACCGACTACAGCGTGCCCTACCCGTACTCGGGCGACGGCGCGCCCATCTGGGGACCGGCCACGCCCTGGCCCGACCCGTGGGTGACGATCGGCGCGCTGTCGTCGGTCACCAGCAGGCTCAAGCTGGCCACGAACGTCTACATCGCGCCGGCCCGCGACCTGTTCACGGTGGCCAAGGCCGTCTCGACGGCCGCGGTGCTGTCGGGCGGACGGGTGATCTGCGGGGTGGGCGCGGGCTGGTGCCGCGACGAGTTCGAGCAGACCGGCCAGGACTTCGCCACCCGGGGCAGGCGGCTGGGCGAGATGGTGCCGCTGCTGCGCCGGCTCATGACCGGCGAGATGGTCGCGTACGAGGGCGAGTTCTACGCCTTCCGTCCGCTCAGCATCGCGCCCGTCCCCGCGGCTCCGGTGCCGGTCTACTTCGGCGGCGACAGCGAGCCCGCGCTGCGCAGGGCCGCCAGGCTCGGCGACGGCTGGATGGGCAACCAGGTCTACGGCGAGGAGGAGGGGCGGGCCGTGCTGGCGCGGCTGCACGCGCTGCTCGACGAGTACGGCAGGCGCGACGGCTTCGAGATCGTCATGTCCTTCGCCGCGCCGCCCGGAGCCGATCTCTACAAGCGCTGGCGCGACCGGGGCGTCACCGCCACCATGTGCGCCCCGTGGTGGCTGGCCCCGCCGGACGAGGCCCGGCACTACGCCTCCGACCTGGCCTTCAAGGTGGCGACGCTGGAGCGGTTCGCCGAGGAGGTCATCCAGAAAATGTGAAAGAGGCCCGGCAGCGCGGACGCTGCTGCCGGACCTCTCTCGGGTGTGGGCTCGCCAGGGTCGGGGGCCACGATGGCGCCCACACGTCTCTTCCGGGCTAGTCCGCCACGGTCACCCGGACGATCTCGCCCTTGCCGGGGGTGAACGCCTTGTTCGTCACGTAGATCGAGCCGTCGTCGGCGATCGCCATGCCCAGCGGCACGGTCAGCGTGCCCGGCTTGAGCAGCTCGGTACGCGAGCCGTCGGCCTCGATCCGGTACAGCGACGTCTTCGGCTGGTGGTCGGACGGCACCGGGCCGACCGAGCCGAGGATCACCAGGCGGCCGGAGGCGTCGAAGGCCACGTCCACCACGGTGGTGAAGTCCTTGGCCGCGGTCTCGACCTTCTTGCCCGTCAGCTTGAACACCCGCGCCACGCCCTCGGGCTGCGGGAATCCGGCGTGCTCGGCCACGTAGTACGACCCGTCGGGGCCCTTGGCGATGCCCATCGGCACCGACTGCATCGGCACCTTGCCCTTGGGCAGCTTCAGCGCCTTCGGCGGCTCGACCATGCGGGCGCGGAAGACGGCCGTGAGCGACACCTTGCCCGACGCGCTCACCTTGAGCACGTCGTTGGCGCCGACGTCCGTGACGAGCGCGCCGCCGTCCGAGGTGGGGGCCACCGCGAACGGGTACGAGTCGATCGCGCTGCCCTTGTCCTTCTTGTCCGGGTTGTGCTTGGCCTCGAAGGCCAGCAGGTCACCGAAGATCTTCGCCTTGCCGTCCTTGATCTTCAGCAGCGTGCCCAGGGCCTTGCCCTTGGGGCCGAGGCCCTTGCGCAGCTTGGCGTCGCCGCCCAGGCCGATCGGCACCAGCATGCTGCCGTCCGCGGCGAACGCCACGTCGTGCGGCCCGGTGCCCATGCCCTGCGCCCCCGCGGACGGCAGGTCCTTGACCACCGTGGACAGCTTGCCGTCGGCCAGCTTCGAGATCTTCCCGGTCAGCCCGAGGCACGTCTTGGACGCCTGGCCGCCCGGCGGGGCCGGCACCGTGGCGCACTTGATCTTCCCGCCCGATCCGGACTCGGCGACGTACAACGCGCCGTCGGGGCCGAAGGCCAGGCCGCGCGGGTTGTCGAGCTTGGACGCCACGACCGTCACGTTCGATTCGTCTGCGGTCGCGGGCACGGCCGACACGGCCAGGCCGAGAGCAGCGATTCCCCCCGCAATGATGACTCGCTTCATGAGGGATCACCGTAGGAGAGCGGAGATCGGGGCGAATCAGCCCGCAGACGGAGTGCGCGTCAGCCTGACGGGTGATTTCCCGCCCGGCGCCGGCGCCGCCCGCGCACCTTCCTGATCAGCCACCAGGTCAGCAGCGCCAGCAGCACCAGCGCGACGATCACCAGCAGCGGCAGGAACACCGCGATCAGGCTCATGCCCAGCGAGCCCGCGTCTTCGGCGGTGCTCACCACCGGCGCGCCCACGCCCGCCGTGCCCGCGTTGATCACCGGACGGGCCGCCGACTTCACCGCGTGCACGGCCAGCGCCACCACGATGCCCAGCAGCCAGCCGGCCCACGGGTGCTCGGTCATCCAGGTGGACCTGTCGAGCTCGGCGGCGGCGTTGGTGGCCGAGAACACCACGCCGCCCGACGCCGGGCGCACCACCGTCTGGACGGCGTCGTTGATCGAGTCGACGGCGGGCACCTTGTCGAGCACCATCTCGGCCAGCAGGAGCACGGCGATCACCGCGAGCACGCCCCAGTTCGACAGCCATTCGTAGCCGTCGGGCAGCTTCACCCGGTCGGTGAGGTTGGCCAGCACCCCCACCACGAGCAGGGGGATGTAGGCGTTGAGCCCGGCGGCCGTGGACAGGCCGAGCCCGGTCAATGCTGCGAGCATGCCCCTAGTCTGCCCGGGCCGCCTCGTCCATGAGGCGCGGCAGGTCCGCTCCGGTGAACTCGGCCACCGCCCGCTCGTACTTCTCCATGCCCCAGGACCAGAAGTCGAAGTCGATGGCGTCGTTGGCGCCGTCCTGGATGGAGGCCCACAGGGTCCAGCCGTACTTGGACATCAGGCCGAGCAGCCGGGCCCGGGCGATCTTGTGACGGTACGGGTGGCCGTAGTAGGCGGTGACGAGCTCGTCGAGCTGGTCGAGCGACAGGTCGGACTCGCTCCACAGGTTGCCCAGCTCGAAGCAGGCGTCGTTGTTGCCGGCGTACTCGTAGTCGATCAGCCAGAGGCGGTGGCCGTCGTCCAGGATGTTGCCGGGCAGGAGGTCGTTGTTGCAGGGCACGGTGGGTTCGGCGCGCACCTCCAGACATTTCCTGATTTGTCCCACGACGGGCATGAAATCGAGATATTTGGCGGGAAGTCGGAAATTTCGCGTACGGACGATGTCGAGATAGCGCCGCTGGACGTCGAACATGTCGAACTCGCGCGCGAACCGCGGGCCCGCGTGCAGGCGGCGGCACGCCTCGGCCACCCGCGGCAGGTTCGCCGAGTCGCGCAGGTCGGCCTCGGTGTACGTCCTGCAGCCCGGCAGGTAGCCCACCACCAGCACGCCCTCGCCCGGCAGGTACGCGTGCACCGGCGCGCCCACCCCGGCCTCGGCGGCGGCCAGCGAGCAGGCGTACTCGACGTCCCTGTCGATGGCCAGCAGCTCGCCGTCGCTGGCCCACACGCGCGCCACGTAGCAGCCGCCGGGCGTGGTGACCTTGTAGTTGCGGTTGGTCAGGCCACCGGGCAGCTCCTCCACGTGACGCGGGGAACCGGACAGCAGGGGGATGCGATCGAGAACCTCGGGCACGGCCATGGCCGATGGTAACCCCCGCCCCATAAACGGTCTAGACCTTTTGCGGCGTGCCGGGTTAGCCTCGCGACCATGAGCGACTCGGCCCGCATCGTGGTCATCGGCGGCGGGGTGGGCGGCACGTCCGTCGCCTACCATCTGACGGAACTCGGCGAACGCGACGTCGTCCTGATCGAGCGGGACGAGCTGACCAGCGGATCCACCTTCCACTCGGCCGGGCTGGTGGGCCAGCTGCGCGCCGACCCGACGCTGACCAGGATGAACCAGTACTCCGTCGAGCTGTACCGGACGCTGGACGCCGGCTGGAGCGAGTGCGGCGGCATCAAGCTGGCCTGCACCCCCGAGCGGATGGCCGAGATCAGGCGGCAGATCGGCTGGGCGCGCACGTTCGGGCTGCCGCTGGAGGAGATCTCGGTCGACGAGGCGGTGGCGCTGTTCCCGCTGATGGACCCGGCCGGCGTGCTCGGGGCCGCCTACCTGCCCACCGACGGGCAGATCGACCCGTCCCAGCTGTGTTACGCGCTGGCCAAGCGGGCCCGCGAGGGCGGCGCGGTGATCCGCACGCGCACCCGGGTGGTCGGGATCGACGTCGAGCGCGGGCGGGTCCGCCGCGTCCGCACCGACCAGGGCGACATCGACTGCGAGGTGGTGGTCGACTGCGGCGGCATGTTCGCCGCCGAGATCGGCCGCATGGCCGGGGTGCGCGTCCCCGTCGTGCCCATGTCGCACCAGTACGTGGTGACCGACGGCTTCCACGACCTGTCCGGGCTGCCCACGCTGCGCGACCCCGACCTGCTCGTGTACTACCGGCAGGAGGTGCGCGGCCTGGTCATGGGCGGCTACGAGCGCACCTGCGCCCCCTGGACGGCCACCCAGGCCGCCTATGACCAGGTGCCCGCCGACTTCAACGGCCGCCTGCTGGCCGAGGACTGGCCGCGTTTCGAGGAGATCTCCGACAACTCCCGCGTCCGTGTGCCCGCGATGGCCGACGTCGGCATCCGCAAGCTGATCAACGGCCCGGAGGCGTTCACCCCGGACAACGAGTTCTGCCTGGGCGAGACGGAGGTCGCCGGCTTCTTCGTGGCGGCCGGGTTCTGCGCGCACGGCATCGCGGGCGCGGGCGGCATCGGCAAGGTGATGGCCGAGTGGATCGTGCGCGGCGAGCCGTCCATGGACCTGTGGCACATGGACGTGCGCCGCTTCGGCCGCCACTACCGCTCGCCGTCGTACACGCTCAAGCGGGCGGTGGAGAACTACGAGACGTACTACGACATCCGCTACCCGGGGCACGAACGCGCCGCCGGGCGGCCGCTGCGCGTCTCGCCCGCCTACGCCTGGCACGCCGGGCACGGCGCGGCCTTCGGCGAGAAGGCGGGCTGGGAACGCGTCAACCACTACGAGGCGAACGCCACCACCGGCGCCACCGATGAACGGCCCAGAGGGTGGGCCGGGCGGCTCTGGTCGCCCGCGGTCGGCGTCGAGCACCGGGCCACCAGGCAGGCGGCCGGGCTGTTCGACGAGAGCTCGTTCGCCAAGATCGAGGTCACCGGCCCGGACGCCGCCGAGCTGCTGGAATGGGTCTGCGACAACCGGGTGGCCCGCGAGGTGGGCGCGGTGACGTACACGCAGGCGCTGAACCGGCGCGGCGGGATCGAGTGCGACTTCACCGTCACCAGGCGCGGCGAGCAGGAGTTCCTCGTCGTGACCGGAACCGCGTTCGGCGCGCACGACCTGGGCTGGCTGCGCAAGCAGGCCGCGGCGACCGGCGCCACGGTCAGGATCGCCGACGTGACCGGCCAGTACGCCTGCTTCGCGCTGTGGGGCCCGCGCGCCCGCGACATCCTGTCCACGCTGACGCCCGATCCGCTGGACTTCCGGTTCATGAACGCGCGCGAGCTGACCGTGGGCGACGTGCCGGTGCTGGCGCTGCGCGTGACGTTCGTCGGCGAGCTGGGCTGGGAGCTGTACTGCTCCAGCGAGTACGGCAGGACGCTGTGGGAGACCCTGTGGCGGGCCGGCGCGCCGCACGGCATGGCCGCCTGCGGCTACCGGGCCATCGACAGTCTCAGGCTGGAGAAGGGCTACCGGGTCTGGGGCGCCGACATCGGCCCCGAGAGCACGCCGTACGAGGCGGGGCTGGGGTTCTGCGTCAGGAAGGACAAGGACTTCCTCGGCAGGGACGCGCTCGACCCGGCCCCCGCGCGCCGGCTGCGGTGCCTCACCCTGGCCGACCCGCGCGCCGTCGCCCTGGGCAACGAGCCGGTGCGGATCGACGGCGCCGTCGCCGGACGGGTCACCTCGGGAGGGTACGGCTACACCGTGGCGGCCTCGATCGCCTACGCCTACCTGGCGGCCGAGCCGGGCACGGCGGCCGAGATCGAGATCGAGGGGGAGTGGGTGCCCGCCACCGTGGCCGAGGAGCCGCTCTACGACCCTGCGGGCGCGCGCGTGCGGGGCTGAGCGGTCAGGCGGTCACGCCGCTGCGGACCGAGATGCGTACCCGGTCGGGGCGGAACAGGTCGCGGGCGTACTCCACCGGCGTGCCGTCGGCGGCGTAGGCGGTGCGCTCGATCAGCATGAGCGGTGCGCCGGGCGCGATGCCCAGCTCAGCCGCCTCCGCCGGGCGGGCGGTCACCGGGTCGAGATGCTCGACGGCCGTCGCCGGGCCCAGGCCGTAGCGGTCGGACAGCAGCGCGTAGAGCGAGCCGCCCAGGTCCTGCTCCAGGAAGCCGGGCAGCGCGGGGAAGAACGACCGTTCCAGCGCCACCGGCGCGCCGCCCGCAGAACGCACCCTGGACACCTCGTGCACCGGCGTGCCGGCCTCGGCCCGCAGCGCCGCCGCCACCCGTCGCGAGGCCGGGACGGTCGCCGCGACCAGCACCCTGGCCTCGGCCCGCAGGTGCGCCCGCCGCATCTGCTCGGTGAACCCGGCCAGCCCGGTCAGGTCGCACTCGATGCGCGGCTCGGCCACGAACGCGCCGCCCGACCGTCCCGGCAGCCTGACCAGCACGCCGTCGCGTTCCAGGGTGGCCAGCGCCTGCCTGAGCGTCATCCTGCTCACGCCGAGGTCGGCCGCCAGCTCACGCTCGCCGGGCAGCCGCTCGCCGGGGGCCAGCGCGCCCGAGGAGATCGATTCGAGCAGCCAGCGTTCGATCTGCACGTGCGCGGGGACCCCGGAACCACGCTCCAACTCGGGTGTCCCGACCACACGCGCATACTAGCCCGCACCGGCCGATACACCCCGCGAAGCGCCCCTGACGGTGGCCGTCCCTTGGGGGGCGCCCAAGGGTCGCCCGCCCGCACGCCGCCCCCGAGGGCCACGCGGTCAGTCGGTGAGGCGGCGGAGGCGGTCCACGGCCTCGGCGAACTCGGTGATCATCGAGTACACCACCTCCCGAGCCGGCCGCACCTGGTTCAGCTGCCCCACCACCTGACCCACGAAGTAGTTGGCCAGCTCCGCCGCGCCCGCGTTCCCGCGCTCGGCCGCCGCCGTGATCCGGGCCATCGCCGACTCCGCGACCAGCATCTGCAGCGGCATCCCGAGCGGCCCCGGGCTCTCCGGGCCCGAGTCCCACTCCTCCGTCCAGGCCGACTTGAGCTGCCTGGCCGGCTTGCCGGTGCGGGAACGGGACCTGACCGTGTCGAGCGAGGTGGCCGCCAGCATCTTGCGCTTGACCGCGGGCGACGTCTCGGCCTCCTCGGTGGTCAGCCAGACCGAGCCGCACCACACGCCGTCCGCGCCGAGGGCCATGGCCGCGGCCATCTGACGTCCTGAGGCGATGCCGCCGGCCGCCAGCACGGGCACCGGCGCGACGGCGTCCACGACCTGCGGCACCAGCACCATGGTGGAGATCTCGCCGGTGTGACCGCCGGCCTCGCCGCCCTGGGCGACGATGAGGTCGGCGCCCGCCGCGACCTGCCTGCGCGCGTGCTCCACCGTGCCGACCAGCGCCGCCACCGGCACGCCCGCCTCGCGTGCCGCGGCCACCAGTTCGGGCGGTGGCGGGCCGAGCGCGCTGGCGATCAGCCCGATCGGGTGCTTGAGCGCGACGTCGACCAGCCCGGTCGCGCCGGCCGCCGTCACGCGCCTGCCGAACTCGTCCGCGGTGGCGGTCAGCGGCCGTGCCGGGCCGCTCACGCCGTACTTGGCCATGAGGTGCGCGACGAAGTCGCGGTGGCGTTCCGGGACGAAGTCCAGCAGGTGCGCGCCGCTGTCGAGCGCGGAGGCGTCGATCTTGCCGGGCACCAGCACGTCCACGCCGTAGGGCCGGCCGCCGACCTGCTCGTCGATCCAGGTCAGCTCGGTGTCGAGCTGTTCGGGCGTGTACGCGATCGCGCCCAGCACCCCGAACCCGCCCGCGTTGGTGACGGCGGCCACCACGTCGCGGCAGTGGCTGAAGGCGAACAGCGGGAACTCGATGCCCAGGCGCTCACAGATGGCGGTCCGCATGTCCAGACGCTAACCGCCAGAACCTTGTTCGGTCCAGGGGTCAGTTGTCCTCGTCGTCGTCGTCCTCGTCGTCGCGCTCGACCGTCCAGGAGACCGAGGTGATCGAGGGCTCCAGGCTGAGGCGGCTGGTGGCGCTCTCGAACAGGTTCTCGTCGCGGCGCAGGCTGTCCACGATCGCGTGCACCTCCACCTGCCGCCGCTGCCCGGACTCATGGCTGTAGAGGCTGCGCAGCCGCAGCTCAGGACGGGTGAGTGCGCTCACGATCAGCTTGCGCACGTGCGCCTGGTCGTCCTCCCAGCACGTCACCTCGAACCGGTAACGGGTGCGCCTGGCGGCCCTGCGCCGGTCCAGGAAGCGGCCGATCGGGCGCATCGCGGTGTTCGCGGCCACGATGAGCAGCGTCCCCGCCGCGGCCATCAGGTACATGCCGGCCCCGGCCAGCGAGCCGACCGCCGCCGCGCACCACAACGTCGCCGCCGTGTTGAGCCCGCGGATGTTGAAGCCCTCGCGCAGGATCACGCCCGCGCCAAGGAAGCCGATCCCGGAGACGATCTGCGCGGCCACCCTGGTCGGGTCCGCCGTGCCCGGGTCGCCCGCGAAACCGTACGCGCTGAGCACCACGAACAGCGCCGAGCCCACCGCGACCAGCAGGTTCGTGCGCAGCCCGGCCATCCTGGCCCGCCACTGGCGCTCGATCCCGATGACCCCGCCCAGCGCCGCGGCGGCGACCAGGCGCAGCAGCAGGTCGAACTCCATGGCCGGTTGATGCCCGGCGGGCGAGCTATGAGGCCGTGGCTTGCCGATCCATGGTCAGGGCGATACCCGGGGCATGCCAGCCCTGCTCGGGCGTGTAGCGGCGCACCAGCTTGGCCGGCACCCCCGCCACCACGCTGTGGTCGGGGAACTCGCCGCGCACCACCGCGCCGCCCGCGACCACGCACTGACGGCCCAGCGTGGTGCCCGGCAGGATGATCGCCCCGGCGCCCAGCCACGAGCCCGCCCCGATCGAGACGGGACTGTTACGCGGCCACTGCCGCCCGATCGGAATCTCCGGGTCGTCGTAGACGTGGTTCTGGTCCGTGATGTACACGTACGGGCCGGTGAAGACGTGCTCACCGATGTCGATCGACTGGTGCGCCACGATGTGCGAGCCGCGCCCGATCGAGCAGCTTCCGCCGATGCGCAGGATCGACTCCGGCCCCAGGTCCACGCCCGGACCCATGCCGCACGACAGCGACACGCGCTCGCCGATCAACGTGTGGTCGCCGATCTCCATCCACTGCTCGCCGAAGATCGCGCCAGGGGGGAAGGCGATGCTGACGCCGTCGCCCAGACGGCGGAAACGATAGCCCGCGGGACTCGCCGGAGAGATCGCCCCAGCGTGCCGGATCGCCGTGTAGGCATGGTGAATCAGTGTCCCCATGGCCCGGCGGAGGAATGACATAGGGCCCAAAGTTACCGCCAAGTCACGCCGTTCGGGCATGTCGGGGGCGTTGTTTGATATCCTGAGAGCCCGTGGACAGTTCGACCACACCTCGAGCCACGGGAGCCCCTTTGCGCAGCGCATCGCAAACCAAGCATCTGTTCGTCACCGGCGGTGTCGCCTCCAGTCTCGGCAAGGGGCTCACGGCCTCCAGCCTCGGTCGCCTGCTCAAGGCACGCGGTCTCCGGGTCACCATGCAGAAGCTCGACCCGTACCTCAACGTCGACCCCGGCACGATGAACCCGTTCCAGCACGGCGAGGTCTTCGTCACCGACGACGGCGCGGAGACCGACCTCGACGTCGGACACTACGAGCGCTTCCTCGACACCGACCTGCACGGCTCGGCCAACGTCACCACCGGCCAGGTCTACTCCAACGTCATCGCCAAGGAGCGGCGCGGCGAATACCTGGGCGACACCGTCCAGGTCATCCCGCACATCACCAACGAGATCAAGGACCGCATCCGGGGCATGGCCGCCCCCGACGTCGACGTGGTCATCACCGAGGTGGGCGGCACGGTCGGCGACATCGAGTCGCTGCCGTTCCTGGAGGCCGTGCGCCAGATCAGGCACGAGGTCGGCCGCGACAACGTGTTCTTCCTGCACGTGTCGCTGCTGCCGTACATCGGCCCGTCCGGCGAGCTGAAGACCAAGCCCACCCAGCACAGCGTGGCCGCGCTGCGCAGCATCGGCATCCAGCCCGACGCGATCGTGCTGCGCTCCGACCGCCCGGTGCAGACCGCCATCAAGCGCAAGATCAGCCTCATGTGCGACGTGGACGAGGACGCCGTCGTCTCCGCCGTCGACGCCGCCTCCATCTACGACATCCCCAAGGTGCTGCACTCCGAGGGCCTCGACGCCTACGTCGTGCGCCGTCTCGGCCTGCCCTTCCGCGACGTCGACTGGAAGGAGTGGGAGCAGCTCCTGCGGCGCGTGCACCGTCCGGCCAAGGAGGTCACGATCGCGCTGGTCGGCAAGTACATCGACCTGCCCGACGCGTACCTGTCGGTCACCGAGGCGCTGCGCGCCGGCGGGTTCGCCAACGACGCCCGCGTCAACATCCGCTGGGTCAAGAGCGACGACTGCGAGACCCCCGACGGCGCCGAGCGGGAGCTCGACGGCGTCGACGGCGTGCTGATCCCCGGCGGGTTCGGCGTGCGCGGCATCGAAGGCAAGATCGGCGCCATCCGCCACGCCCGGGAGAACAAGGTCCCGCTGCTCGGCATCTGCCTCGGCATGCAGGGCATGGTCATCGAGGCCGCGCGCCACATGGCGGGCATCCAGGACGCCAACTCCGCCGAGTTCGACCCCGACACCAAGCACCCGGTCATCTCCACCATGGCCGACCAGGAAGACGTCGTGGCCGGCGAGCGCGACATGGGCGGCACCATGCGCCTGGGCAGCTACACCGCCAAGCTCGGCGAGGGCACCCTGGCCCGCCAGCTCTACGGCGGCAAGGCCAAGGCCGACGAGCGCCACCGCCACAGGTACGAGGTGAACAACGCCTACCGCGAGCAGCTCGAGAACGTCGGCCTGGTCTTCTCCGGCCTGTCGCCCGACGGCCGTCTCGTCGAGTACACCGAGCTGCCCGTCGACGTGCACCCGTTCTTCATCGGCACCCAGGCGCACCCGGAGTTCCGCTCCCGCCCGACCCGCGCCAACCCGATGTTCAAGGGACTCATCAACGCCGCCCTGACCTACGCCGACAGCCGCGTGGCTGCCAAAGTAGGCAAGTGACCTTTCAACGGCCAGAAGCGAGCGCGAACATGATCCAGGACACGCCCGAGTCGTGGGACGTCGTCGAAACCCGGCAGCGGTTCAAAGGCCGGGTCATCGAGGTCGTCACCGACACCGTGCGGATGCCCCGCGACCAGGTCGCCGACCGCGACTACGCGGTGCACCCCGGCTCGGTCGCCGTGCTCGCGCTCGACGCCGCCGACCGGGTGCTGCTCATCAGGCAGTACCGCCACGCCACGCGCCACCTGCTGTGGGAGCTGCCCGCCGGGATCCGCGACGTGGCAGGCGAACCGCTCGTCACCACCGCCGCCCGAGAGCTCGCCGAAGAGGCGGGCTACCGGGCCGGCACGTGGCACACGCTGGTCGATCTCTACACCTCGCCCGGCATGTCCGACGAGCGGATCCGGGTGTTCCTGGCCCGCGACCTGACCGAGATCCCCGAGGCGGAGAACGACTTCGTTCACCACCACGAGGAGATCGACATGCCGGTCGAGTGGATACCGCTGGCCGACGCGGTCGAGAAGGCGCTCATGGGAATGATCCACAATTCCCCGGCCGTGGCCGGTATCCTCGCCGCATATGCGGCTTCGGTTGAGGGGTTCGCCCTGTTGCGCCCCGCCGACGCCCCTGAGGCGTGACGGAAGGACCATTCGTGGAGGCGGTGCTCTCCAGCTACCTCGCCCATCTGGCGGTGGAGCGGGGCCTGGCTGCCAACACGCTCGCGTCCTACCGCCGTGACCTGCGGCGCTACGTCGAACATCTGCAGGCACGCGGGCGGCTGGGGCTCGACGAGGTGGGGGAGTCCGACGTACGGGGCTTCCTCGCCGCGCTGCGCGAGGGCGACGGCGAGCACCCGGCGCTCGTGGCCAGCTCGGCCGCGCGCGCCGTCTCCGCCGTGCGCGGCCTGCACCGCTTCGCCCTGCGCGAAGGCGTCACCGCGCACGACCCGGCGCACCAGGTCCGCCCGCCGCGCCAGCTGCGCCGCCTGCCCAAGGCCATCGCCGTCGACGAGGTCGAACGCCTCATCGCCGCCTCCGGCCCCGACGGCGCGCCGCTGACCCTGCGCAACCGGGCCCTGCTCGAAGTCCTGTACGGAACCGGCGCCCGCATCTCCGAAGCCGTCGGCCTGGCCGTCGACGACCTCGAGGACGACCAGGTGCGCCTGCGCGGCAAGGGCGCGCGCACCCGGGTCGTGCCGCTCGGCAGCTACGCCCACTCCGCGCTCGACGCCTACCTGATCAGGGCCAGGCCCGGCCTGCTCGCGCACGGCCGCGGCACCCCCGCCGTCTTCCTCAACGCCCGCGGCGGCCGTCTGACCAGGCAGGGAGCCTGGGAGGTGCTGCAGGCCGCGGCAGAACGCGCCGGGCTCGCCGGGATCTCCCCGCACGTCCTGCGCCACTCCTTCGCCACCCACCTGCTCGACGGCGGCGCCGACGTCCGGGTGGTGCAGGAGCTGCTCGGTCACGCCTCGGTCACGACCACGCAGGTCTACACCCTGGTCACGGTCGACAAACTTCGCGAGGTGTACGCGGCGGCGCATCCACGCGCCCGGCAGTGATCTATAGTCTTTTGCGCGTGAGCGGTGCCCCCGGCGTGCCGCCTTGCCGCGTTAAGTGGTGACGCCATAGTGTCCGTCCGGACGGTCCGGTTCGGGATCGTCAGGGAGGTTCGAGCTGGTGACTGTGACGACCAAGGGTTCGACCCAAGGGACCCCCGACAACCCCTGGGGCGACACGAAGACCAACGCGCCTTCGAACGGCGTCAATCTGGGCCCCACCCAGCGCCCCCGGCCGGTGTTCCCCGAGCCGGTGCCGCCCGCCGTGCACGGGCCCGCGCGCGTCGTGGCGATGGTGAACCAGAAGGGCGGGGTCGGCAAGACCACCACCACCATCAACCTGGGCGCCGCGCTGGTCGAATGCGGTCTCAAGGTGCTGCTGGTCGACTTCGACCCGCAGGGCGCGCTCTCGGTCGGCCTGGGCATCAACCCGCTGCAGCTCGACCTGACCGTCTACAACCTGCTCATGGACCGCGGCGTCACCGCCGAAGACGTCCTGCTCGAAACCGGCGTCGAGGGCCTCGACCTGCTGCCCAGCAACATCGACCTGTCGGCCGCCGAAGTCCAGCTCGTCACCGAGGTAGCGCGCGAGCAGGTGCTCGGCCGCGTGATCAAGCCGCTCCTGCCGCACTACGACGTCTGCCTCATCGACTGCCAGCCCTCGCTGGGCCTGCTCACCATCAACGCGCTCACCTGCGCGCACGGCGTCATGGTGCCGCTGGAGTGCGAGTTCTTCGCGCTGCGCGGCGTCGCCCTGCTCATGGACACCATCTCCAAGGTGCAGGAGCGGCTCAACGACGAGCTGGAGATCGAGGGCCTGCTGGCCACCATGTACGACGCCCGCACCCTGCACGGGCGCGAGGTGCTGGCCCGCGTGGTCGAGGCGTTCGGCGACAAGGTGTTCCACACCGTGATCAACCGGACCGTCCGCTTCCCCGACGCCACCGTCGCCGGCGAGCCGATCACCACCTTCGACCCGTCCTCGCTGGGCGCCAACGCCTACCGCGAGCTGGCCCGCGAGGTGCTCTCGCGCTGGCCGGCGCCTGCGACAATGGCCAGGTGACCGCAGAACAGACCGAACCCCAGGGTTTCCAGGTTCACCTGGACGTCTTCGAGGGCCCCTTCGATCTGCTTCTCGGCCTCATCGCCAAGCACAAGCTCGACATCACCGAGGTCTCGCTCTCCAAGGTCACCGACGAGTTCATCTCCTACATCCGTTCCCGCGGCCCCGAGTGGGATCTCGACCAGACCAGCCACTTCCTGCTGGTCGCCGCCACGCTGCTCGACCTGAAGGCGGCCAGGCTGCTGCCCACCGGCGAGGTCGAGGACGAGGAAGACCTGGCCCTGCTGGAGGCCCGCGACCTGCTGTTCGCGCGGTTGCTGCAGTACAAGGCGTACAAAGAGGTGACCAAGGTCTTCGCCGGCCAGATGGCCGAGGAGGCGCTGCGATACCCGCGCACGGTGCCGATGGAGCCGCAGTTCGCCAATCTGCTGCCGGAGCTGATCCTCGGCATCGGGCCCGAGCAACTGGCCCGCATCGCGGCCAAGGCGTTCGCCCCCAAACTGCCGCCCACGGTCAGCGTCGGGCACATCTACCAGCCGCTGGCCAGCGTCAAGGAGCAGGCGGCGCTGCTGGTGGCCAAACTGCGCCGGCTGCGCCGGGCCACCTTCCGCACGCTGGTGTCCGACTGCGAGGGCACGTTCGAGGTGATCGCCAGGTTCCTGGCGGTGCTGGAGCTGTTCCGTGAGTCGGCGGTGACGTTCGAGCAGGTCGAGCCGCTGGGCGACCTGCACGTGACGTGGACGGGGGCCGACGACGGGGAGGTCGCGGTGGGGGACGACTACGAGGAATCGGCGGAGAGAACAGCTGATGAGTGACAAGGCCAAGAAGGCGCTACCCGCCTGGATGACCCTCCCCGGCTCCCTGGCCACCCCGGACACACCCGAGGGGGGTTCTCCGGGCACGGACGCTCCTGACGCGGATGCTTCGGGGACGGATGCTGCGGGCGCGGCGGACGCGGCCGCGCCGGGCGCGGGTCGCCAGGATGTGGACCTCCCGGGTGTGGACCATCCGGATGCGGGGCTCCCGGATGTGGCGCCCTCGGGTGTGGACCATTCGGGTGTGGGTCGCCAAGATGTGGGCCTCCCGGGTGTGGGCCTTTCAGGTGCAGGTCGCCAGGATGCGGGACTTCCGGATGTAGGCCTCCCAGGCGCGAGCCTCCCGAGCGCGGACGGCCCGGTTGCGGGCCCCTCGGGTGAGGGCCTCGCGGACGTGGCCTCCTCGGGTGCGGGCCTTCCGGACGTGGGCCACTCCGGCGCCGGGTCGGCGGGGAGTGGTACGGCGGGGCTCGGCGCAACGCGCGCGCCCGATGAACCCGAGGGCCAGGAACCCGAGCCCGCCTCCGAGCCCGAGCCCGAGGCGGTGGCCCAAGAGGTCCGTGAGGTTGCTGAGGCCTATGAGACCGCTGAGACCGATGAGGCCACTGGGGGCAGCGAGGCCGCTGGGGCTGTCGCAGACGGTGGGGTGACGCTGGAGGCGGGGCTTGAGGCTATCCTCATGGTGGTTGATGAGCCTGTGGCCGAGGTGACTCTGGCGCAGGTGCTGGAGCGGCCCACCCATGAGGTGGCCGCGGCGCTACGGCGGCTGGCCGCGGAATATACGGCCGCCGGGCGGGGTTTTGAGTTGCGGGATGTCGCGGGTGGTTGGCGCTTTTACACGCGCGCCGACTGCGCGCCGCTGGTCGAGCGGTTCGTACGCGACGGCCAGCAGACGCGGCTCACTCAGGCCGCGCTGGAAACACTCGCGGTCGTGGCCTACCGGCAACCGGTGAGCCGCGCCCGTGTGGCCGCGGTACGCGGCGTCAACAGCGACGGCGTCATGCGGACGCTGGTCGCCAGGGGACTGGTCGAAGAGGCCGGGACCGACCCGGAGAGCCAGGCAGTGCTCTACCGGACAAGCTCATACTTCCTTGAACGTCTGGGACTGCGGGACCTGAGCGAGCTCCCCGAGCTCGCCCCCTTCCTCCCGGACGACGTGGAAAATCTCGAGGAGACGACAAAGTGATCAACAGGCGAAGCACCCCGTCCGGTGATGGACGCGGTCGTGGACGCTCCGGCGGCGGCGCGGGTGGCGCCGGCCGTGCGGGCGGCGCGGGCCGCGCAGGCGGCACGGGCCGAGGCGGGCGTCCCGCCTTCCGCTCGGGTTCGGGCCGTTCCGGCTCGGGTTCGGGCCGTTCGGGTTCCGGCGACTTCCGTGGCGGCTCCCGTCGCGACGACTCCCGCCGTGACGACTTCCGCGCCGACTCGCGCGGCCACCGCGACGACTCGCGCCGTGACTCCCGCGACGAGTCCAGGCGCGACGACTTCCGTGGCGGCCCCCGCCGCGACGACTCGCGCAGGGACGACTTCCGCCGCGACGACTCACGAAGGGACGACTCACGGAGGGACGACTCCCGCCGTGACGACTTCCGTGGGGGCCCCCGCCGCGAGGACACGCGCGCCGGCGGGTTCCGCCGTGACGACCGCGACCGTGACCGCGACAGGGACCGCGACCGTGACCGTGGTCGCGATGGTGAGCGCGGGCGCGGCTTCGGACGCGACTTCCGGGGCGAGTCCAGGAGCGAGGGCGGGTTCGGCGGAGGCTACTCACGCGACTCCCGCGATTCTCGTGACTCCCGCGACCGCGACTCCCGTGACTTCCGCGGTGGCTCTCGCGACTCGCTGAGGGCCGACAGCAGCGGGTCCCGCGCCCGCTACGGCCGCACGCCCGGCCGCGACGACCGCGCCGGCTACCGCCCAGAGAGCCGTGACGACCGTTCCGGCTACCGCCCCGCGGGCCGTGACGACCGTTCCGGCTACCGCCCCGCGGGCCGTGATGACCGTTCCGGTTACCGGGCCGAAGGCCGTGACACGAACCGGGCCGAGCGGAGCGGGTTCCGTGCCGACCGCTCGGGACGCAGGGAGGACGCGGCGCCGCGGCCCACGTCGTCCACCAGGTCCAGGTACGGCCGTCGCGACGACGCCGGCCGCCCCGCCCAGCGGCGGGACGGCGTCCAGACCATCGGCGGCGACCGGCGGCGTGAGCCGGGACGGCAGGGCGGCGCCGGGGCGCCGCAGCGGGACCGGTTCAAGACGGCCCGCCAGCCGATGCGCGACCGTGACTTCTACCCCGAGGGCTACACCGACGAGCGTGACACCACCGAGGTCCCCGGCGGCGTACGGCTGCAGAAGGTGCTCGCCCAGGCGGGCGTGGCCAGCCGGCGCGCCTGCGAGGAGATGATCGGCGACGGCCGGGTCACGGTGAACGGCCAGGTGGTGCGCAGGTTCGGCGCCAAGGTCGACCCGGCGGCGCAGGTCATCCACGTCGACGGCAAGCGCATCCCGACCGCCCCCGACCTGGTCTACTACGCGATCAACAAGCCGATCGGCGTCGTGTCCACGATGGACGACCCGCAGGGCCGCCCGTGCCTGGCCGACTACGTCCAGGAGCTGGCGCCGCGGCTGTTCCACGTGGGCAGGCTCGACACCGAGACCGAGGGCCTGCTGCTGCTCACCAACGACGGCGAGCTGGCCAACCGGCTCACCCACCCGAGCTACGGCGTGCAGAAGAAGTACTGGGCCAAGGTGCCCGGGCCGATCCCGCGCGACCTGGGCCGCAGGCTCAAGCAGGGCATCGAGCTGGAGGACGGCATCGCCAGGGCCGACAGCTTCGCCATCGTGGAGGAGCACGCCCAGCAGGCGCTGGTCGAGATCGTCCTGCACGAGGGGCGCAAGCACGTCGTCAGGCGCATGCTGGAGGAGGCCGGGCACCGCGTGATCGACCTGGCCAGGATCGAGTTCGGCCCGATCAAGCTGAACCGCACCAAGCCGGGCACCGTCAGGGCGCTGTCCCTGCACGAGGTCGGCGAGCTGTACGCGGCCGTGAAGCTGTAATCTGGCCGGAACGCAGGAGCCCGTGCGCATCTCCGCACGGGCTCTCCGTTTATGGAAGGGGACGAACCACATGGTGCGGGCGATCCGGGGCGCGATCCAGGTGGACTTCGACGACCGCGACTCGATCGTCGAGGCGACGACCGAGCTGGTCTCCGCGATCATGGATCGTAACGAGCTGACCACCGACGACGTGATCAGCGTGTTGTTCACCGCGACGCCCGACCTGACGGCCGAGTTCCCCGCGCTGGCCGCGCGCAAGCTGGGTTTCCACGACGTGCCGCTGATCTGCTGCACCGAGATCGGCGTGCCTGGCGCGCTGCCCCGGGTGGTGCGGCTGATGGCGCACGTGGAGACGGACCGGCCGCGTTCGGAGATCCAGCACGTCTATCTGCGCGGAGCCGTGGCGTTGCGCCAGGACATCGCGCAGTAACCGCTTCTCCACCCCCCTAGCAGGCACTCGAATCAGGACAAGCACAATGGACTCCGAACTCCGTACCGTGCTCGTGGTGGGCACCGGTCTCATCGGCACCTCCGTGGCCCTGGCGCTGCGGCAGAAGGACGTGCGCGTGTTGCTCGCCGACCGCGACCAGGGTGCCGTCCGGCTGGCCAGGGAGCTGGGCGCGGGGGAGGAGTGGCAGCCGGAGCGCGGCGAGCCGGTCGACCTGGCGGTGATCGCGGTGCCGCCGGCGCACGTCGCCGACGAGCTGCTGGAACTGCAGCGGCGCGGCACGGCGGCCGCCTACACCGACGTGGCGAGCGTGAAGGCCGAGCCGATCGAGCGCGCGGCCGAGCTCGGCTGCGACCTGTCGGCGTACGTGGCCTCGCACCCGCTGGCCGGGCGGGAGAAGTCGGGTCCCGGCGCGGCGCGGGCCGATCTGTTCCTCGGCCGTCCGTGGGCGCTGTGCCCGACGCCGCAGGCGGCCCCGGCGGCCAAGGCGGCGGTGCTGCGGCTGGTCGAGCTGTGCGGGGCCAACCCGGTCGAGGTGGACGCGGGCGACCACGACCGCGCCGTGGCCGTGGTGTCGCACGCCCCGCACGTGGCCGCCTCCGCGGTGGCCGCCAGGCTGGCCGACGCCACGGAGGTGGCGCTGGGGCTGGCCGGTCAGGGCGTGCGCGACGTGACCAGGATCGCCGGCGGCGACCCCGGCCTGTGGCTGGGCATCCTGTCGGGCAACGCCTCGCCGGTGGCCGAGGTGCTGGAGGCGGTGGCCCACGACCTGGCCGAGGCGGCGACGGCGCTGCGCGCGCTGGCCGAGGGCGACGGCACGGCCGGCGACGACCTGGTGCACCTGCTCAAGCGCGGCGTGGCGGGGCACGGCAGGATCCCGGGCAAGCACGGCGGTCCCGCGCCCGCGTACGTGGTGGTCCAGGTGGTCATCGGCGACCGTCCCGGGCAGCTGGCCCGGCTGTTCCAGGTGTGCGACGAGGTCGGGGTCAACGTCGAGGACGTCCGGCTGGAACACGCGCCCGGGCTGCCGCTGGGCATCGCCGAGCTGTCCGTCCAGCCGGACGCGGCGAGCGTGCTCACGGCCGCGTTGCACGAGCGCGGCTGGCAGGTCCCCTGACCCCGGTTCGCCCGTAGGTCAAAGCTCACCGGAACCCGCTGATTATTTGGGCAATGTTAGGAGCTATCTGTCGGGGTTGATCACTAGTTACACTCCTGTCGGAGATCGGCCGCTTACGTGCGGCCGCTCACTCGTCACCCAACGGGGAGGGTCAACGGTCCTCTTCGGCGTACCCGGGTGACCTTTGACGCCTCCTCGTGGACCGGCGGGTGCACGCGGCCTCGACGAGGAGGTAGTTCGTGTCATCCAGTCCCCGAAGGATCGCTTCGGTGGCCATCGGCCTGAGCATGGTCGTGGTCATGAGCCCGGCGGCGGCGCAGGCCACGTCGCCACCCACCCCACCCC
>NZ_JABCPZ010000062.1 GCF_013283785.1 Nonomuraea antri
GCGACTCCCGGCACCTCCTCGACAAAACCGCTGACCAGCCAGTTGACGTCTCGGGCCGCCTGGCTCAATTCCTTCATGCGTCGTCCTCCTCTAGCTCCGGACTGCCCAAACGCACGCCGCGGGCGAACCTCGTGCCGGGCACGGCCGCGCCGCAGACGGCGCCCCCCGCTCCGCCGGTCTCCCCCGACCGGCTGCGTAACAGGCTCGCCAGCTACCAGCAGGGCGTGCGCAAGGGACGCGCGGAGCTAGAGGAGGACGACGCATGAAGGAATTGAGCCAGGCGGCCCGAGACGTCAACTGGCTGGTCAGCGGTTTTGTCGAGGAGGTGCCGGGAGTCGCGCACGCGGTGGTCGTCTCCGCGGACGGCCTGCCGATGGCCTTTTCCCGCGGTTTCCCCAAGGACCGCGCCGACCAGCTGGCCGCCATCGCGGCCGGATTGATCAGTTTGACCCAGGGCGCCTCGCGGGTCTTCGAAGGCGGCGGGGTCACGCAGACCCTCGTCGAGATGGATCGCGGCCTGCTGCTGGTGATGTCGATCAGCGACGGATCCTGCCTGGCGGTGCTGGCCGCGCCCGACTGTGACATGGGCCTGGTGGCCTACCAGATGACGATCCTGGTCGAGCGTGCCGGGCAGGTGCTGACGCCTGCCGTACGGGCTGAGCTCTCGGCCTCTCGCCCCTGGTGATGATGGGAGAGCGCAGTGGCATCGTGGCATGACGGGGAGCCGGAGCCCGAGCGGAGCTCGCTGGTGCGGATGTACACCGTCACCGGCGGCCGCACCGCTCCGCGCACCGGCCTGGCCATGGAGGCGCTGGTCTCGTCGGCGACCTCGGCGCAGCTGGGCATGTCGTACACCAGGGAGTACCGCGCGATCAGCGACCTGTGCCGCCAGGTGCGCTCGGTCGCGGAGATCTCCGCGCTGCTGAGCATCCCCCTGGGCGTGGCCCGGGTGCTGGTGGCCGACATGGAGGTGGAAGGGCTGGTCAGGGTGTACCAGCCGCAGCTCAACGCGGGCCTTCCGGACAGGAGCCTGCTCGAAAGGGTGCTCAGTGGACTACGCAGGCTCTAGCCGGCTCACCTCCACGAAGATCGTGGTGGCGGGCGGGTTCGGCGTCGGCAAGACCACCTTCGTCGGCGCGGTGTCGGAGATCATGCCGCTGACCACGGAGGCGGTCATGACCGAGGCCTCGTCCGGCGTGGACGACCTGGCGCACACCCCCGGCAAGACGACCACCACCGTGGCGATGGACTTCGGCCGGGTCTCCCTCGACCGTGACCTGATCATGTACCTGTTCGGCACGCCGGGCCAGCAGCGGTTCTGGTTCATGTGGGACGACCTGGTCAAAGGCGCGATCGGGGCGGTGGTGCTGGTCGACACGCGGCGGCTGGCCGACAGCTTCTCCGCGATCGACTACTTCGAAGAGGCCGAGCTGCCGTTCGTGGTGGCGCTCAACGGCTGGGACGGCGCGTTCCCGCACATCGAGAGCCAGGTCAGGGAGGCGTTGTCCCTGTCGGGGCACGTGCCGATCGTGCGCACCGACGCGCGTGCCCGCGAGGCGGTCAAGAACACCCTGATCACGCTCGTCGAGCACGCGCTGAGCGTGCGTTCCTCCTGATCCCCGGCCGGGTCTCCTACTGGTCGATCCACCAGTGGGCCGCGACCAGCTCGGCGACCAGCGTCTCGGTCAGCAGCGGGACGTCCGCCTCGGCCTCGTGCGCGTAGCGGATCGCGGCGGCGGCGTCCTTCACCTCGGCGCCGACCGAGATCACCGTCGAGCCGCGCTCGCGCACCCAGTCCATGGCCTGCTCGTCGTAGCGCGAGCCCGGGTAGAGCAGCGCCCGGTAGTCGAGGGTCTTGGTGAGGTAGACGTCCACGTGGGACCAGTCGCCGCTCTCGCAGGCGTCCGCTCGCCGGCGCGGGCCCTCGCGGAACATCAGCGCCGACTGCTCGGCCGACGACAGCCGCTCGGCCGGGGCGATCGTGTGGACGCCGTGCGGGCCGTCCAGCAGCTCCAGGGCCAGGGGGAGCCATTCGTCGCGGCGTTCCAGCAGGTCGGCGGTGGCCTCGGCGGTGCGGCGGACGAGCGCGGGCAGGTCACGGTCCACGCCGGTGAGATGCGACTCCAGGGCCAGCAGCAGCGCCAGCGTGTGCTGGAAGGTGCGGCAGGCGACGCCGCCGCGCTCCTCGCCCGCGTGCATCGGGATCACCAGGTCGGCCGACTCCTCGATGGGCGAGCCCGCCCGGTTGGTGAGCGCGGCGATGAACGAGGGGCCGCCCGCGTAGCGGGCCACCGCGTCCAGGGTCTCGCGGCTGCCGCCGGTCGCCGAGATCGGCACGACCAGCGTGTTCTCGCCGGCCGGGTAGGTGGCGGCGGCCGAGGCGTAGTCGGCGTAGGCGTCGATGCCGGCCGCCCGCAGCCGCAGCGCGGCCACGCCGGCGGCGTAGCGGGAGCTGCCCATGCCCAGGAACAACACCCGCTCGACGGTCGAGGGCAGCCGCTCGAACGGGTCGCCCTCGGCGAGTACGTCGGCCAGCTCGGCCAGCGCGGCGGGCTTGGCCTCCAGGTCGGCCAGGTAGAGCTCGGAATTCACGGGGTCGTCTCCTCGGTGTACCAGGTGCGCAGCACGCCCATGGGGGCGTAGCGCCAGCGGGGCAGGTGGCGGGCTGCGTAGATCAGCTCGCGGCATTCCTGCTCGATCTCGAACGGGCGGATGAGTGAGGTGTCCAGGAGGTCCGCCGCGCCGTGCTCGGACAGCCGGGCGCGGTAGGCGGTGAGCAGGGCCTCGCGGGAGCCGGCCGCCCAGCTCGCCGCGTCGGCCGGCGGGGTGCCCCGGCGTTTGATCGCCACCTGGGCGACGTGTTCGAGGCTGGTGGTGAGCTGGGCGACGTCCCTGGCCGCGGGCTGGGGGGCGTCGGGGTCGGCGACGGTGGGGTTGCCGTCGAAGTCGATCACCGCGTAGCCGTCGCGCCAGCGCAGGATCTGGCCCACGTGCAGGTCGCCGTGGATGCGGATGCGCGGCGTGGTGACCGGCCGGGCGAGGGCGGCCAGCTCCGCGCGCAGGTCGCCGGCCCTGGCCCGCAGCCACGCACCGTCGGTGCCGTCGGTCAGCGACAGCGCCTCGTCGAGCGCCCGCTCCGCCCTGGCCGCCAGATCAGCGGGATCGGCGGGCGGGCCGCCTTCGGGACCGGCTTCGGGACCGCCGGGCTCCAGCGTCGACAGGGAGAGGTGCAGGTCGGCGGCGAGCCGGCCGAGGTGCGACGCGAACGCGGTGCTGCCGGACTCGGCGTCGGCCACGCACCACTCCCAGCCGTCCTCGGCGTCGGGGAGATAGCCGGTGATCAGCGCGAGCAGGAGTTCGCCGTGCTCGTCGGCGCGGGTCAGGGCCGCGTACGGGGGCGCGGTCTCGTTGAATCCCGTATCAGTCAGGTGGGCGAGGATCTCCGGGGTCCGGTGCGGCAGCCTGACAGGCGGAGTCAGCCATTTGACCACCACCTGGTCGCCGACGACCACCGAGTAGTTCGTCTGGTCGACGTGGTCGCCGAAATCCCGCTCAGCCGGGACCCCGGTGTGGGGAGCCCCTGCCCCGTGCGAGAAAGTGGGCAGCGGGCGGAATCGGCGGACGCCGAACGGCGGTGGAACGTCGCCGGTCAACAGCGTCACGAGCGCCGCGGTGAGGCCGCGATCTCCGGGGGTGAGTGGGTTCTCACCCAGGGAGAGCAACCGGCTCCCTATTGAATCCCAATTCAACAGTCTGACCAAACTTCCTGGTAGCAATGTCGGGAAAAGTCTTGCTCATGTTGATTTCTGCTGCAACACTCCTTGATCTGGTCTGCCGTGCCCGTAGGTCGCGCGACCCTTGAAACATCGCACTTTCAGAAGGAGTAGCGGACGTGTTCCGTACCCGGTTCAGCCGTCGTCTTCCGGCAGCCGTTGCGGTGGCCGGCCTCGCGCTCGCCGTCGCGGCGTGCGGTGGAGAGTCGACCAGCTCAGACGGCACGACCAAGGCAGCAGCCGAACTCAAGCCCAACGCGGACCTGTCGAAGCAGTCGCTCCAGATCACGGTGTGGGACGGGTACACGCCCAAGGAGCTGCCGGAGCGCGTCAAGACCGACCTCAAGGTCCAGGACCTGAAGATCGCGCTGCACGACACCAACGAGACCGCCATGACCAAGCTCACCGTCAGCGGTGACAGCGGCATCGACGTGGCGTTCGTGTCCGGCCAGTACGCCCAGGCGCTCAACGCGATGGGCCTGCTCGAGCCGATCCACCCGGAGCTGATCCCGAACCTGGCCAACCTCTACCCCGAGGCCACCCAGCTCTCCTACGACAAGGGCAACAAGTTCTCGGTGCCCTACACGTGGGGCACCACCGGCATCTGCTACCGCAGCGACCTGGTCAAGGCCACGCCGACGAGCTGGAACGACCTGCTCAAGCCGCCGGCCTGGGCCGAGAAGAAGGTCACCATGATGACCACCGAGCGCTGGCTGGCCCTGCCCGCGCTCAAGTCGCTCGGCTACTCGATCAACACCGACAAGGACGAGGAGATCGCCAAGGCGAAGGAACTCCTCATGGCGGCCAAGCCGCACCTGCTCGGCTACGACGACACCACCTTCGGCGACCGCCTGAAGTCCGGCGAGGCCCTCATGGTCGAGGCCTGGGACGGCTGGTGCCCGACCACGGACGAGAAGCAGAACATCAAGTTCGTGGTGCCGAAGGAGGGCAGCGACCTCTGGGTGGACACCATGGTGATCATGAAGTCCTCCAAGAACAAGGAGGCGGCGCATGCCTTCATCAACTACATCCTCAACCCGGACACGCACCGCTGGGCCGCGGAGAACATCAACTACAAGGTCCCGAACAAGGCCGCGATGGACAAGGTGCAGATCCCCGAGGGCTCTCTCCTCGGCATCAAGCCGGCCGAGCTGCTGAACGGCGAGTCGATCATCGACCTGGGTCAGGGGTCTACCAAGTACACCCGTCTCCAGACCGAGGTCACGGCGAAGTCGTAGTCTTGCGGTGAGCACAGAGGTCAAGGCGGCTCAGCCGGCGTCCCCGTCCCGGGGCCGCCGGCTGGGCGCGTTCGTTTTTCTCACGCCGGGTCTGGCGTACCTGGTCGTTTTCCTGCTGGTGCCGCTGGCGCTGGTGCTCGGTTACACGGTCTTCCAGCGCGGCCGCTACGGCGGCGTGATCTACGAGTTCACCACCGAGAACTTCACCCGCCTGGCGGACTCGCTCTACGTCGGCGTGTTCGTCGACTCCCTGAAGATCGCCACGCTCACGACGCTGATCGCGCTGCTGCTCGGCTATCCGACGGCGTACCTCATCGCGCAACTGCCGCGTAAGTGGAAGACGATCGCGCTGGTCGCCATCGTGCTGCCGTTCTGGACGAACTTCATCATCCGGGTCTACGCCTGGATCATGCTGCTGAGCCCGGTCGGGCTGGTCAACTCGGCGCTGGGCACCGAGCTGGAGCTGCTGTACAACCAGGGCGCGGTGGTCACCGGGCTGCTCTACTCGTACCTGCCGCTGATGGTGCTGCCGCTGTACGCCACGATCGAGAAGCTCGACCCGCAGTTGCGCGAGGCGTCGGCGAACCTGGGCGCGTCGGCGTTCACCACGTTCAGGAAGGTCACACTGCCGCTGACCGTGCCCGGCGTGCTGACCGGCAGCCTGTTCGTGTTCGTGCCGAGCTTCGGCAACTTCGTCATCCCCGAGATGCTCGGCGGCGGCAAGACCGTGATGGTGGGCAACCTGATCCGCACCGAGTTCCTCAAGGCGCGCGACTGGCCGTTCGGCTCGGCGCTCGCGCTGGCCCTCATCGCGGTGCTGGTCGTGCTGCTGACGGTGCAGTCGTGGGCGGCCCGCCGTGCGTAGGTCGAAGCTGCTCTACCTGCCGTTCTGGGCGACCTACGCCTTCCTGTACCTGCCGATCCTCGTGCTCGTCGTGATGTCGTTCAACTCCGGCGAGTCGGCCTACAGCTACGAGGGCTTCAGCCTCAAGTGGTACGGCCAGCTGCTGGAGAACGAGCGCGTCATGGCGGGCCTGGTCAACACGCTGATCGTGGCCGCGGGCTCGACGGTGATCGCCACCGTGCTCGGCACGCTGCTGGCCGTCGGCCTGGCCAGGTACACCAGGTCCAAGACGCTCGACGCGTTCGCGCTGATGCCGGCCGTGCTGCCCGACCTGGTGATCGCGATCGGGCTGCTGCTGTTCTACGGCCTGATCCAGCTCACGCTCGGGCTGTACTCGGTGATCATCGCGCACGGCGTGTTCGCCATGGCGTTCGTCGCCGCCGTCGTCCGCACCAGGCTCACCAACAGCGACACCTCGCTGGAGGAGGCCTCGCGCGACCTCGGCGCCGGGCCCGTGGTGACGTTCATGAAGATCACGCTGCCCCAGCTGCTGCCCGGCATCGTCGCCGGCGCGCTGCTGGCGTTCACGCTGTCGCTGGACGAGTTCGTGATCGCCTTCTTCACGATCGGCAACGTCGAGCAGACGCTGCCCATCGTCATCTACTCAATGATCCGTTTCGGGGTGACCCCGGAGATCAACGCGCTGGCGGCGATCCTGCTCCTGGTGAGCTTCACGGCGGTGATCGCCGGGCAGCGCCTGACCAAGATCGGGGAGTCACGTGCTCAAGATTGACGGCATCAGCCGCAGGTTCGGCAGCGTCACCGCGCTCGACGACGTCTCGCTGCGGATCGAGCAGGGCGAGTTCTTCGCGCTGCTCGGGCCTTCGGGGTGCGGCAAGACCACCCTGCTGCGCATCCTGGCCGGGTTCGAGACCCCCGACAGCGGCACGGTCACGCTCGACGGTGAAGACCTGCTCGGCAAGCAGCCCAACCGGCGGCCGATCAGCCTGATGTTCCAGTCGTACGCGCTGTTCCCGCACATGACCGTGGCCAAGAACGTGGCCTACGGCCTGGAGCGCGAGAAGCTGCCGCGCCAGGAGATCAAGAAGCGGGTCGGCGAGGTGCTGGAGACCGTGGGCCTGTCGGCGCACGGCGGACGCAAGCCCGCCCAGCTCTCCGGCGGCCAGCGCCAGCGTGTCGCATTGGCTCGTTCCATCGTCAAGCGGCCCCGGCTGCTCCTGCTGGACGAGCCGCTGTCGGCGCTGGACAAGAAGGTCCGGGCCGACATGCAGCTGGAGCTCAAGCGGTTGCAGAACGAGGTCGGCATCACCTTCGTGGTCGTCACCCACGACCAGGAGGAGGCCATGTCGCTGGCCGACCGCATCGCCGTCTTCGACAGCGGCAGCGTGCGCCAGGTCGACGAGCCCATCTCGCTGTACGAGCGGCCGCGCTCGCCGTTCGTGGCCGACTTCGTCGGCGCCAACAACCTCTTCCACGGCGCCGCCACCGGCCTGGACGCGCTGCAGAGCGACGAGTTCGGCATGCTGCCCGGCACCCCGCTGACCGAGCTGGGGGCAGGTGCGAAGGCGCTGCTCGCGGTGCGTCCGGAGAAGGTCGAGCTGGCCGACGACAACGCCGTGCGCGGTTTCAAGGGCAGCGTGCTCGACGTGAGCTTCTACGGCGGCGTCTCGCACATCTCGGTGGACGTCCCGGGACGGGCCAAGCCGGTGCTCGTGGCCGTGCAGGGCGCGAGCACCGTGCGTCAGGGCGCCAAGGTGAAGCTGCGCTGGGAGGCCAAGGACGCGGTCATCATGGCGGCCGATCAATGATCGAGGTCGTGACCCGTCACCGTGCGGGCGTAGGACAGGATCAGCTCGGCCGCCTCCTCGGGGCCGATCAGCGGGTGCCTGGCGGTGATGCGGTAGCCGTAGGCGTCCTCGAGCGCCACCAGGTTGCGGGAGATGGTCAGCGCGTCGGCCCGCAGCGTGAACACCCCGAGCGCGGCCCCGGTGTCGAGGATCGACTGGTACATCGACACCTGCCGGTCGTAGAGCGAGGTGAGCAGGACGCCGTAGACCCGGTTGCGCCCGGCGGCCCCGCCGAGCTCGTTGAGCAGGCGCACGTCCGGGTCGAGCGGCCCGGTGGGCAGCCCGGACCTGATCGTGACGACCAGCTTCTCCGCGGGGTCGGTGAGCCTGGCGAGCTGGCGCATCCGCTGCTCGTAGAAGCGCTCCATGCCGGCGTGCTGGGCCTCGATCAGCAGCTCGCTCAGGTCGGGGTAGTGGTAGAGCACGGCGCCCGAGGTCAGGCCGGCCTCCTCGGCGACATGGGAGAGCTGTACACCGTCTATGCCATGGCGGATGATGGCCCTGCGCGCGGCCTCGATCAGGTCGATGCGCCGGTCACTACGGCTTTTGCGCTGGGCCACGCGCACCACCCCATTCGTTCGTTCCGCGTTCAGTTAGCCGTGACCATAGTGCCCTGAAGTTGACCTTCCCGCTAGATCAGTATTTGAATTCCTCTTCAATTTGCTAGTCCACCCCCGGAGCGGTCTGATGTCTCTCACCATCCTGTTCATGCCGGAAAGCGCCTACGGGCCCACGAACAACTCCATCGGCATCGGCGACATCCTGCGCAATCGCGGGCACCGCGTGGTCTTCGCCGCGGAGTCGTCGTGGAAGGGCAAGCTCGAAGCGCTCGGCTTCGAGGAGGACCTGGTCGACCTGGCCCCGCCGGCCGAGGAGGAGCAGGACGCGGGCCAGTTCTGGAAGGACTTCATCCGCGAGACCGCGCCCGAGTACCGCAAGACCACCTTCGAGCAGCTCGAAACCGTCACCAAGCCCATCTGGGACTCGCTCATCGACGGGGCGAAATACTGCGAGCCGCAGCTCAAGGCCATCATCGAGCGGGTGAACCCGGACGTCATCGTCGAGGACAACGTGATCACGTTCCCGGCGCTGCTGACCGCGGGCAAGAAGTTCGCCCGCATCGTCTCGTGCAACCCGCTGGAGGTGCGCGGCGCCGACGTCGCGCCGGTCTTCTCCGGCCTGCCCGCCGACGACCGCGGCGAGTGGGACGCCTTCCGCGCCGAGTACGAGCGCACCCACAGGGAGATCTGGACCGCCTTCAACGAGTGGTGCGTCGAGCAGGGCACCGAGCCGCTGCCCGACCTGGACTTCATCCACGAGGGTGACCTGAACCTCTACGTCTACCCGGAGATCCTCGACTACACCGACGCCCGGCCGCTCGGTGAGTCCTGGCACCGGCTCGACTCCTCGGTGCGCGAGACCGACGAGGACTTCACGCTGCCGTTCGACCGCGGCGAGAACGGGCTGATCTACTTCTCCCTGGGCTCGCTCGGCTCCTCCGACGTGGAGCTGATGCAGCGGGTGATCGACGTGCTGGGCACCACCCCGCACCAGTACATCGTCTCCAAGGGCCCGCTGCACGAGGAGATCAAGCTGGCCGACAACATGTGGGGCGCCGAGTTCCTGCCGCAGACGAAGATCATCCCGCTCTGCGACCTGGTCATCACGCACGGCGGCAACAACACCACCACCGAGGCGCTGCACTTCGGCAAGCCGATGATCCTGCTGCCGCTGTTCTGGGACCAGTACGACAACGCCCAGCGGGTGGCCGAGCTGGGCTACGGCGTCCGGCTGGCGACCTACGCCTTCACCGACGAGGAGCTGACGGGCGCGGTCGAGCGCCTGCTCGGCGACACCGAGCTGCGTGCCAGGCTGGACGCGGCGGGCGCGGAGATCCGCGGCCGCGACGGCCTGCGCAAGGCGGCCGACCTGATCGAGCAGCTCGGCCAGAAGTAACACCGGGACCCCTGTCCCAGCGGAGTGACCCGTCCCGGCGGAGCGATCCGCCCGGGGCGGGTCGCTCTCGTCGGAGGCCCAGGACCCGGGCCTCCCGGGCGCCGCCCGCCCATCGCCACACCTGAGGAACGAGCCCCATGCGTGAACTGATCAACCCCGCCACCGGCCTGCCCTGCGCCGAGGTGCCCGACACCCCCGTGGGTGACGTGGCCGAGACCGTGCAGAAGGCCAGGAACGCCTTCGCCGAGTGGTCGCAGACCACCCCCGCCGACCGGGCCAGACTGCTGCTGCGGCTGGCCGATCTGGTCGAGTCCGACGCCGAGGAGCTGACCAGGCTGGAGGTGGAGGAGACGGGCAAGCCGGCGGCCGTGTTCAGGGACGGCGAGCTGCCGTTCGCGGTGGACAACCTGCGCTTCTTCGCCGGCGCCGCGCGCTCGCTGGACGGATCGGGCGCGGGCGTGTTCAGCGCCGGCTACACCTCGGTCATGCTGCGCCGTCCGGTCGGCGTGGTCGGCTCGATCTCGCCGTGGAACTTCCCGTTCATCATGGGCGTGTGGAAGGTCGGCCCGGCGGTGGCCGCGGGCAACGCGGTGGTGATCAAGCCCGCGCCGCAGACGCCGCGCACCACGCTGCGGCTGGCCGAGCTGTTCACCCGGGCGGGCGCGCCCGACGGGCTCGTGCAGGCGATCACCGGCGGCGCCGAGGTGGGCCAGGCGCTGGTCACCGACCCCGGCGTGGACGTGGTCAGCGTCACCGGCTCCACCGAGACCGGACGGGCCGTGATGACCGGCGCCGCCCAGACGCTCAAGCGGGTGCACCTGGAGCTCGGCGGCAAGGCCCCGGCCCTGGTCTTCGCGGACGCCGACCTGGAGGAGATGGCCCGCGGCGTGGCGATGGGCGCCACGTACAACACCGGACAGGACTGCACGGCCGCCACGCGCGTCTACGTCGCCAGGGAAACCTACGGTGACGCGGTCGAGGCACTTCGGGCAACTCTTGCCAAAATCACCGTGGGCGACCCCTGGGACCCGGCCACCGACATCGGCCCGCTGATCTCGGCCGCGCACCGGGAGCGGGTGCACGGGTTCGTCTCCCGCGCCGGTGGCCGGGTGGTCTGCGGCGGCGAGCCGATCGAGGGCCCCGGCTTCTACTACCCGCCCACTCTTGTAACAGATGTCGCACAATCGAGCGAGATCGTGCAGGGTGAGCTGTTCGGACCGGTTCTGGTGGTCCTGCCGTTCGACGGCGAGGACGAGGCGGTGCGCCTGGCCAACGACACCCGCTATGGTCTGGCCTCGTCGGTCTGGTCGCGGGACGTGGCCAGGGCGATGCGGGTGGCCCACCGGCTCGATGTGGGCGTGACCTGGGTGAACGACCACCTGCCCATCGCCAGCGAAGCGCCGCACGGCGGCGTCAAGGGCAGCGGGTTCGGCAAGGACATGAGCCAGGAAGCGGTACAGGAGTACTCGGTCACCCGGCACCTGATGGTGAAGCACGCGGCGCCGGCTGAGCGGGATTCGTTCCGGCCTGCCTGAAAACGTGTACGGCGAAATGCGACCAGATGAGCCACTTTGGTCGTGTTTGATGGGATATGTTCGGTTGGCCGATCTGGTACGGGTTGTGTTCCAATTACCCAGCCCGCAGAATCCCATGCGCCACACGCGTGTCAGATTTTTCGAGCACGTAACGGCGAGAGGTTGCGAGAGTCAGTGAGGACGGAAAACCCCCGGCACACGCGGTCAGGGGAGTACACAGGCGGACGGTTCCGGCTGGGGAACTGGCGCGTGCGCTCAAGGCTGATCGCGCTCATCCTCATCCCCACCATCGTGGGCGTGCTCCTCGCCGGCGTGCAGCTGGCCAACGCCATCGGCACCAGCGCCGAGTACCGCCGGTTGACCCAGGTCGCCGAGCTGGTCCAGCGCATCGGCACGCTCAACCACGAGCTGGCCAAGGAACGCACGCTCACCGCGTGGTTCGGCGCCGGCGCGCTCAAGGCCGGGCGCATGACGCAGATCCGCACCCAGCGGCAGGCGTCCGACGCGGCCAGGAAGCAGGTCATGACGGCGCTGAGCGCCATCGACGAGTCGCACTCGGCGCGCGTCCAGGACAGCGTGGCCGCCATGCGGCGCTGGCTGACCGGGCTCGACAGCCTGCGCGACTCGCTCATCGCGCGCAGTGTCCCCCCGCGCGCCGTCATCAGCGTGTACTCGACGATGATCAACGTGTTCTCGTCGGTGCAGGCGGACCTCGGCACCGGCGTCAACGACGACCGGCTGCAGGGTGACATCGCCGCGCTCGGCGCGCTGGAGGCGGTCAAGGAAGAGATCGCCCGCCAGCAGGTCATCCTGATCGTCGCCCTGGTCGAGACCAAGCTGGACTACGACGACCTGTCCGACTTCCTCGGCTCCTGGAACCGGCAGCAGGCCGAGCTGGCCACCTTCCAGCAGGAGGCCTCCGCCGAGGACCTGCTGGCCTACCAGACGGGCCTGCGCGGGCCGCAGATCGACCGCGCCGACGCCATGCGCCAGCGCGCCCTGGCCCAGCTGCGCGCCTACAACCAGATCCGCAACCTGGACGTCACCACCACCCGCGACCTCAGCCTCTGGTACGACAGCACCACGCTGACCGGCAACGCACTGCGCAAGATCGAAGACAGCCTGGCCAACAAGATCGTGACCAGGACCCGCGAGCTGAGCGACTCCGAGCAGCAGAACGCGATCGTCTCCGGCGCGACCATCCTGGTCCTGCTGCTGCTCGTGCTGGTCATCACCACCCGCGTGGCCGGTTCGCTGGTCCGCCCGCTGCGCCGGCTGCGTGCCGAGGCGCTCCAGGTGGCCACCACCCGGCTGCCCGAGACCGTCCGCGTGCTGCGCGAATCCGGTGACGGCGCGCAGGTGCCCGACGTCCCGTCGGTCGGCGTCAACACCCGCGACGAGATCGGTGAAGTGGCGCGGGCGTTCGACGAGGTCCACCGCGAGGCCATCCGGCTGGCCGGTGACGAGGCCAAGCTGCGCGCCAACGTCAACTCCATGTTCGTCAACCTCTCGCGCCGCAGCCAGACGCTGGTCGAACGGCAGCTGCAGCTCATCGAGGGCCTGGAGCAGGGCGAAGAGGACGAGCAGCGGCTCGCGAACCTGTTCCGCCTCGACCACCTGGCCACCCGCATGCGCCGCAACAGCGAGAACCTGCTGGTCCTCGCCGGCCAGGAGGCCGCGCGCAAGTGGAGCGAGCCGGTGCCGCTGGTCGACATCGCCCGCGCCTCGCTGTCGGAGGTCGAGAACTACGAGCGGGTCCAGATCCAGATCCCCTCGGGCACGCTGATCGTCGGCCCCGCCGTCACCGACGCCGTCCACCTGCTGGCCGAGCTGATCGAGAACGCCATCTCCTTCTCGCCGCGCGAGAGCCGCGTCCAGGTGACCAGCACCGCCGTCGAGGGCGGCGCCCTGGTGACCATCAACGACCTGGGCATCGGCATGAGCCCGGACGAGCTGAACGAGGCCAACTGGCGGCTGGCGAACCCGCCCGTCGTGGACGTGTCGGTGTCGCGGCGCATGGGCCTGTTCGTGGTCGGCCGCCTGGCCCTGCGCCACGGCATCAGGGTCCAGCTCAAGATGCGCGAGACCGGCGGGCTCAGCGCCCAGGTGCTCATGCCCGACATGCTCATCACCGGCGCCCAGGGCAAGCCGCAGCAGGGCGGTCAGTACGAGGCGTTCACCTCGTTCGACCCCAGCATGTTCAACCAGCCCGCCGACACCGGCGCGCTCGCGGCGCCCGCGCCCAGGGTCGACACGCCGATGGACACCCAGTGGCCGGGCTCGCTGCCCGCGCCCGGCAGCGCCGGGAACGTGCCAGGCGGCACCGGGAACTGGCCGTCGTTCGCCGAGGACGAGGCGAAGTGGCCGTCGTTCAGCGAGGAGCCGGCGGCCCCGTCGTTCGGTGAGCGCGCGCCGTCCTTCGGTGAGCCGGGGCCGTCCTTCGGCGAGCCCGCCCCGTCGTTCGGTGAGCCTGCTCCGTCGTTCGGCGAGGTCGCCCCGTCGTTCGGTGAGCCGGCGTCGGGCTTCGGCGATCTGGGTGGCGCGCGTCCCGAGGAGCCGCGCTGGCCCTCGTTCGCCGAGCCGCCCTCGTTCGCCGAGCCGCCCGCCGCCGCCCCGCAGTCCGACGAGCTGCGCTGGCCGTCGTTCGCGGAGCAGCCGCCGCCGCTTCAGGACGAGCCGCGCTGGCCGTCGTTCGCCACCGAGCCGCCCGAGTCGCGCGACGAGCCGCGCTGGTCGTCCTTCGGCGACCAGCCGCAGCGCCGGGGGCTGTTCGAGTCCGAGCAGAAGCCGTGGCCGCAGTACGGCGAGGAGTCCAAGCCCGCCGACGCCTTCCAGCAGAACGGCGGCGCGCCGCACAACCCGTTCGGGCCCGGCGACTACACCTCGCAGGACATGACCGGCCCGCTCCCCGTGGTGCGTTCCTCGCCCATCGAGGAGCAGAGCGAGGAGTTCCTGCCGATCTTCTCGTCGGTCGGCTCCGACTGGTTCCGCCGGCCAGAGCCGGAGCCCGAGGCCGAGCACGAGGTGACCGCCGTGCAGCCGGCCGTGCCCGCCGACCTGTCGGCGCCCCCGCCGCCGGTCGCGCCACCTGCCGCGCCATCTGCCGCGCCGCCGGAGACGGCCGCGCCGTCGGCGCCGCCGCTGGGACGCGGTGGGCTGCCGCAGCGCCGGCCGGGCGCCTCGGGCGCGGGCGCGACCTGGTCGTCGCCCGCCGACTCCGGCTTCCAGGCCGCGCAGGCCGCCGCGCAGCCGGCCCAGGGGGGCACCACGTCCTCCGGGCTGCCGCGCCGCGTGCCCAAGGCCAACCTGGTGCCCGGTACGGCGAGCCTGGCCGAGCCCCCGCTCACGTCCCCGGCGCCGCAGGTTTCGCCGGAGCGGTTGCGTAGCCGGCTCTCCAGTTTCCAGCAGGGTGTGCGGCAAGGCCGCGCCTTCACCCGCGGAGAAGAGAATGAGGAGGAGAAATGAGAGAACTGAGCCAGGGAGCGCGTGGCATCAGCTGGCTGATCACTGACTTCGTGAACAACGTGCCCGGCGTGGCACACACGGTCGTGGTCTCGTCCGACGGTTTGCCGCTGGCCTTCTCCGAGGGTTTCCCCAAGGACCGGGCCGACCAGCTCGCCGCGGTCGCCTCAGGTGTGATCAGTCTGACCCAGGGCGCCGCCCGGGTGTTCGAGGGCGGCATGGTGACCCAGACGGTCATCGAGATGCAGCGCGGCCTGTTGATGATCATGTCGATCAGCGACGGTTCGTGCCTGGCCGTGCTCGCCGCGCCCGACTGCGACATGGGCCTGGTGGCCTACCAGATGACGCTGCTCGTCGAGCGCGCCGGTCAGGTGCTCACGCCTGCCGTACGCGCTGAACTGCAGGCCACCCGCCCCCGCTAGGTGGCGGTGACAGGAGATCATGGTGTCAGGTCAGGGTTGGGCTGGTGATAGCACTCCGCCGCATCCGGCGGCGCCACGTCCGCAGAAGCCGAGCTCCCTGGTACGGCCCTATGCCGTGACCGGGGGGCGGACGGCCCCGCGGATGAAGTTCGCCATGGAGGCGCTGGTGTCCTCCGTGACGTCGGAATACCAAGACATTTCTCTACTTAGTCCGGAGTATCAGGCGATCATCAACCTGACCCGGAACGTCCGGTCAGTGGCTGAGATCTCCGCCCTTTTACGCCAGCCTTTGGGCGTGGTCCGGGTGCTGATCGCCGACATGGCGTCGGAGGGCCTGATCCGCGTGCACCAGCCTGCGCTGGACGCGGGAAAGCCGGACCTCAACCTGCTCGAAAGGGTGCTCAGTGGACTTCGCAGGCTCTAGCCCCGGCCTGACCTCGACGAAGATCGTCGTGGCCGGGGGCTTCGGCGTGGGCAAGACGACGTTCGTTGGCGCGGTCTCGGAGATCCTGCCGCTGACCACGGAAGCGGTCATGACGGACGCCTCCGCGCACGTCGACGACGTCTCGCTCACGCCGAACAAGACCACCACGACGGTGGCGATGGACTTCGGCCGCGTCTCGCTGGACCGCGACCTGATCCTGTACCTGTTCGGCACGCCAGGACAGCACCGGTTCTGGTTCATGTGGGACGACCTGGTCAAAGGCGCGATCGGCGCGGTCGTGCTGGTCGACACGCGGCGGCTGGCCGACAGCTTCCCGGCGATCGACTACTTCGAAGAGGCGAAGCTGCCGTTCGTGATCGGGATCAACGGCTGGGACGGGCAGTTCCTGCACAACGAGGACGAGATCCGCGAGGCGCTGTCCATCGGCGGGCACACGCCGGTCATCCGGCTGGACGCCAGGGCCAGGGACTCGGTCAAATCGACTCTGATCACGCTGGTGGAACACGCGCTGACCCGCCACATGCACACGCCGGCCTGACGCCGGCCCGCCCGATGCCGCCCGGCCACGTGCCGGGCGGCATCGGCTTTTCCGGCTGTCCGCCGTTTCCGCTAGGCCGCCAGGAGGCTGGTGAGCAGCGCCGACACCAGGTGCGCGCGGACGCCGTCCGGGTCTGGCCTGCCGCCGTGCCAGGTGCAGGCGACGTTGAGCCCGGCGACCCGTCCGGAGCCGAGCACGGCGGCGGCCGCCCGCAGCAGCGCGGGCACGTCCGGGCCGCCATCCGCCGGATAGCGCAGCCCGGGCAGCTCGCCGGGGTCGAGGACGTCCAGGTCGAGGTTCACCAGCAGCGGCCCGGACGGCAGCGCCGCCGCGGACACCTCCGCCAGCGACAGCCGCCGCAGCGGCGCCGACGCCAGGAACGCCGACTCCGGCGGGTCGAGATCGCGGCCGTCGACCAGCACCACCCGATCCACCGGCGGCGGACGCAGGCCGAGCCGGTCGGCGACGAGATCAGGACGGTAGCCGAGCAGGAACCGCAGCGCCATGCCGCCGAGGTAGCCGGACGGGGTCGTCTCCAGCGTCTGGAGGTCGCCGTGCGCGTCGAACCAGACGACCGAGGCGTCGATCCCGGCCCGCTGCAGCCCGGCCAGCATGCCGATCGTCACCGTGCAGTCTCCTGACACGACGGCCGCGGGCGCGCCGCCACGCGCCGTGCGCGCCACGGACTCGGCGACGGCGTCGTAGAGCCCGGCGAACCTGGTCCAGACGTCCGCGTCGGGGAGGTCCACGGTCAGCTCGGCGACGTCCGCGCCCGGCGGCAGCGGGACGTTGAGATCGGGGACGTGCTCGTCGAGGTGGTAGGGCACATGAAGGGTCGGCATCCGCGTCACGATAACAACCGGACCACGCCCGGGGCGATCATCCGCCCGGAGCCACCCGGTCACGCCCGGGCACCGGAGAGCCGGATCGCCCCGAGGCTCGCTCGTGGGCGTGGAAGGCGGCGACGCAGACCAGCAGGGCGAGCGCGAACCCCGGCGTCCAGGCCAGCCGGGCCGCCACCCACCCCGGGCCGTCGGGCACGGTGTGCAGGCCGGGCAGCGGTCGCGCGGCCACCAGCCCGAGCGCGGTCACCGCGATCATGGCGGTCTGGTGCCAGAGGAAGATCGTCATGGCGGCCAGGTTGGCGAGCGCCACGGCCGCCCACGCGGCGGGCCGGCGCAGCAGCCGGCGCAACGGGCCGAGCAGGAGCAGCGCGGCGCCGCTCTGCGCCAGGCCGAAGGTGACGGCGGCGAGCGTGGGCGGGTCGAGGTTCGAGACGGGCGCGCCCGGCACCCCGACCATGGCCGCCGGATAGCCCGCGCCCAGTACCAGCCCCGCGGTGGCCACGACCCCACCGGCCAGCAGCCCCCACGCCGCCCGCCGGGTGCGCGGACCGCCCAGGCCGCCCTGGCACCCAGATCCGCCCTGGCATCCCGATCCGCCCCGGCACTCCGGCTCGCCCTGGTCTCCCGGCCCGCCCCGGTGGGGCCGGTTCAGGTGGGCGCCCAGGCAGTAGGGGACCAGCCAGCCGGCGGCCACGTTGATCCAGCCGAGCCAGGCGGGGGCGTCCAGGCCGAAGCGGGCCGCGTCCACCAGGGCCACCGTGAGCAGCGGCCAGGCCGGATGCAGGCGTGCCGCGAGCGGGGTGGCGGCCGTCAGCGCCGCGAAGACCAGCAGGAACCACAGCGGGGACCACACCAGCTTGGCCAGCGCGCGCACGGTGTCCAGGTCGACGCCCGCCGCGAGCATCGCCACCGCCACCACGGCCCACACCGCGACCACCGGCACGACGGGACGGGCCAGCCTGGCCAGCCGGGCGCCCAGCCAGTGCCGGTACGTCTCGCCCGCGGCCATGGAGCGTGCGTGTCCGCGCGCGCCCGCGTATCCGCCGACCAGGAAGAAGACCGCCAGCGTCTGGAACACCCAGGAGAGCGGCACGAACTCGGGCAGCGCGCGCAGCGGGCTCGTGGTGCGCAGCGTCCCGCTGTCGGCGACCAGGGCGGTCACCAGCCAGTGGCCGAGCACCACGCCGAGGATGGCCAGCGCGCGCAGGGCGTCCAGGCCGCGATCACGGCCGGCCGGGGTCGCCGCGACGACCCGCGGGACCAGGCCCCCCGGCGCGGTGCGGTGGCCGGTCGGGTCAGCCATCGGCGCCTGCCGGGAGCGGGTTCCCGCCGCTGACGATCCTGGCGATGTTCTCCAGTGCCACGGACCCGGCCCGCAGGTAGTCGCTGTGACCGCCGTTCCCCGCGGGGAAGACCCGGGCGCCGAAGCCGGGGGAGACCGGGTCGGCACCGAGGCCGACCGTGGCGAACGGCAGCCGCCAGCGCACGTTCGGCACCTCGGAGATCCAGTCGCCGGCGCCCACCCCGGCCCAGACGGTCGCCCTGGTCCGCAGGCCGGCCGCGGTCTCGGCGGTCACGCCCGCGCTGCCGTACAGGACGAGGTCGGCCACGTCCAGGCCGGACGCCGCCCGCCCGCACACCACCGAGCCGTAGGAGTGACACACCAGGGAGACCCGCGCGCCCGGCTTGATCGCGGCCAGTTCGCGCACGAACGCCCGCAGCGCCGGCACCCCGGCGTCGGCCAGGTCGGCGGTCAGCGACTGGAGGCTCAGGGTGCTGGGCGTGCGGTAGCCGAGCCAGGCCACGACCGCGGACCGCCCGCCGATCGCCGCGTGCAGCCGCATCGAGCCGCCGCGCAGGAGCCCGTACTTGTCCAGGTTGGTGTCGGCCCCCGGCACCACGACGGCGATCGTCCCGGCGTCGGCCAGGTCGCCGAAGACCTCGACGGCCCGGCCCCCGTCACGGCCGTCGAAGGACAGGAACCGCCGGGCCGGATCGGCCATGCCGGCCAGCATCGAGGCCCGGCGGCGATCGCCGTGGCCGGCGGCCATCCGCTGGGCCGCGCGTACGGCGTCATGGGTGGCCGCGTATCGCCGGGCGAGGGTGGCGGGGCTCGCGTCGGTCAGCGGTGGCAGGCGGCCCGGGTCGGGCGCGGGGACCGCCGCGGGGCGGGCCGCGCCCATCACCGGCGCGGCCAGCGAGGCGGCGAGCAGCGCGGCGAGCAGACTGCGCCTGAGCCGCCCTAGCCTGAGCCGCCCTAGCCTGAGCCGCCCGTGCCTGGGCCGCCCGCCGCGCGGGGCGCGAGCCGGTCGATCGATCGGGTTCACCCGCTGAGATTGCCTCGCGCGGGCCCGGCTCCACATCGCACCGCGGAGCCCATTCACGGGCAGGCGATCAAACCCCGGATGTACGACCTTGGTGCGATGTCCGGCCCGCGCGGACGCGCCCCGGACCCCGCGCCGGGCAGGTCAGACCGCGGCGGCGTGGCCGCGGACCATGCGGCCGACCTCGGCGCGCAGGTGCACGAAGTTCGGGTCCTCGCGGGTGGTGATCTGGTCGCGCGGCGACGGCAGGTCCACCTTCAGGTCGCCCACCACCTGCGCGGGCGCCTTGGACAGCACCACCACGCGGTCGCCCACGTAGACGCTCTCGTCGATGTCGTGCGTGATCAGCACGATGGTCATCTGGTGGTGGCTGCGTACCTTGAGCACCAGGTCTTCCAGGTCCTCGCGGGTCTGGGCGTCCACGGAGCCGAACGGCTCGTCCATGAGCATCAGCGACGGACGGTAGGCCAGCGCCCGCGCGATCGCCACGCGCTGCTGCATGCCGCCGGACAGCTGGAACGGGTACTTGCGCCCGGCGTCGGAGAGGCCGACGGACTCCAGCGCCTCGTGCGCGGCCTCGCGGCGCTGACGCTTGTCGAGGCTCTTGCGGCGCAGCGGCAACGCCACGTTGTCGGCCACCGACATCCAGGGGAAGAGCGAGCGGCTGTAGTCCTGGAAGACGACGGCCAGGTTGTCGGGCGTCTGGCGCACCAGGTTGCCCTCGACCCTGATCTCACCGCCGGTGGGCGTGATGAGGCCGGCGATGGAACGCAGCAGCGTGGACTTTCCGCACCCCGACGGCCCGACGATGCACAACAGCTCACCTTCGGCGACGCTCAGGCTGAGTCCTTCGATGGCGCGGTGCTCGTTGGGGCCGCCGCCGCCGTAAACGTGGGAGAGGTTGTCTATCTCGAGCAAGGCGAATTCCTCGGGGGGAGCGAGACCAGGGACAACATGGCGACTCTATCGAAACCGGGAATAGCTGCACATGTCGTATGAATATTTCGGACGCGATCTTACTCCTGGCTGATCGCCGAGCGACACCCGTGAAGATCCACATCACCGGTGCTCACACGGCACGCGCGGGCGTACGGCCGGGTCCGTCGAGGGAATATAGGGCCTCCGAAAGGCCCGTCCGCAACTCGTCGTCGAGATCGCGGCCGGATCGAGCGGAGGCCGGTCGTGCGTCAGGTGGGTCGGAGACCTGCCCGCCCGATCACCTGAACCGGGCGGGCCGTCCCGAGGAGCACGTGGTCACTCCTGGGGCTGGTCTTCCGGCGTCAGGTTCTCCTGGCCACCGAGGTCATCCTGGCCCAGGTTCTCCTGGCCACCGAGGTCATCCTGGCCCAGGTTCTCCTGCTCCGGGGCGGCCTCGTCCGCTGTGTCCTGCTGCGGGGCGGCCTCGTCGGCGTCCTGCTCAGGGAACAGCTGGTCGAGGTTCTGGTCGCCCGACTCCTGGCGGGCGAGCGCCAGCGGGTCGAAGTTCTCCGGCGAGAGGGCGTCCGGACCGGCCTGCCCCGGGTCGAAGCTCGCCTCGTCCTGGTTGTCCGGGGCCCAGTAGTCCTGGCCCTGGTTGTTCGGGGACCAGTAGTCCCGGCCCTGGTTGTCGCGGGACGCGTCACCCGGCGCGGCCTGCGTGCTGTACAGGTCGGGACGGTGGTGCGAGTGCCACGGCTTGAACGGGAACCACGGCCACGGCTTGTGCGGCCACTTGACCACCTTTCCGGGAGGTCCGGGAGGACCCTGCGGCCCCTGCGGGCCGGCGGGACCCTGCGGGCCCTGCGGTCCGGCCGGGCCCTGCGGTCCGACCCTGCCGTGGCAGTGGCGGTGACGGTGGCAGTGGCGGTGACGCCAGCCGCCCCACCAGCGCGGGCCGCAGTGACGGTGACGGCAGCCGAGCGCGGGCTTCTCGTGGACGAGCGTGGCGGCGCTCGTCTGGGCGATGGCGCCGGTGGTCACCCCGGTCTGGGCGCTGGCGACCTGACCGAGCGGCAGGAGTACGGCGCCGGTGGCCAACGTGGCCAGAGCGAGTGTGGCGGCCCGCCGGTGGCGGATTACGCTTTTCATCTTCACGGTCATTCGTTTCCTGTGTGTCGGTGATCCGATCTAGATCCTGGTCGCCCTCCCCGGCTTCCAGATGGATTCCGACATACCCATACTCAACGTTCGGGGACGCCATTTCCCGGTTAATGTCTGCCCCAAGCTTATTCTCTATTGCCGCAATTTCAGGAAATGCTGTCATCCAGCCGAATTGTCCGAATCGTCCCAGGTCAACAGGGGTGTGAACGCGAGCACGCCCGGCGCGAGGCGCGCCGGGCGTGCGCATTTGCGGCGAAGGCTATTCCGACACTTGCTGCGCCTGGTGATGCCAGGCGAGCACGCGCCGTTCCACCACCAGGAACAGCTCGTTGAGCACATATCCGAGCACGCCGAGAAGCACGATTCCGGCCCACATGGCAGGCAGGTCGAACATCGACCAGGCGTCGGTGAGCTGGAACCCGATCCCGTTCGTGGTCCCGGGCAGCAGCTCGGAGAAGACCATGACGATCAACGAGAGCGACAACGCCAGCCGCAGCCCGGCGAACATCTTCGGCAGCGCGGACGGCAGCACGATCCGGCGGATCCGCTCGGCCCGCGACAGCCTGAACACCCGGCTGGTGTCCAGGTGCAGCGGCTCGACCGAGCGCGCCCCGTCGGCGGTGTTCAGCAGCACCGGCCAGACGATGCTGAACACGATGAACGCCAGTTGCATCTTCACCCCGAAGCCGAACACCACCAGGAACACGGTCACCAGCGCCGGGGGCGGGATCGCGCGCAGGAACTGCAGCACGCCGTCGAGGTAGTCGTACACCCGGGCCGACATGCCGATCGCCAGCCCGAGCAGCACCCCGAGCAGCGCGCCGACGGTGAAGCCGACGGCCATCCGGCCCAGGCTGGGCAGGATGTTCTGCACGGCCATGTCGGTCAGGAACAGCCGCTCGGGCGGCCCGGAGAACCACATGGTCCCCATGCGCAGCACGATCTCCGCGGGCGGAGGGAAGAACGTGCTGGCCGCCAGCCGCGTGGCGCCCTCCCAGACCCCGACGAGCACCACCAGCACGCACACCCGGAACAGCGCGGTCTTCATGGGCGCGGTCTTCACTGGCGTGGTCTTCACTGGCGCGGTCTTCATGTGCGCGCCCCCAGCCGTTCGTGGTGCCAGCGGAAGGCCCGGCGGTCGGCGGCCACCAGCAGCGCGTTGACGAGCACGCCGAACAGGCCCACCCAGAACACGCCGGCCAGGATGTCCACCATCCGCGCGGGCACCGCCAGGCCGGCGAAGAAGATGAACACGCCGATGCCCTCGCCCCGCCCGGCCACGATCTCCGTGCTCACGGTCAGGATGAGCGCCACCCCGGCCGACAGCCTGAGCCCGGTGGTGATGAACGGCGCCGACGACGGCAGCGACACCCGCAGCAGCACCGCGAGCCGACCGAACCCGTACGAGCGCAGCGACTCCTTGGCCACCGGGTCGACGCCGCGCAGGCCGTACATGGTGTTGTAGAGGATGGGCCACAGCGCGGCGTAGACCACCAGCGTGATGCGCAGCCGCAGGTCGGTCCCGATGACCAGCGCGACCAGCGGGATGAGCGCCACCGACGGGATGGGACGCAGGAACTCCACCACCGAGCGCATGGCCGCGTCGAGTATCGGGACGCTGCCCAGCAGCAGGCCGAGCGGCACCGCGATCGCCGCCGCCAGGCCCAGCCCGGCCGCCCAGGCCAGCAGGCTGGTGGCGGCGTGCGTGCGGAACGCCGGATCGAGCAGCAGCTCGCCGGCCCGCTGGAGTATCTCCGTGGCGGGCGGCAGGAACTCCGCGTCGACCAGGCCGGTCCTGCTGAGCAGTTCCAGCAGGACGACGAACGCGAGCACCCCGCCGGCCCGGCGCGACCACCTGGTGGCGGCCGTCACCGGGCGGGCGAGTACGGTGGCGGCGCTCACCCTGAAGCGGTCGCCGACATCAACGTCTTGACGTCGATTTCCCTGGCGAGCCACTTGGCCTCCATCATCCAGTCGGCGACGCGCTGGAGTCTGGTGGCGTTGTCGGAGCTGGAGAAGAACGGGAAGGTCACCGTGGCGGCCGTCGCCGCGTCGATCTGGGTGAAGTTCGGCAGCACCTTGGCCACCACCTCACGGTTGTTCTCCATCATCTTGGCGGCGTTGTGGATGGCCCGCTGGAAGGCGGCGGCGGTCTTGGGGTTCTGGTCGTACCACTCCTGGGTGCCGACGTAGCCGGAGATCGGGAACTCCTTGGCCGGCCCGGAGGCGGGGTCGATGATCTTGCGCGCGCCCATCTGCGACGTGGCCGCGGTGACCATGGGCTCGCCCAGGTAGGCGGCGTCGATCTGGCCGCCCTTCCACGACGGCATGATGTTCTGGAACGTCACGGGCACGTACTTGATCTTCGCCGGGTCGACGTCGTTGGCCTTGAGCACCTGGGTCAGCGCCAGCTCCTGGAAGTTGTGCAGGACGTTGACGTTGATCGTCTTGTTCTCGAGGTCCTTCGGCGTCTTGATGGGCGAGTCGGGCAGCGCCATGATGCTCAGCGAGTCGGGCGCCGCGCGCGATCCTTCGGCCAGGATGCGCAGCTTGATCACGTTCTTGTCGTGGGCCTGGAACATCGACACGTAGTTGCCGAACATGGCGTCGATCTCGCCGTTCCGCAGCATGGGGATGGCCTCGGGTGCCGCCTGCACGACCTGCGGGGTGACCTCCAGCCCCTCCTTCTCGAAGAGCTTCTGGTCGATCGCGACGTAGATGGCGGCGCTGTCGATGGCGGGGAGGGTCGCGACCTTCAGTTTCGTCTTCTCCAGCGCGCCTCCGCTGGCGGACGCGGACGGCGGCGCGCTGGCCGAGCCGGAGCCGGCGCCGCTGCACGCGACGGCTCCGAGTGCCAGGACAAACCCGATGACGGCGGCCTTGGAATGGCGGCCAAGCCTCATGTCTGGGACTCCCTTCACAGGGGTGCGGTGGTGCCAGGAGGGGGAACCGGGAGGGCTGCCTCCCGGGGCTGCGTGCCTGACGCACAGCATGGGGTCCGACGGTAGGTACCACCTGGATGACGGGTTATTGCGAAGCTAACACTTGAGGTTGCAATGCCAATGTGACGCTATATCGTGACAAATTGGTGCGAGGGGAAAATCGCAGAATCGGGCCCGGTGTGAAAGGAGTGACGTGTGGGTGCGGCGGTGTCGCTGATGTCATGCTTACGATCTTCCTAACGATCTTTAAATGATCGTGTGAGGCGCATGAGGCAGCCTGTTCCAGCAGGTGAGAGGCGTTATACCGATTCCGATCCAAATTTTCGGACGAATCGGGATATATGCCTCGATGAGGCACTTTTGGTGGTTGGACGTAGCCATCACCTGTGCTCAAATGACCCTCATCTCGATTGTACGAATGGCCCCCACAAGCATTCACCGCATGGTCATCGAGAATTCCCCTCCGGGGCGAGAGGTTGCGAAGGCAAGTGAGAACGCAGAGCGATGAAGCTTCCGCCGACCGCGAGCCGCACGGGCACCAGAAGCGCCGGGTGCCCAAGCCATCCTCGAGCAGGTTCGGCCTGGGCAACTGGCGCGTGCGATCGCGCCTTGTCGCGCTGATCGTCGTCCCCACGGCGGTGGCCGTGGGACTGGGCGGGCTGAACGTCGTCACTTCGCTCGCGGACGCCAGCGGCTACCAGACGTTGAGAGAGGTCGCCGAGCTCAGTGAACAGATCGGCGCCGTCACGCACGAGCTGTCGTTCGAACGCGACCAGACGGCTCTCTACATCGCGCAGGGCCGGCCGGAAGACCGCCTGCCCCAGCTCCGCACCACCTACAGCAGCGTCGACAACCTGATCGGCGAGGCCAAGCGGCGCGCCGACGTGATCGCGGACACCCACGGCGACGCGGTACGTCCGGTGCTGCGCCGCCTGCAGGAGATCAAGTCGCTGCGCGACACGGCCGCGGGCAAGATCCAGCCGCTGCCGCTGATCCAGAAGTACTCGCAGATCATCTCCGCCCTGCTGCAGTTCCACGACCAGGTGGGCCAGGTGGCGGTGGACGACGAGGTCTCACACAGCGCCAGCGCCATGGCCGCGATCAGCCGGGCCAAGGTGCAGGCGTCCAAGCAGCGCGGCATCCTGGCCAGCGCGCTCGACAAGAAGGCCTTCGACAGCGGCGAGCTCGACGCGCTCACCGCCGCCAAGGCCCAGGAGGAGAGCGAAGAGGCGCTGTTCGCCACCCTGGCCACGCTCGACCAGCTCGAGCTCTACCGCAACACGGTCGTCGGCAGGGACGTCGACCAGACCGACCTGTTCCGCCTGCGGGCCATGGCCCAGTCGGCGGAGAGCCGGCCGCTGAGCATCGGCGTGCGGCCGGACAAGGACGTGAGCACCTGGTTCGACGTCAGCACCGGGAAGATCGACGCGTTACGCAGCGTGGAGAAGACGCTGGCGTCCTCGGTCATCCTGCGGGCCCGCGGGCTGGAGGACGCGGCCAACCGCTCGGCGCTGATCTCCGGCGGGCTCATCCTGCTGCTGCTCATCGTGGTGCTGGCGATCATCTCGCTGATCGCCCGCTCGCTGATCAGGCCGCTGCGCAAGCTGCGCGGCGAGGCCCTGGACGTGGCCGGCCACCGCCTCCCGGAGACCGTGCGCCAGCTCAGGGAGAGCACGGACGGCACGGTCGTCCCCGTCACCCCGATCGGCGTCACCACCCACGACGAGATCGGCGAGGTGGCGCGGGCCTTCGACGAGGTGCACCGCGAGGCGGTCCGCCTGGCGGGCGAGGAGTCGCGGCTGCGCAGCAACGTCAACGCGATGTTCGTGAACCTGTCGCGCCGCAGCCAGACGCTGGTCGAACGGCAGATCACCCTGATCGACGGCCTGGAGCAGGGCGAGCAGGACGAGCAGCGGCTCGGGAACCTGTTCAAGCTCGACCATCTGGCCACCCGCATGCGGCGCAACAGCGAGAACCTGCTGGTGCTGGCCGGCCAGGACCCGCCGCGCCGGTGGAGCCAGCCGGTGAAGCTGGTCGACGTGGCCCGTGCCTCGCTGTCGGAGGTGGAGAACTACGAGCGGGTGGTCCTCCAGGTGCCCGACGGCGTCTCGGTGGCCGGTCAGGCCGTCAACGACGTCATCCACCTGCTGGCCGAGCTGGTGGAGAACGCGTTGTCGTTCTCGCCGCGCGAGACCAGGGTGACCGTGTCGGGCAGCAGGATCGACGGCGGCGGCGTCATGCTCTCGATCACGGACTCCGGCATCGGCATGACGCAGGAGGAACTGGCCCAGGCCAACGAGCGGCTGACCGACGCGCCGTCGGTGGACGTCTCCGTCTCGCGGCGCATGGGGTTGTTCGTGGTCGCCAGGCTGGCGCACCGGCACGGCATCCGGGTGCAGCTCCGTCCGCACAGCTCGGGCGGGCTGACCGCGATGGTGCTGGTGCCCGAGGCGATGCTCGGCCACGGCGCGCCGACCTTCCCCGGCATGACCACGGGCAGCGGGCCGCGCGAGGAACCGCAGGCGGGCGCGGGTCAGCGCGACGAGTCGCCCTACCCGGGCGCCGGGCCGCGCGAGGCCCCGTTCGCCGGCGCGGGCCCGCGCGAGGCGCCGTACACCGGGGCGGGTCAGCGGGACGAGCCGTACGCGGGCGCCGGGCTGCAGGCGGCGCCGGCGCCGACCGACTGGCCAGAGCCGACCTACCAGCTTGGCCCCGGCCGGCTCGGCCCCGGCCATCCGTCCTACCCGTCGAACCCCGACGCGGGCGGCTCCTGGCCCCAGTGGCCGCCGGACGCCGGCGGCTGGCCCGCCGACCAGAACACCAGAGCCGGCGGCTTCGAGATCTCCGACGTGTGGACGCCACCGCGCAACCCGTCCTGGAACGGCGAGAGCGGACAGCCCGCCGCCCGGCCGCCGATCGACGGCTGGAGCGACCGGGCCGACGCCGGAGCGCAGCAGCACCGGCCGCGCTACGAGTTCCCCGAGCCCGACGTCGCCTCCACCGGACCGATCCCCTCGGTCAAGCCGGCCACGGACGGCGACGACTACCTGCCGATCTTCGCGGCCGTCGAGTCCGCCTGGTTCGGCCGCGGCGAGAGCGCGGGCAGCTGGGGCTCGGCCAAGTCGGACGCCGGCTGGAGCGCCGCCCAGGCGGCGGCCGAGCCGGCCCAGGGCGAATCGACGTCCGCCGGGCTGCCCAAGCGGGTGCCCAAGGCCAACCTGGTGCCGGGTTCCGCCGACACCGCGGCCGCGCCCAAGGGCGTGACGCCGATGCCGTCGGTCTCGCCCGATCGGGTGCGCAGCCGTCTGTCCAGCTTCCAGCAGGGCTTCCGGGCGGCCCGCGACGACATCACCGAAGGCAGAGCAGCATTCCAGTCCGGTCAGAACCACATTGATGGCAGGGAGGAGGGGGCATGAACGACCTCAGCCACGCGGCACGCGGGGTCGACTGGCTGATCACCGACTTCGTCAGCACGGTCCCGGGCGTCGCGCATGCGGTGGTGGTCTCTTCTGATGGGTTGCCACTGGCGGCCTCGTCGGGCTTTCCGGCCGACCGGGCTGATCAGCTGGCCGCGATCGCGTCGGGCTTGGTGAGCCTGACGCAGGGTGCGGCGCGGGTGTTCGAGGGTGGTGCGGTCAATCAGACGATCGTGGAGATGCAGCGCGGGCTGATGCTGATCATGTCGATCAGTGACGGTTCGTGTCTGGCGGTGCTGGCGGCCCCGGACTGTGACATGGGGCTGGTGGCGTATCAGATGACGTTGATGGTGGATCGCGCCGGTCAGGTGCTGACTCCGGCGGTGCGCGCGGAACTGCGCGCCAGCCAGACAAGGTGACGGCGCGTGACGGACCCTAGATGGACGAGCGGCGGTTGGGGACCCCAATCCCAACCGCAGCCGAGTCCTGACCCCGCTTCACCGGTCCGTCCTTACGCGGTGACGGGAGGACGGACCGCTCCCCGGGTGAAGCTCGCCATGGAGGCATTGGTCTCCTCGGCGACGGCCGAGCACCGGGAGTTCTCCCACATCACCCCGGAGTATCAGGCGATCAGCCAGCTGTGCCGGCAGGTCAGGTCGGTGGCGGAGGTGTCGGCGCTGCTGCGGATCCCGCTCGGGGTGGTGCGCGTGCTGATCGCCGACATGGCGGCCGAAGGTCTGGTACGCGTGCACCAGCCGCAGCTAGAAGCCGGACGACCAGACGTCAACCTGCTGGAAAGGGTGCTCAGTGGACTTCGCAGGCTCTAGCCCCGGCCTCACCTCGACCAAGATCGTGGTGGCCGGCGGTTTCGGGGTAGGGAAGACGACATTCGTCGGCGCGGTGTCGGAGATCATGCCGTTGACGACCGAGGCGGTCATGACCGACGCTTCGGCCGGCATCGACGATCTCAACCTGACACCGCTGAAGTCGACCACCACCGTGGCGATGGACTTCGGCCGGGTGTCGCTCGACCGCGACCTGATCTTGTACTTGTTCGGCACGCCGGGACAGCACCGGTTCTGGTTCATGTGGGACGACCTGGTGCGCGGGGCCATCGGCGCGGTGGTGCTGGTGGACACGCGGCGGCTGGCCGACAGCTTCCCGGCCATCGACTACTTCGAAGAGGCGCAACTTCCGTTCGTGGTCGGCGTGAACGGCTGGGACGGCCAGTACCCGCACAGCGACGCGGAAGTACGCGACGCCCTGACCCTGGCCCCGCACATCCCGCTGGTCAGGCTCGACGCCAGATCCAAGGACTCGGTCAAGAGCGCGCTCATCCATCTCGTCGAGCACGCGCTGAACGTGCGCATGGCCGTGCCGGGCTGGAAAGGCTAGACGCTCCAGGAGGGGCGCTCGTTGAGCGCGCGGACGTCGGAGTCGGTGATGCCGCGCTGGGCCTCGGCCATCGCGGCCAGCTCCGCCCCGCTGAGCACCTCGGAGATGTCGGTGAACCCGTCAGGCGCCCGCTCGGCCACCAGCCTGACGGTCTCCTCGATCGGCAGCGACCGGTGCAGCAGCACCAGGGCCGAGGTCGGAGGGCGCCGCTCCGCCTCGTAGGCGGCCAGCGCCGCCCGCGGATCGTCGATCGTGGCCAGGCATCTGGCCAGCACCCGCGCGTCCAGGACGGCCTGCGAGCCGCCGTTCGAGCCCACCGGGTAGAGCGGGTGGGCGGCGTCGCCGAGCAGCGTCACCCGTCCTTCGCCCCAGAAGGGCAGCGGGTCCCTGTCGACCATGGGGTATTCGAGTATCCGGCGCGAGGCCCGCATGAGCGCGGGGATGTCGAAGTGCCGGTAGTCCCAGCTTGCGAAGTGCGGCGCCACGTCCTCGATCCGGCCAGGGCGCGACCAGTCGGCCTCCTTCACCACGCCGGGCTCGCCCACCTTCACCTCGGCCACCCAGTTCACCAGCGTGGGGTCGGCGGCCGAGATGGGATAGGTGACGAACTTGCCGGCCAGGTTCGAGCCCGACACGAGCACCGTCGAGCCGTCGAGGATCGGGCCGTCCAGGATCGAGGCGGTCTCGGCCACGCCGCGCCACATGCGGATGCCGCCCCACAGCAGCGGATCGTCGGCCGGGTGCAGCACGGCGCGCACCGTCGACAGCACGCCGTCCGCGCCGACCAGCACGTCCGCCCGCTCGCGCAGTGACCGGCCGGAGACCTGGTCGCGCAGCGTCACCGTGACGCCGGAGCCGTCCTGCTCGAAGTCCGTCAGGCGCAGGCCCAGCCGGACCGGGCCGACGCGGTCCTCGACCGCGGCCAGCAGCATCATCTGCAGCTCGCCGCGGTGGACGGAGTACTGCGGCCACCGGTAGCCGGCCGCCAGCCCGCGCGGCAGCGCCAGGATCTCGCCGCCGAACCGGTCGGTGAAGGTCATGAAGCTGGTCTCGACCCCGGTGGCGGCCAGCGGCTCGCCCAGGCCCAGCTCGGTCAGCTCGCGTACGGCGTGCGGCTGCAGGTTGATGCCCACGCCGAGCGGCCCGAGCGTGTCGGCGGCCTCCACGACCACGCAGTCGAGCCCGGCCGCGTGCAGGCTGAGCGCGGTGGCCAGCCCGCCGATACCGGCGCCGACGATCATCGTGCGCATCGGATTCCCGCACCGTCCTTCCGGGGTCAGACGTTCCTGGTTGCGTGCCTGTGCCAGCCCAGCAGCCGGTGCTCGGCCAGCACGAACAGCGAGTTCACGACGTAACCGAGTACGCCGAGCAGGGCGATCGTGGCCCACACCGCGGGCGTGTCGAAGCCGCGCTGGGCCTGCAGGAGCTGGTAGCCGATGCCGTCGGTGCCGCCGAACAGCTCGGAGATCACCATCAGGATCAGCGCCAGCGACAGGCTCAGCCGCAGCCCGGCGAAGATCTTCGGCGAGGCGGCCGGGATGATCACGACCCGCAGCCGCTGCGCCCGCGACAGGCCGAAGACGGTGGCCGTCTCGGTGTAGGTGCGATCCACCGCCCTGGCGCCGTCGATGGAGTTGAGCAGCACCGGCCAGATCACGCCGAACACGATCGTGGCCAGCTGGGTGGGGCCGCCCGCCTGGAACAGCACCACGAACAGCGGCAGCAGCAGCGGGGGCGGGATGGCCCGGCCGAACTCGAACAACGCGTCGACGTAGTCGGTCGCCGCCCGCGAGCGGCCGAGCATCACCCCGGCCACCACGCCGACCAGCGCGGCCAGGACCCAGCCGCTGAACATGCGGCCCAGGCTGGGCAGGATGTGGCCGATCGCGTCGTCGGTGAGGAACAACCGTGACGGGGGACCGGCGAACCACAGCTCGTACATGCGGTCCACGATCGTGGTGGGCGGCGGGAAGTCGGTGTCCTGGAGCAGCCGCGTGACGAGCTCCCAGACGACGAGCACCGCGAACACCAGCCAGAGGCGGGCGACGGCCTTGCCGCCGCGCACGGCGCCGCGCCCGACGGCCCTGCCGCCGCGCACGGTGCCGCGGACGACGACCTTGCCTGCCTTCTTGATCGCGGGTTTCACGACGGCGCCGCCCCCGTCCGCATCAGGTGCCAGCGGAACAGGCGGCGCTCGCCGCTCAGCAGCGCCAGGTTGGCCAGCACGCCGAAGATCCCGGCCCAGCAGGTGGCCGCCATGATCAGGTCGGTCCTGTTGCCGCTGCCCGCCTGGATGACGTAGACGCCGATCCCACTGGTGCCGCCGGCGAGCAGCTCCGCGCTGACCGCCAGGATGAGCGCGATGCCGGCCGCGATCCTGATCCCGGTGGCGATGAAGGGCGCGGCGCTGGGCAGGCTCACCCTGGCCAGCACCGCCAGCCGGCCGAAGCCGAAGCTGCGCAGCGTGTCCTTCGACAGCGGGTCGACGTCGTGCATGCCGTACAGGGTGTTGATCAGGATGGGCCAGACGGAGGCGTACACGACGACGGAGACCTTCATCATCGCGTCCTGCGGGATCAGCAGGATCGCCAGCGGGATGATGGCCACCGACGGGATCGGACGCAGGAACTCCAGCACCGGCCTGACCGCGCGCTCCACCGGCGCCAGCGCGCCGAGCAGCACGCCCAGCGGAACGCCGGCCGCGATCGCCACCAGCAGGCCGAGCGCCCAGTTCGTCAGCGTCGTGGCGAGCCCGTCCAAGAACGTGACGTCGGCGGCCAGGAGCGCGGCCTCGCGCAGGATGACCGAGGGCGGCGGGAAGAGCAGGTCCTCGCTCAGCCCGAACCGGATGACCAGCTCGCCGGCCAGGAGGAACCCCGCGGCGCCGACGACGCCGCGGAGCAGTCGCGCACCCGTCATCAGCTCGCCGGGGCGACGATGACCGACTTCACGTCGACCGGGCTGTCGAGGTACTTGTGGGCGAGCATGATGTCGGCGACCTTCTGCAGCCGCTCGGCCGTCAGCGTGGCCGGGTAGGTGCCGAGGGTCATCGTCGACGCCGTCTGCGCGTCGATCTTCGTGTACGTCGTGATGATCGACTCGACCTCCTTGCGGTCACCCGCGGCGAGCCGCTGCGCCTTGGCGATCGCCCGCTGGAAGGCGGCCAGCGTCTTCGGGTTCTCCTGCACCCACTCGTCGGTGGCCATCCAGCCGGCGATGGGGAAGTCCGCCATCTCGCCGGTCATCGTGTCGGCGATCACCCGGAAGCCGTGCTTGGCGGTGTTGGCGGTGATGAACGGCTCGTTGATCCAGATGGCGTCGGCCTGCCCGGCGCTGAGCGCGTTGCCCATGTCGGGGAACGGCTTCTCGGCGAACTTGACGTCGGCCTCGGTCAGTCCGGCGGCCTTGAGCTGGGACGTCACCGCCAGCGTGGCGATGTTCCTGAGGTTGTTGACCAGGACGGTCTTGCCCTTGAGATCGGCCACGGTCTGGATCGGCGAGTCCTTCGGGACCATGATGACGAAGGTCTTGGGCGTGGCCTGGTACATGTCGGCGACCAGCTTGATCTTCTCGCCCTTGCTCACGGCCGCGAACGTCGAGACGTAATTGGTCTGCGAAATGTCCAGCGCACCGCTCTTGATCTGCGGCATCGCGGCGGCGCCACCGGTGATGACGACCGGTTCCACGGTCAGGCCCTCGTCCTTGAAGTAGCCCTTGGCGTTGGCGATGTAAAGCGCGGCGACGTCGATGATCGGCAGCGCGCCGACCTTGATGGTGGTCTTTTCCAGGCCCTTGCTGTTCTGCGTGGCGCCGGTCGGCTCGGCGCTACCACCGCAGCCGGAAAGTGTGAGCGCGACCGTGACGCCGAGCGTAACGGCGAGACAGCGCAGTTTCCTTGTCATGGGAGGTTCTCCTGCAGGTCTCGTTGATCACGAGCGGGGTGACGGGCGTGAGCGTATCGGAGGGAAGAACGGCGTTGAAGCGCTATGCCTTTTAAATGTCATTTATGGCCTTATGTCCAGATATGAGGGAATGCCCTGGTGCGCGTTGACGAGGCCGATTCTGAGATGATCGGATAGGCGGCTGTCTCCCCTCCCTCAGCACCCCCAGGAGCATCATGTCCAAGCGTCGTGGCTTAGCCCTGTCCGCAGCCTTCACCGCGCTGTTCCTCAGCCTCGCCGCACCTGGTGCGGCGGCCGGCGCCGAGACCACCGACCCCACCCACCCCGGGCCCGTCTACCAGACCGTCACCGGCAAGGGCGGCCTGCTCTCGCTGCAGACCAACGGCCGCCCCGACGGGCAGGACATGGTGTTCCGCATCTCCGGCTCGGTCTACGCCAACATCGAGGGCAACAACTACGACCCGCACCTGCGCCACGGTCAGAAGCTGTTCAACATCGAGGGCTACAACATCAGGCGGCTGTACCGGGTGCCCAACACCAACCAGCTCTACCAGCTCTCCCGCGAGATCGTCTTCTACACCGACCCCGCCAACCCGACCACCATCCTGCGGGAGTGGCGCAACCCGATCGACCTGAAGACGTACCCGGTCGTCCCGATCAACAACGACGCGGTGAACTTCGGCCCGTTCAACGTCACCTCCTCCTACGCCGGGCCGCCGCTGCGGGTCATGCACGACGAGACCCAGTGGACCAGCGACATCCCGGTGCGCACCGACTTCGGCGCGACGCTGAGCGAGACGTTCGGCCTGACCAACGGGGTGTACACGGCCCAGGAGATGTTCGACTTCTACGTCGACGACCGCGAGGTGGCGGCCCGCACCGTGCCCGGCACCGTACCGACCGGCGCCATGAAGACCAAGATCAGCTGGTCGCGCACCAGCCCGTGGGCGCCGTTCATGTGCCTGGCGGAGACGAGCGTGCGCGGGCAGCTCACCTACCACGCCCGTAGCTGGTCGCTGAACTCCTACGCCGACATCGAACCGTGGCTGCGGGCCGAGATCGACGCCAGCTGGCCCCTCTACAAGGCCGCGCCCACCTCGCCCGGCCCGAGCGAGAACTCCTGGGTGTCCTTCTACAACAAGCAGCTCGCACACGGCACCACCACCTGGTGGGCCTGGTGCGGCGCCAACGGAAGAGCATGATGACCGATGTGAGAAACCCGCTGACCGGCCAGCCCGATCGGCAGCTCGACCCCGTCTCGCCCGCAGCTCTGGCCGCCACCGCGGCCGAGCTGCGGGCGATGGCCCCCGCCTGGCGCGCGGCCGATCGCGGCGCGGTGCTCACCGCGTTCGGCGAGGCCGTCGCCGCCTCCGACGACCTGCTCTCGGCCCTGGTCGCCGACACCGGCCGGGTGGGGGAGTCGGCGCTGGAGCGCCAGATCGTGGCGGGCATGATCGCCCGCTGGGTGCGCCAGGCGCCCGCCCTGCTCGCGCCGCCGGTCGAGAGCGCCGCCTCGCTGCCCGGCGTCTCGGTCTCGGGCGACACCGTGCCGTACGAGCTGGCCGGTGTGATCAGCCCGTGGAACTTCCCGCTGCTGCTCGGCCTCATCGACGCGATCCCCGCGCTGGCCGCCGGCTGCCCGGTGCTGGTCAAGCCGAGCGAGGTGACACCGCGCTTCATCGAACCGCTGATGCGCCTGGTGCCCGCCGAGCTGCCGCTGCGGATCGTCGAAGGCGACGGCGCGACGGGCGCCGAGCTGGTCGGACTGGTGGACGTGGTGGTGTTCACCGGCAGCGTCCCGACCGGCCGGCGGGTGGCCGAGTCCGCGGCCCGCGCCTTCATCCCGGCCTTCCTCGAACTGGGCGGTAAAGACCCGGCGATCGTGCTGGCCGGCGCCGACCTCGACCGGGCCGCCTCGGCCGTCCTGTGGGGCGGCACCGCCAACGCCGGCCAGTCGTGCCAGTCGATCGAGCGGATCTACGTCGAGCGCGAGGTCCACGACGAGTTCCTGGCGCTGCTCGCGGGCAAGGCGGCCCAGGTCGGGCTCACCTGCGAAGGCGGCCCCATCGGCCCGATCATCGGCCCGGGGCAGGAGGACGTCATCGCCGCCCACCTGGCCGACGCCGTGGCCAAGGGCGCCCATGTGCACACCGGCGGCGCCGTCGAACGCCACGGCGGCGGCCACTGGTTCCGCCCCACCGTGCTGTCCGGCGTCGACCACACCATGCGGATCATGGTGGAGGAGACGTTCGGCCCGGTCCTGCCCGTCATGGCGGTCTCCGGCGCCGACGAGGCCGTGGCCCTGGCCAACGACTCCGAGTACGGACTGTCCGCCGCGGTGTTCGCCGCCACGGAGGAGCAGGCCATGGCGGTGGCGAGCCGGCTGGCCGTGGGCGCGGTCAGCGTCAACGACGCCTCGCTCACCGCGCTCGTGCACGAGGGCGAGAAACACTCCTTCCGGCTGTCCGGGCTCGGCGGCTCCCGCATGGGCCCCGCCTCGATCAGCCGCTTCCTGCGCCGCAGGGCCTTTCTGTTGAACCGCTCCACTGCCGCCGATCCGTGGTGGCACCAGACCAAGGGATAGATCATGGGACTTCGCGAGGACATGCCGCTGCTGGCCAAGCACGTGGGCGAATGGGCCGGCGAGTACGTGCACGTCGACGGCGCCGGCAAGGAGCTCGACCGGCACCGCGTCGAGATGACCTGCGCCATCACCGAAGACGACCGCTACCACCAGACCAACCGCTACTTCTGGGACGACGGCCGCACCGAGGTGCTCGAATTCCCCGGCAGCTACCTGGGCAACGGCCGCTGCGGCTTCGACACCGAGCGGCTCAAGGGCGAGTTCTGGGAGCTCGACTCCTCCACCATCTACCTGACCTGGCAGTACAAGGCCGAAGGCGAAGACCTGCGGCTGTACGAGCTGATCGTGCTCAGCGACGACGGCAAGTCGCGCAACCGGGTCTGGCAGTGGATCAAGGACGGCGAGTGCGTCAAGCGGACCCTGATCAACGAGAAGCGGGTCAGCTGAATGACGTCCTTCCGCGCCCTGGCGCTCCAGCTGGAGACCAGGGCGATCAACGGGGCGGCGGACCCGCGCGCCGAGATGCGGGCCGCCATCGACAGGATCGACCGGCAGGTCGGCGGCTCCAAGGCGTGGCTCGGCCGCGACCTGCGCCTGGTGGTGCTGCCCGAATACGCGCTGACGGGCTTCCCGATGCGCGAGAGCTTCGCCGAGTGGCGTGACAAGGCCGCCCTCGACCCCGAAGGACCGGAGTACGCGGCCCTGGCCGCGATCGCCACCGGGCACGAGGTGTTCCTGTGCGTGAACGCCTACGAGACCGACGAGCACTTCCCCGAGCTGTACTTCCAGTCATCGGTGATCTTCTCCCCGGCCGGGGAGGCGGTGCTGCGTTACCGCCGGCTGCACTCGATGTTCTCCCCGAGCCCGTACGATGTCTGGGAACGCTACCTGGAGGTCTACGGCATCGACGGGGCGCTCCCGGTGGCCGAGACGGAGATCGGCAACCTGGCCGTGATCACCTCGGAGGAGATCCTCTACCCCGAGCTGGCCCGCTCGCTGGCTCTGCGCGGCGCCGAGATCCTCTGTCATCCCACGTCGGAGGCGTCGTCGCCGGTGCTCACGCCCAAGGCCATCGCCCGCCGGGCGCGGGCGGTGGAGAACCTGGCCTACGTCGTTTCCGCCAACAGCGGCGGGCTGACGGGCATCCCGATCCCCGGAGACTCCACCAACGGCGGCTCCGAGCTGATCGACTACGAGGGCCGGGTGCTGGCCCAGGCCGGGTCAGGGGAGTCGCTGGTCGCCGCGGCCGAGCTCGACCTGGCCGCGCTGCGCCGCTATCGCCGCCGTCCAGGCATGGCCAACCTGCTGAGCAGGGTCAAGACCGGGCTGTGGGCCGACGAGTACGCCAGGCACGACGTGGAGCGGCCCGACGGCCTGCTGCACGAGATGCGTGAGCGGCCCTGGTTCGCCGCCCGCCAGGCCGAGGCCATCGAGCGCCTGTACGGCTGAGCCTCCGGTGTTCCGAGCCCGGTCACGCCGGGCTCGGAACGTCCGGATACCTCAGACCTCGTTCCTGCGCGCGCTTCTGTGCCAGCGCAGGAACCGGCGCTCCACGGCCACGAAGAGCGCGTTCAGCAGCACGCCCAGGACGCCGAGCAGCACGATCCCGGCCCACATGGCCGGGATGTCGAAGTCGCTCTGCGCCTCCAGCATGCGGTGCCCGATGCCCTCGCTGCTGCCGACCAGCTCGGAGATCACCATCATGATCAGCGCGAGTGAGACGCTGAGCCGCAGCCCGGCGAAGATCTTCGGGGCGGCGGCGGGCAGGATGATGCGGAACAGCCGGGTGGCCGGGCTCAGCTTGAACACCTCGCCGGTCTCGACGTACTGGCGGTCCACGGTGCGGCCGCCGTCCATCGAGTTGATCAGCACCGGCCAGACGACGCCGTACACGATCGACGCGAGCTGCATCTCCGTGCCGATCTTGAACAGCAGCAGGAACACCGGCAGCAGCGCCGAGGGCGGCACCGAGCGGCCGAAGTGCAGCAGCGGCTCGACCAGCGCGGCCAGCGCCCGCGAGCGGCCCATCGCCAGGCCGACCGCGACGCCCACCAGCGAGGCCAGCGCCCAGCCGGCGAACAGCCTGGCCAGGCTCGGCACCAGGTCGGCCACGGCCTCGTCGGTGAGGAACAGGCCGGTCGGCGGTCCGGAGAACCACATCTCGTGCAGCCGGACCATGATGGTGCTCGGCGGCGGGAAGTAGACGGCGTCGATCTGCCGCGTGGACAGCTCCCACGCGATCGCCGCCACGGGCAACATCCAGTACCAGCGTGCCCTGCTCAGGAACCCGGTCACGTCGCCTCCCCGGCCCTGGCGTGGTGCCAGCGGAACAGGCGGCGTTCCCCGGCGGTGAACAGCAGGTTCGCGGCCAGCCCGAGCACCCCTGCCCACACGGTCGCGGCCAGCATGCGGTCGATGCGGTTGGCGGCGCCCGCCTGGCTGAGGAAGGTGCCGATGCCGCCCTCGCCGCCGGCGATCAGCTCCACGCTCACCGCCACGATCAGCGTGACGCTGACCGCGATCCTGATCCCGGTCGCGATGAACGGCGCCGCGCTGGGCAGCGACACCCGGACGACCACGGGCAGCGCGCCGAAGCCGAAGCTGCGCAGCGTCTCCTTGGCCAGCGGGTCGACGTCGGCCAGGCCGTACATGGTGTTGATCAGCAGCGGCCAGGAACAGGTGTAGACGATCAGCGAGATCTTGGCGTCCGCGCTGTCCGGAAAGAGGAACATGGCCAGCGGGATCAGCGACACCGACGGGATCGGGCGCAGGAATTCCACCACCGGCCGCACGGACCGTTCCACCACCGGCACCGTCCCGAGCAGCAGTCCCGCCGGTACGGCCACCGCGATCGCGATCAGCAGCCCGATCGCGCAGGCCTCCAGCGTGGCCAGGACGTGCTTGAGGAAATCGGCCTCTAGAACGAGCCCGGCCGCCGAGGCGAGCACCGTCGAGACGTACGGCATGATGTCCCGATCGATGAGGCCCAGGCGGCCGGCTGCTTCAACCAGGGCGAGGAACCCCAGGACGCCCGCGGCGCCCAGGGCTCCTCGCCTGATTCCCTGCTTGGTCATCCCGAGATGGTCGCGATCTGCTGTGTCACGTCCACCTTGGCCTTGAGGTAGCCGTACCCGGTGAGCAGGTCGGCCAGCTTCTGGAAGTTGGCCTTGTCCACCTCGGCGGAGAACACGCCGAGCTTCATCGCGGCCGCGGCCTCGGCCGGGATCTGGGTGTAGGTCGGAATGACCTCGTTGATGGCGTTGCGGTCACTGCCCGCGATGGCCTGCGCCTTGGACAGCGCGCGGTGCAGGGCGGCGGCCGTGTTCGGGTTCTTGGCCAGCCAGTCCTCGGACACGCCCCAGCCGTCGATCGGGATGCCGGCGGTCGGGCCGTCCATGGTGTCGATCACCTGGGTGGCGCCGAGCTGCGTCTTGGCGGAGGTCAGGAACGGCTCCACCAGCCAGGCGGCGTCCACCTTGCCCGACGACAGCGCGGCGAGCTGCTCGGCGAACTGCACCGGGACGTACTTGACGTCCTCCGGGTTGAGCCCGGCCTGCTGCAGGTGCGCGTTGGTGGCCGTCTGGCCGAGGGCCTTGAGCACGTTGACCGCGATGGTCTTGCCCTTGAGGTCCTTGGCCTCCTTGACCGCCGAGCCCTTGGGCACGACGACGCCGGCGATGCCGGGGGCGGCCTCCTGGCTGTGCTGGAACAGCTTGAGCTTCGCCGCGCCGGAGTCGTTGATGGACAGCAGCGAGACGTAGCTGGTGAGGAAGGCGTCCATGCTGCCGTTGAGGATCTTCGGCATGACCGCCTGCGGGGCCTGGATGACCTCCGTCTTGACGGTGAGCCCCTCTTCCTTGAAGAAGCCCCGCTTCTCGGCGATGAACAGCGGCGCCGAGGAGGGAACGGGGACGATGCCGATCGTCAGGGTGGTCTTCTCCAGCTTGCTGCCGCTCTGCGCGGGAGCGGCGCTGGGGGACGCCCCGGTCGATCCGCCGCCGCTGCCGCAAGCCGCGAGCCCGATGGTGAGTGCGAGCCCGACGGCGCAGGCGCGTGCCAACTTCATTTCAGTGTTCTCCGTTACTGGCCTGAACCGGTGACGACCATGGCCTTGACGTCGACCTTGGTCTTGAGATAGCCGAATTCGCTCATCAGGTCGGCGACTCGCTGAATGCGTGCCGGGTTGAGCGAGGTGGGGAAGGTCCCCATCGCCATGGTCATGACGGCTTCCTTCGGCGTCTGGGTGTAGAGGGGCACCACCTCGGCCAGGGCGGCGCGGTCGGTCGCGGCCAGGCGCTGCGCCTTGGCCACCGCGCGCTGGAAGGCGGCGGCGGTGTTGGGGTGCTTGGTGACCCACTCCTCGGTGGTGGCCCAGCCGTCGATCGGCAGGGCGTCGGTCGGGCCGGTGTTCGTGTCGACCAGGAGGCGGGAGCCGGACTGCTGCGCGGCGGACAGGAACGGCTCGACCAGCCAGGCGGCGTCCACCTGGCCGCTCTTCAGCGCGGGGATCTGGTTCTGGAACGGGATCGCGACGAACTTCACGTCCTGCGGGGTCAGGCCGTTCACCTGGAGGTGCGCGCTGACGGACAGGGTGCCCAGGTTGTTGAGCGAGTTGACGCCGATCGTCTTGCCCTTGAGGTCCTTGGGCGTCTGGAGCTTGGAGTCCTTGGGCACGACGACGCCGGCGATGCCGGGGGCGCCCTGCAGGGTGTCCGAGAGGATCTTGATCTTCTCCGCGCCGCTGTCCTGGATGTTGAGCAGGGAGACGTAGCTGCCCTTGAAGACGTCCATGGCGCCGTTCTTGATCTTGGGCATGACCTCCTGCGGGGCCTGGATGATCTCGGTCTTGATCGTCAGGCCCTCCTCCTTGAAGAATCCCCTCTTGTCGGCGATGAACACCGGGGCGGAGGAGGGGACGGGGGAGACGCCGATGTTCAACGTCGTCTTCTCCAGGCCCCCGGACTTGGCCGAGGAGTCCGTCCCCGCGGGGTCGGACGTGCCACTGCAGGCCGCAAGGGATACGGCCGTTAGAAGTCCGGCAATACACACACGGACGTTAGGCCCGAATTTCATGAGTCTCCTCGGCGAGTCAAGCTTCGAGCCGCGCTCCGCGCCGGAAGGAGGGGGGCGGTCGCGCGGACAGGCGGAGATCGTACAGGAGGGGCAAAGACTAATGCCATGAAATGCCCCAATTCGAGACCTACGGTTAAGTATGGTTTGTCATGTAATGTCCGAATTGGGGTAAATACGGGTTTTATGGGGTTAAGGTCGTTGTTAAGGCAATCTGGAACGGTCCTAAAGAGTCAGTGGTTTTGTAAGGTTGGCCCGGCTCGTCAGTATGTGCTCAAATTGCACCTTGTCTCGGGCGCGCATCATGCGCCTCGCGTGCCCCGTGCATTAACGCGAGAGGGTGGAGCCAGTGGCGAAACAATCGGCCGAGGACGGCCGAGGTCCTCATCCGCCTGCGCGAACACCCAAGAGAAGAGTTCAGAAGAGGGCGAGGGGCGTGAAGAGCAGCAGATTTTCGCTGCGTAACTGGCGAGTGCGGTGGCGTCTCATCGCTCTCATCGTCATTCCCACCGCCGTGGGTGTCGTGGTCGGCGCGCTGCAGATCGTCGCGTCGATCGGCAGTGCGAACCAGTACCAGCGCGTGCTCGAGAAGGCGGAGCTCAGCGCCTCGATCACCGAGCTGACACATCAGCTCGACCTGGAGCGCGACCGGGCCGTGTACTACGTCGGCGCCGGCCGTACGCCCAAGCGCGAGGCCGAGCTGCGCGACCACTTCGCCACGGTCGACGCGGCCGCGGCGAAGGTCAAGGAAAAGGCCGGGGTGATCAGCGCCGCGCACGGCGAGAGTGCGTGGAATGTCGCCCGGTCGATGCTCGGCCGGCTGGCGGAGATCAAAGTCACCCGTGAAACGGTGATCAAATCGCAACTTCCCGCCCTGCCCGCCATGCTGAAGTACGCCCAGATCATCAACGTCTTCCAGCAGTTCCACGACGAGATCGGCCAGGGTGTCGAGGACGAGGCGCTGAGCAACGGCGTACGAGCGCTCTCCGCGCTCACCAAGGCCAAGGACGCCGCGTCCGAGCAGCGCGCGCTGCTGGCCGGCGCCGCCGAGGTCGGCTTCTTCCAGACCGGCGAGCTCGAACGCTTCATGGCCGCCCGCGCCAAGCAGGAGAGCGAGGTGGCCGTGTTCAAGGCCCTCGCCTCGCTGGACGAACTGCAGGTGTACGACGACACCGTCACCGGCACGCTCATCGACCGCGCCGAGTCGTACCGGCTGCGGGCCATGGCCCAGACGAACGAGGGCACCAGGCTCAACATCGACCCCAAGCGGCGTGACGACTCCGACCGCTGGTTCGAGGCCATCAGCGGCACCATCGACTCCATGCGCGCGGTCGAGAAGCGCATGACCGACTCGATCACGCTGCAGAGCCGCGGCCTGGAGGACTCGGCCAGGCGCAACGCGCTGCTGGCCGGCGCGGGCAGCGCCCTGCTGCTCATCCTGGTGCTGTCCGTCACGGTCATCATGGCCCAGTCGCTGGTCAAGCCGCTGCGCAGGCTGCGCATGGAGGCTCTGCAGATCGCCGGTCAGCGCCTGCCCGACACCGTCCGCACGCTGCGCGAGTCCGGCGACGACACCGCGCTGCGGGTCGAGCCCATCGGGGTGCACTCCCAGGACGAGGTCGGTGAAGTGGCGCGGGCCTTCGACGAGGTCCACCGCGAGGCGGTCCGCCTGGCCGGCGAGGAGTCCAGGCTCCGCGCCAACGTCAACGCGATGTTCGTCAACCTGTCCCGCCGCAGCCAGACCCTGGTCGAACGCCAGATCACCCTTATCGACGGCCTGGAGCAGGGCGAGCAGGACGAGCAGCGGCTCGGCAACCTGTTCAAGCTCGACCACCTGGCCACCCGCATGCGGCGCAACAGCGAGAACCTGCTGGTCCTCGCCGGCCAGGACCCGCCGCGGCGCTGGAGCCAGCCGGTCAAGATGGTCGACGTCGCCCGCGCCTCGCTGTCCGAGGTCGAGAACTACGAGCGCGTCGTCCTCCAGGTGCCCGACGGCGTCTCGGTGGCCGGACAGGCCGTCAACGACGTCATCCACCTGCTCGCCGAGCTGATCGAGAACGCCCTGTCGTTCTCGCCGCGCGAGACCCGCGTCACCGTCTCCGGCAGCAGGATCGACGGCGGCGGCGTCATGCTCTCGATCACCGACTCCGGCATCGGCATGACCCAGGAGGAACTCGCCCAGGCCAACGAGCGGCTCACCGACGCCCCCATCGTGGACGTCTCCGTCTCGCGGCGCATGGGACTGTTCGTGGTCGCCAGGCTGGCGCACCGGCACGGCATCCGCGTCCAGCTCCGCCCGCACGGCTCGGGCGGGCTCACCGCCATGGTGCTCGTGCCGGAATCGCTGCTCGGCCAGCAGACCGCCGCCTACGCCAACTCGCCGAGCACGCCGCGCGAAGAGGTGTACGCCGCCCCGCAGGCCGCCGCCTCCGCGTCGTGGCCCGCCACGCCGTACCAGATGGGTCCCGGGCATCCCTCGTACCCGTCCGACCCGCAGCCGAGCGGATCCTGGCCGGCCACGCCCCAGTGGCAGTCCTCCGGCCCGCCGTCGAACAACACCGGCGGCGGCTGGCCGTCGGAACCGCTCGACGTGTGGGTGCCCGCCCGCGGGCCCGCGACCGGCGATCAGCCGCTGCCCAAGCGGCCCACGCAGGACGAGCCGCCGTCCGCCTGGTCGCGCACGTCCGAGCCGTCGTCGTTCGGCACGTCCGAGCCGTCTCCGTTCGGCACCGTCGAGCCTTCGCCGTTCGGCGCCGCGGAGCCCGCTTCGCCCTTCGGGACCGTCGAGCCGTCGTCGGCCGCCCAGTCGCGGAACTCGCGGTTCGACTTCCCCGACACCGAATCCTCGTCGTTCAGCTCGCGCTTCGACTTCCCCGAGACGGAGTCCGCGGCCACCGGCCCGATGCCGGTGGTCAAGCCGGCCTCCTCGGGCGACGAGTTCCTGCCGATCTTCGCCGCGGTGGAGTCGGCCTGGTTCGAGCAGACCGAGAGCGGCGCCACCTGGGGATCGTCCCAGGCCGACGCCGGATGGAACGCCGCGCAGGCGGTCGTGCAGCCGGTCAACGACGGTTCGACGGCCTCCGGGCTGCCCAAGCGGGTGCCCAAGGCCAACCTGGTGCCGGGCTCGGCCGACACGGCCTCCGCGCCCAAGGGCGTGGCGCCGATGCCGTCGATCTCGCCGGACCGGGTGCGCAGCCGTCTGTCCAGCTTCCAGCAGGGCTTCCGGGCCGCACGCGACGACATCAGTGAGGGCAGGTCCTACCCGGCCGCCCCGAGGAACGAAAGCAGGGAGGAGGGCGCATGAACGACCTCAGCCACACGGCGCGCGGCGTCGACTGGTTGATCACCGACTTCGTCAACACCGTTCCAGGCGTCGCCCACGCGGTGGTTGTCTCATCCGACGGTTTACCGCTGGCGGCCTCGTCGGGCTTTCCGGCCGACCGGGCCGATCAGCTGGCCGCGATCGCGTCGGGCTTGGTGAGCCTGACGCAGGGTGCGGCGCGGGTGTTCGAGGGTGGTGCGGTCAATCAGACGATCGTGGAGATGCAGCGCGGGCTGATGCTGATCATGTCGATCAGTGACGGTTCGTGTCTGGCGGTGCTGGCGGCCCCGGACTGTGACATGGGGCTGGTGGCGTATCAGATGACGTTGATGGTGGATCGCGCCGGTCAGGTGCTGACTCCGGCGGTGCGCGCGGAGCTGCGCGCGAGCCAGACCAGGTGAGCGGCGTGACCGGGCGACGCGAGCGAGCCATCAGGCACGGTGACTCCGTCGCGTGGCCGACCGAGGAGGCCGTGTGACGGATCCCAGGTGGAACAGCGGCGGATGGGAGCCCCAGGCATGGGAGCCCCAGCAGCCGCCACGCTCCGACCCGGCTTCGCCGGTCCGTCCTTACGCGGTGACGGGAGGACGGACCGCTCCCCGGGTGAAGCTCGCCATGGAGGCCCTGGTCTCCTCGGCGACGGCCGAGCACCGGGAGTTCTCCCACATCACCCCGGAGTATCAGGCGATCAGCCAGCTGTGCCGGCAGGTCAGGTCGGTGGCGGAGGTGTCGGCGCTGCTGCGGATCCCGCTCGGGGTGGTGCGCGTGCTGATCGCCGACATGGCGGCCGAAGGTCTGGTACGCGTGCACCAGCCGCAGCTGGAAGCCGGAAGGCCGGACGTCAATTTGCTGGAAAGGGTGCTCAGTGGACTTCGCAGGCTCTAGCCCCGGCCTCACCTCGACCAAGATCGTGGTGGCCGGCGGTTTCGGCGTGGGTAAGACGACGTTCGTCGGCGCGGTGTCGGAGATCATGCCGCTGACCACGGAGGCGGTCATGACCGACGCCTCCGCCGGCATCGACGACCTGGGGATGACCCCGCTGAAGTCCACCACCACGGTGGCCATGGACTTCGGCCGGGTCTCGCTCGACCGTGACCTGATCCTCTACCTGTTCGGCACGCCCGGACAGCACAGGTTCTGGTTCATGTGGGACGACCTGGTACGCGGCGCGATCGGGGCCGTCGTCCTGGTGGACACGCGGCGGCTGGCCGACAGCTTCCCGGCCATCGACTACTTCGAAGAGGCGCAGCTGCCGTTCGTGGTGGGCGTGAACGGCTGGGACGGCAGTTACGCGCACACCGACACCGAGGTGCGCGACGCTCTGACCTTGGCCCCGCACATCCCGCTGGTCAGGCTCGACGCCCGGTCGAAGGACTCGGTCAAGAGCGCGCTCATCCAGCTCGTCGAGCACGCCTTGACAGTCAAGATGGCCGTGCCAGGCTGGAGCGGCTAGCGGAGCGGATAGGCTGAAGTCTTAGACGTATATTCGCTTCGAGGACTGGCCAACCACGTGTTCGAGACGCTTTCCGACCGGCTGACATCGGTCTTCTCCTCCCTCCGATCCAAGGGTCGGCTGTCCGACGCCGACATCGACGCCACCACCCGTGAGATCCGCATCGCGCTGCTCGAGGCCGATGTCGCACTTCCGGTGGTCAAGGCGTTCGTCGCTCAGGTGAAGGAGCGCGCCCGCGGCGCCGAGGTCTCCCAGGCGCTCAACCCGGCGCAGCAGGTCGTCAAGATCGTCAATGACGAGCTGATCGAGATCCTCGGCGGCGAGACCCGCAGGCTGCGCTTCGCCAAGACCGCGCCGACCGTCATCATGCTCGCCGGCCTCCAGGGTGCGGGTAAGACCACCCTGGCGGGCAAGCTGGCGAGCTGGCTGCGCGAGCAGGGCCACGCGCCGCTGCTGGTCGCCGCCGACCTGCAGCGGCCCAACGCGGTCCAGCAGCTCCAGGTCATGGGCGAGCGCGCCAAGGTCGCCACGTACGCGCCCGAGCCCGGCAACGGCGTGGGCGACCCGATCGCGGTCGCCCGCCAGTCGATCGACGAGGCCAGGCGGCTCAACCACGACATCGTCATCATCGACACCGCCGGCCGCCTGGGCATCGACCAGGAGATGATGAAGCAGGCCGCCGACATCCGCGACGCGGTGCGTCCGGACGAGGTCCTGTTCGTGGTCGACGCCATGATCGGCCAGGACGCCGTCACCACGGCCCAGGCGTTCATGGAGGGTGTCGGCTTCGACGGCGTCGTGCTGACCAAGCTCGACGGCGACGCCCGCGGCGGCGCGGCCCTGTCGGTGCGGCACATCACCGGCCGGCCGATCATGTTCGCCTCCACCGGCGAGAAGCTGGAAGACTTCGACGCCTTCCACCCCGATCGGATGGCCTCCCGCATCCTCGACATGGGTGACATCCTCACCCTGATCGAGCAGGCGCAGAAGACGTTCGACGAGGAGCAGGCCGCCAAGATGGCGGGCAAGCTCACCTCGGGCGAGAACTTCACGCTCGACGACTTCCTCGAGCAGATGATGATGGTCCAGAAGATGGGCCCCATCAAGAACCTGCTCGGCATGATGCCCGGCATGGGGCAGATGCGCGACCAGATCAACTCCATCGACGACCGCGACCTCGACAGGATCGCGGCCATCATCCGGTCGATGACCCCCGCCGAGCGGCAGGACCCGAAGATCATCAACGGGTCGCGCCGGGCGCGCATCGCGAACGGTTCAGGTGTCACGGTCAGCGCGGTCAGCAACCTGGTCACCCGCTTCTTCGACGCGCAGAAGATGATGAAGCGGATGGCCGGGGGAATGGGCATTCCCGGCATGCCGGGTGGGCGCGGCAAGGCGGCCAAGGCGTCGAAGAAGGCGAAGAAGGGGCGCAGGGTCAGCGGCGACCCGCGTAAGGCGGCGCTGGAGAAGTCCTCGTCCGGGTCGTCCGAGGAGTCGGCGGCGCCCAAGCAGGGGGGCATGCTGGGCAACCTGCACGGCAAGCTGCCTCCGGGGATGGAGCTGCCGCCGGGGTTCGACCCGTCCAAGCTCAAGCTGCCTGGTCAGTGAGGTCGTTCGCGGACAGTCGGTGATCAGACAGGAGGCCCCGCCCGGGATCGGGCGGGGCCTCCTGGCGTTCGTCAGCGGTTGTCGTTGTCGTTGGCGGTCGCGGTTGCGGTTGCGGTCGCGGTTGTCACGTCAGCGGTTCGCCGCGTCAGCGTCCGTCACCTGAGTGGTCGCCGCGTCAGCGGGTGTTTCGCCAGCGCCAGCGGATCAGTGCGCCGAAGGCGATCAGCAGGAGCGCGATCGCGGCGGGCGCCTCGACGGGCAGGCCGGTGAAGGGCAGGGTGCGTGGCAGCTTGCCGTTCCAGTGGCCGTCACCCGGGCCGTCGCCTGGGCCGTGGTCCGGGCCTGGGCCGTCGTGCGGGCCGTGACCGTGCGGGCCGTGGTGGTGGCCGGGGTGGTGGCCATGGTCATCGGGGTCGTCGGGGC
>NZ_JABCPZ010000063.1 GCF_013283785.1 Nonomuraea antri
GTCGAAGGGGGCGAGGAGGGTGCGGAGGAGGGCGGCCAGGGCGCGCTGGTCAGTGGTGCCGAGCCCGGACAGGAGCTCTCGCTCGCGACGCAGCAGGTCGGCAAATGCGGCGTCGACCCTGGCCAGGCCGGTGTCCGTGAGTGAGACGAGGACGCCGCGCCGGTCCTCGGGATCCGGGCGGCGGCGGACGAGGCCGGCCTGGGCGAGGCGGTCGATGCGATTCGTCATCGTGCCCGAGGTGACCAGCGTGGCACGCAGCAGCGCGCCGGGGCTGAGCTCGTACGGCTTGCCGGCGCGGCGTAGCGCGGTCAGGACGTCGAACTCCCAGGGCTCCAGGTCGTGTTCGGCGAACGCGGCTCTCCTGGCCCGGTCGAGGTGCTTGGCCAGCCGGGACACCCGCGAGAGCACCTGCAGCGGTTCGACGTCGAGGTCGGGCCGTTCGGCCTGCCAGGCGGCGACGAGCAGGTCGACCTCGTCCTGGCCTTCGGCCGCAGCCGACTGCTGAACCCGTCTCCGCCGCCCGGATTCCGCGGGCCGTCCTGGGGTTGGTCTCGAGGGGTGATCCGCGCCGGTCCCTGAGTTCGGGGTGGGCCGGCTGGTCTCCTGATGCACCCCCTCGGGGGTCGGGCGTTCCGCCTCGTCGTGCGCGTCCTCCGTCATGACACAGAAGTGTACTGTCTTGACATCGAGATACCTATCTCGATATCAATTATCTTTATGTCGAGAGATATCTGGGACCCGCTCACATACGCGATCTACGCAGACGAGCGGTCCCGGCCGTTCATCGAGCTGATCTCGCGCGTCGGGTCGGTAGAACCCGATTATGTCGTGGACGCCGGCTGCGGCAGTGGTGAACTCACCGTCGAGCTGGCGAATCGCTGGCCGCACGCGACGATCGAAGGCTACGACGCGTCCCCGGCGATGATCTCCAAGGCGCGCAAGCTGGAGACCAAGGTGCGGTTCGCGGTCGCGGACGTGGGCACCTGGCACCCGGACCGCCCGGTGGACGTGATCATCTCCAACGCCGTCCTGCAGTGGGTGCCGGAGCATCGCGGGGTGCTGGAGCACTGGATGGAGGAGCTGAGCTTCGGCGGGTGGCTGGCCTTCCAGGTGCCGGGCAACTTCGACGCGCCCAGCCACGTCGCGATCCGCGAGGTCTGCGCGTCCAGGACGTGGTCCGACAAGCTCGGCGAGTTCGACCGGGGCAGCCCGGTCGGCACCCCGATGGAGTACCTGGACCTGCTCAACGACGCCGGCACCCAGGTGGACGCCTGGGAGACCACGTACGTGCACGTCTTGCACGGTGAGAACCCGGTGCTCGACTGGGTCTCCGGCACCGCGCTGCGCCCGATATTCGACCGGCTGAACGAGCACGAGCAGTACCGCTTCAAGTCCGATCTCGGCAGGTTGCTGACCGAGGCCTATCCGGCCCAGAGCTACGGCACGCCGTTCCCGTTCCGCCGCATCTTCGTCGTAGCCCAGAAGTAGAAACCTAGAAAGCAGAAGGGTGATCCACCGATGATCAGAGCGTTACACCATGTCCTGCTCGCCGCCCCGCCCGGCAGTGAGCCCGAGATGCGCGCGTTCTACGCGGGCGTGCTCGGGCTCACCGAGGTGCCCAAGCCGCCCGAGCTGGCCAAGCGCGGCGGCGCGTGGTTCCGCGGCGACGGGGTGGAAATCCACATCGGCATCGACGCCGACTTCAGGCCGGCCACGAAGGCGCATCCGGCGTTCCTGGTGACGGACCTGGACGCCCTCGTCGCGAAGCTGCCCGACGCGATCCCCGACGACCTGTTCCCCGGCTACCGCCGCGTGTACGTCAGCGACCCGGCCGGCAACAGAATCGAGCTGCTGCAATCCGTGTGATGTTCACCAACGGGTGGCATCATTGTCCGAAATCGGACTCTTGCGAGGTGCAGTGGGCATCGAGATCGAGGACAAGTTCGACGTTCCCCCCGGCTTCGGCGTACCGGACCTGAGTGGTCTGGCCGAGGTGGTCGGCCCCAAGTCGTACCAGCTTGTGGCCCTTTATTACGACACGCCGGACTTGCGGCTGGCGACCCGTGGCATCACACTCCGGCGCAGACGTGGCGGCGACGACGCCGGCTGGCATCTGAAGCTGCCCAAGGCCAAGGGCGTGCGCCAGGAGATCACCGCCCCGCTCACGCGCAGCACCAAGCAGGTGCCGCTGGAGCTGGCCGAGCTCGTGCGCGCCTACACGCGCGGCGCCGAGCTCCAGGTGGTCGCCGAGCTCGACACCCGCAGGAGCGTGACCGTCCTGCGCGAGGGCGGGACCGGGCTGGTGGAGATCGCGGACGACCGGGTCAAGGGCACCGTGTTCGGCGAGACGCCGACGGTGATCCGCTGGCGCGAGGTCGAGGCCGAGCTGCTCGATCAGGAGCGGCGGGCCTTACTGGCCAAGGTCGGCAAGCGGCTGAAGAAGGCCGGCGCCACGCCGTCCGGGGCGGCCAGCAAGCTCGCCAAGCTGCTCGATCCGCCTCAGCCCCGGCGCGTGGCCACGAATCCGGACACGGCCGGAGAGACCGTGATCGACTACCTGGCCGGCCAGGTGAACGCGCTCCTGGCCCAGGACCCCCGCGTGCGCCGCGCGGAAGAGGACGCCGTGCACCAGATGCGGGTGGCCTCCCGCAGGCTGCGCAGCGCGCTCAAGGCGTTCAAGTCCGTCGTCACCGGCACCGACCGGCTCCAGGAGGAGCTGCGCTGGCTGGGTACGGTGCTGGGCGAGGCCCGCGACCTGGAGGTCATCAGGGCCAGGTTCGCCGGGCATCTCGCCGGCCTGGCCCCGGAGCTGGTCACCGGCCCCATTCAGACCCGGCTCGGCTCCGACTTGCACAAACGCGAGCAGGAGGCGTACGAGCACATCAGGGAGACGCTGAGCGGCGACCGCTACTACACGCTGCTGAACGCCCTGGACGCGCTCGTCGCCGAGCCCGAGCTGGGCAAGGCCGCCGCCCAGCCCGCGGGGGAGAGGCTGAGCGCGATCGCGGCGGCCAACTGGAACCGGGTCACGAAGGCGTACGACACCGCTCAGGCCATCGAAGACCCGGAACGCCGCGAAATCGCCATGCACGACGTGCGCAAGGCGGCCAAACGCGCTCGATACACCGCGGAAGCGCTCCAGCCCACCCTCGGCAAGCGGATGGGCAAGCTGGCCGGGCTGGCCGAGGACGTCCAGGAGGTGCTGGGCACCCACCAGGACGGCGTGGTGGCGCAGGAGACCCTGGCCAAGGAGGCGGAGAGCGCCAGGCAGGCGGGCGAGGACACCTTCACCTATGGCCTGCTCATCGGCATCGAACGCAACACCGCCGACCGGGCACACGCCGACTTCCCGAGGATCTGGGCGCAGACCGTGGAAGCTGTTAAGAAGGTTCTATGACTGAGCTTCCGGTAATCCCCTTTCGGGCGAAGTAACCTTCTCGAGGTTCCCGCGGCGTATCGCGAGCTGCGGGCCAGGGCGGGCATCGCGCGGGTACGCACCGTGGCCGGGGACGAGTTCTGGCTCGTCACCGGCTACGAGGACGCGCGGAAGCTGTTCGCCGACCCCAGGCTCGGCCGTTCGCACCCGGAGCCCGACAAGGCCGCCAGGCTGTCGGGCTCGGCGCTGCTCGGCGGCCCGCAGGGCGAGATCGAGACCGAGAAGGCCGAGCACACGCGCATGCGCAAGCTGTTCGTGCCGGCCTTCTCCGCGCGCCGCATGAAGGCGCTCACCGACCACGTGGGCACGCTGGTGGACGAGCGGCTGGCCCACCTGGCCAAGCTGACCCCGCCCGCCGACCTGCACGCCGAGCTCTCCTTCCCGCTGCCGGTGCTGGTCATCTGCCAGCTGCTCGGCGTCCCTTACGAGGACAGGGACTACTTCAGCGGCATCTCCGCACGTATGGGGTCGACGCTGGACGCGGCGGACAGCCAGGCGGCCCGCGAGGAGATGGGTGCGTACATGGCGACGCTCATCCGCGACAAACGCGACAACCCGGGCGAGGACGTGCTGTCGGACCTGGTGGACGAGCTGGACGACGACGGGAAGATCGCCGAGCTGGCCGGCGGGCTGCTGTTCGCCGGGCACGAGACCACGGTCAACCGGATCGACTTCGGCGTGATGCTCCTGCTGGCCCATCCCGACCAGCTCGCGCTGCTCAGGGCCGATCCGGGGCTGGCGCCCGGCGCGGTCGAGGAGATCCTGCGCATGGTCACCACGAGCCTGCACGGCATACCCAGGTACGCCCACGAGGACATCGACCTCGGCGACCTCACGATCCGCAGGGGCGAGGGGGTGGTGATCGTGCCGGGCGTGGCGAACCGGGACGAGCGGGTCTATCCCGATCCCGACGTCTTCGACATCACTCGTCCGCCTGGTGAGGCGCACCTGAGCTTCGGGTACGGGCCGCGCTTCTGCATCGGCGCCAGCCTGGCACGGGTGGAGCTGGAGGCCGTCTTCGGCCGGCTGTTCCAGGCGTTTCCCGGGTTGCGGCTGGCGGTGCCCTTCGCGGACCTGCCGCTCAGCGAGGGCCGCATCGCCGACGGCTTCGCCGCGCTCCCCGTCACCTGGTGAAGGGGTCCAGGCCCGCGGCGAGGTCAGCTGGCGTAACGTTCCACGCTGACCACGTCGCGGCCGAGCCGGTGCACGACCGCGAAGGCGCCCTTGCGCAGGTGCACGTCCTTGCCGCTGAGCGCGTGGATCAGCTCGGGCAGCACCTTGCCGTGGCTGCACGCCACCGTGGCCACGGTGAGGTCCCTGAGCAGGTCGGGCGTCTTCTGCGGGTCCTGGCCCTCCTCACTGAGCATCGGCTCGACCCCGATCTGGCGCTCGGCCCGGTCGGCGTACGGCTCCAGCGTCTCCACGCACCGCCGGCTGGGTGAGCTGAGCAGCAGTTCGGGCCGGAAGGCGGGCAGCACCTCGGCCAGCGTGGCGGCCTGGGCACGCCCGTCGGGGTCGAGCGGGCGCAGCGCGTCGTCGTCCGCCCAGTCCTGACGCGACCCGGCCGTGCCGTGGCGGGCCAGCACCAGCGGGACGGTGGACAGCGGCGCGGCCACCAGCGCGCGCAGCAGGCCCACGTCCCACTCGTAGCTCAGCAGCTCACGCGCCCGCTCCAGGGGGAGCCAGCGCATCTCGTCCACCTCGTCGTTGGCGGTGAACCCGGCGAAGGGATCGGCCTGGGCGGCCCAGTAGTCGACCCGCTTTAGCCGTCCGGCCTTGAGGTAGTGGACGGGCGGCAGCGCGCGGCCGAGCGACACGGTCATGCCGGTCTCCTCGTGCACCTCGCGCAGCGCCGCGGCGATCAGGTGCTCGCCGGTCTTCACCTTGCCCTTGGGGAAGGTCCAGTCGTCGTAGTGCGGACGGTGCACCACGGCCACTTCGGGACGGCTCTCCTCGCCCCGCCAGACCACCGCGCCGGCGGCCCGGAGCACATCAGTCATCAATGGTCCTCCAGCGACGCGTGCCGATCAGGTGACTCTGCAGGTCCTGGCCGGGGTGGTGGATCCAGGTGCCGTCGGCGTTCAGCCACCACGCGTTCGTGGTGTCGGACATGGCGCGGTCCATCAGCTCGACGAGGTAGGACTTGTGTGCCGGCGCGGTCACCTTGACCAGGGCTTCCACCCGGCGGTCGAGGTTCCTGCGCATGAGGTCCGCGCTGCCGATCCAGATCTCGGGACGCCGCCCGAGCCCGAACTCGTACACCCGCGAGTGCTCCAGAAACCGCCCCAAAACCGACCTTACGCGGATATTTTCCGACAAATTGGGAATTCCGGGCCGGAGGATGCAGATCCCCCGCACCCACAGGTCCACCGGCACCCCGGCCCTGGACGCCCGGTACAGCGCGTCGATGATCGGCTCGTCCACCAGCGAGTTCGTCTTGATCCTGATCCTGGCCGGCCGCCCGGCCTGCTGGTGCGCGATCTCCCGTTCGATCCTGGCCAGCAGCCCGCCGCGCAGCGAGTGCGGCGCCACCAGCAGCCGCCGGTACGCCGAGTGGTTGGAGTAACCGGTCAGGTGGATGAACAGGTCCGTGACGTCCTCGCCCACCAGCGGGTCGGCGGTGAGCAGGCCGAAGTCCTCGTACTGGCGGGCGGTCTTGGGGTTGTAGTTGCCCGTCCCGATGTGGCAGTAGCGGCGCAGCTCGCCCGACGGCTCCTGGCGCACGACCAGCGCGAGCTTGCAGTGCGTCTTGAGCCCGACCACGCCGTAGACCACGTGGCAGCCGGCCCGTTCCAGCTTCCTGGCCCAGGAGATGTTGGCGTGCTCGTCGAAGCGGGCCTTGATCTCGACCACCACCACGACCTGCTTGCCCGCCTCGGCGGCGTCGATCAGCGCGTCCACGATGGGGGAGTCGCCGCTGGTGCGGTAGAGGGTCTGCTTGATGGCCAGCACCCGCGGGTCGGCCGCGGCCACCTCGATGAAGCGCTGCACGCTGGTCGCGAACGAGTCGTACGGGTGGTGCAGCAGCACGTCGCGCTCGCGCAGCACGGTGAAGATGTCGTCCTCGGCGTTGACCACCTCCGACGGCACGAACGGCCGGTAGCTCAGCTCGCCCCGGTCCAGGTCGGCGATGGCGTGCAGGCCGGACAAGTCGAGCGGCCCGGCCAGCCGGTAGATCTCGTGCGGAGCCAGCTCCAGCTCCTCCACCAGCAGTTCGAGCACCTCGGGGGTGATCGTGTCCTCGACCTCCAGCCGCACCGGCGGCCCGAACCTGCGCTTGAGCAGCTCCTTCTCCAGCGCCTGCATGAGGTTCTCGGTGACGTCCTCGTCCACGTCGAGGTCCTCGTTCCTGGTGACGCGGAAGACGTGGTGCTGGACGATCTCCATGCCCTTGAAGAGCTGCCCGAGATGTGCGGCGATGACGTCTTCGAGCGGTACGAAACGATCCTTGGACGCCGGGACGAACCGGGGAAGTTGCGAAGGAACCTTTACCCGGGCGAACACCGTGTGATCGGTCACCGGATTCCGCACCACGACCGCCAGATTCAGGCTGAGCCCGGAAATATAGGGAAAGGGGTGGGCGGGATCCACGGCCAGGGGAGTGAGCACCGGCCTGATGCGTTCCCTGAACAGCTTGCGTAGTTCGGTGCGCTCCTCGCGGCCCAGATCGTCCCAGCGGACGATCTCGATGCCCTCCCCGGCCAGCTGCGGGCAGACCTGCCCGTGGAAGACGGCCGCATGCCGCTTGGCCAGGGCGTCCGCGATGGCGGCGATCCTGACCAGCTCCTCGCGCGGCTTCAGCCCGCTCTTGGTCCGCAGCAGCAGCCCCGTGGCCATGCGCCGCTTGAGCCCGGCCACGCGCACGCGGAAGAACTCGTCGAGATTGCTGGCGAAGATGGCCAGGAAACGCACGCGTTCGAGCAGCGGGAGCGAGGGGTCCTCGGCCAGTTGGAGCACCCGTTCGTTGAACTGCAACCAGCTTTCCTCGCGGTTGAGGAACCGTTCCTGTGGTAGGGGCAGGTCATTTCCCGAGTGCAGCGGTTGCGCGGACATATGGCGTATATTGCCCGCTTTGGTTGAACGGAACGTTAACTTAACCGCAACGGTTATTCGGTCGGGTCCGCCTGCTCCAGCCTGGCCGCCCGCTCGGCCAGCCTGGCCTCGCGCTGGCGGATCTTGTCCTCCCGCTCGCGGGCCTTCTCGGCCTCCCGCAGCAGCCGCTCGCGCTCCTTCAGCTCACGCACCCTGGCCTTCTCGGCCTCCTTCAGCTCGCGCACCCTGGCCTTCTCGGCCTCCCTGAGCTCCTTCTCGCGGGCCTTCTCCAGCTCGCGCAGCTCCTTCTCGCTGGCCGGCGGCCGGGCCGTCTTCGGCGCCGTCGCCTCGCGGGAGGCCAGGGTGAGCGCGGGCTGCGGGTTGAGCCCGGTCAGCCCGTTCCAGGCCAGGTTCACCAGGTGGGAGGCGACCTCCTCGCGGCCGGGCTTGCGTACGTCGAGCCACCACTGCCCGGTCAGCGCCACCATGCCGACCAGCATCTGGGCGTACATGGGGGCCAGCTTGGGGTCGTAGCCCCTGGAGGAGAACTCGTCGGCCAGGACGTCCTCGACCTGGCTGGCGATCTCGCTGATCAGGCTCGCGAACGTGCCGGTGCCCGAGGCGGCGTGCGAGTCGCGCACCAGGATGCGGAAGCCCTCGCTGCTCTCCTCGATGTACTGCAGCAGGGCCAGCGCGGCCCGCTCCAGCTTGATCAGGGAGTGAGCGGCGGCGAGGGCTTCGGTGATCATGCCGAGCAGCTTCTGCATCTCGCGGTCGACCACGACCGCGTAGACGCCTTCCTTGCCGCCGAAATGCTCGTACACCACGGGCTTGGAGACCTGGGCCGTGGCGGCTATCTCCTCGATAGAGGTCCCGTCGAACCCCTTCTCGGCGAACAGGGTGCGGCTGATCCTGATCAGCTGCTCTCTTCGCTCTCTACCGGTCATGCGCCTGCGAGATCGGGGTTCGGTCACGGTCTCCATAATGGCGGTAGCCGATTGACGGCCGCTCGCCAAGGTATCGGCGTCAGGCAATGCGCTTCGCCGCCAGGCGTTCCGGTGTGGGCCAGCGCACGTCGTGCACCCAGCCGGCCTTCTCGAAGATCCGGATGAGCCCGGCGCTCAGGTCGATCTGGCCCTTGAGCGCGCCGTGCCTGGCGCAGGTGGGGTCGGAGTGGTGCAGGTTGTGCCATGACTCGCCGAAGGACGGGATCGCCAGCCACCAGACGTTGCGCGACTTGTCACGCGACTGGAACTCCTCCTCGCCGAACACGTGGCAGATCGAGTTGATCGACCAGGTCACGTGGTGCAGCAGGCCGATGCGGACGATCGAGCCCCAGAACAGCGCGGTCAGCGCGCCCTGCCAGGACCAGGTGATCAGGCCGCCGAGCACGGCGGGCAGCGCGATCGAGGTGACGGCCAACGCGGGGAACCACTTGTGCAGCTTGATGATGTCGGGGTCCTTGCACAGGTCGGGCGCGTACTTGTCCCTGTTGGTGCGCTCGCTCTCGAACAGCCAGCCCATGTGGGCGTAGAGCAGGCCCTTGGACATGGCCTTGAAGCCGGGGCCGAAGCGCCACGGCGAGTGCGGGTCGCCCTCCTTGTCGGAGAACTTGTGGTGCTTGCGGTGGGTGGCGACCCAGTCGAGCACGGACATCTCCAGCGACAGGCTGCCCGCGACGCCCATCACGATCTTGAGCGGCCGGTTGGCCTTGAACGAGCCGTGCGTGAAGTAACGGTGGAACCCGACGGTGACGCCCAGCCCGGAGACCAGGTAGAAGACGAACATGATCGCCAGGTCCGTCCAGCCGACCAGGCCCCAGCCCCAGGCCAGCGGGATCGCGGCCACGAAGGCGACCAGGGGCAGTCCGACGACGAGTCCGAAGGTGATGAGCTCTGCCCTGGACTTCGGCTCCGGCTCGAAATCGGGCTTCGGCGCAGGCGCTGGACGCTCGGCGAGAACGGTCATGGGCTACCTCTCACGACATGTATGAGGACGAATGTCCGGGCTACGCAACCGTAACCTACGCCAGCGTAAGTAAGGAAGACCTAAGGTGTGAATGTGGGGAACGTGACGCTGTCGCGCCCGAGGTGTGGCGAGGTTTGCGTCTTGCGGCTTTTCGGGTCGTCTGTTATGTGCTCAGGCCGTCGCGACCAGGGCGGCTTCACCCGGACGCCGGATCTGCGGTGTAATTACGGGCGCGATGCTGATGGGGGGTCGGTATCGTAGGAGATGTGTCGGACGCCACGGCGTCTGCCCAGTCCCGGATCGTCTAATCGGCAGGACAAGTGGTTTTGGTCCACTTTGTAGGGGTTCGAGTCCTCTTCCGGGAGCCATGACCATGCTCTGAGGCTTCACCCCCGAGGAACAACGTCGGGGCGGCCAGGTATCCTCACGGTGTCGGGAGGGTAGGTGCCGGTGAACCGTGACCTACGCAGGGCCGCCGAACACGGCCCGGCGTGATGGCGCGGAAGCCGCATCGACAGCCCTGATCCGTCCAGTCACAGGGAGCCTCAGTCCGTGAGTGTGCCGCGCCCGGCCGCAGTCATCGTCCTCGCCGCAGGCGAGGGTACCCGGATGAAGAGTCAGACCCCCAAAGTCCTGCACGAGCTGTGCGGCCGTGCGCTGGTCGACCACATGCTCGCCGCCGCCCGCGACCTGGGGCCCGAGGAGCTCATCGTGGTCATCGGCCACGCGCTCGAACGCGTCGGCGGCCACCTGGCCGAGACCAGCCCCGACGCGCGCGCCGTCGTGCAGCGCGAGCAGCGCGGCACCGGCCACGCCGTGCGCACCGTGCTCGAAGAGGTCGGCACGATCGCCGGCACCGTCCTGGTCACCTACGGAGACGTGCCGCTGCTGCGCGCCCAGACCCTGGCCGCCCTGCTCGAACGGCACGCCGCCGACGGCAACGCGGTCACCGTGCTCACCGCCGAAGTGCCCGACCCGACCGGATACGGGCGCATCATCCGCGACGAGTCCGGCGCCGTGCTGAAGATCGTCGAGGAGAAGGACGCCACCGCCGAGCAGCGCGCCATCAGGGAGATGAACTCCGGCATCTACGCCTTCGACGGGCTGCTGCTGGCCGACGCCGTCAAGCGGGTCTCCACCGACAACGCCCAGGGCGAGGAATACCTCACCGACGTGCTGTCCATCCTGCGCGGCGACGGCCACCGGGTCGGCGCCTGGACCGCCGCCGACTACACCGAGGTCGAAGGCGTCAACGACCGCGTCCAGCTCGCCTTCGCCCGCAAGGTGCTCAACCAGCGGCTGCTGGAGTCCCACATGCGCGCCGGGGTCACGATCATCGACCCGGCCAGCACGTTCATCGACGTGGGCGTGCGGATCGAGCCTGACGCGGTCATCCACCCCGGCACCCAGCTGCACGGCGGCACCGTCATCGAGGCGGGCGCCGAGATCGGCCCGGGCACCACGCTCACCGACACCCGCGTCGGCGCGGGCGCGACCGTGCGCAACGCGGTCTGCGACAGCGCCGAGATCGGCCCGGAGGCCAGCGTCGGCCCCTACGCCTACCTGCGCCCGGGCACCGTGCTCGGGCACAAGTCGAAGGCCGGCACGTTCGTGGAGATGAAGAACGCCAAGGTCGGCGACCGCTCCAAGGTGCCCCACCTGACGTACGCGGGCGACGCCACGATCGGCGAGGACGTCAACATCGGGGCCTCCACCATCTTCGTCAACTACGACGGGGTCAACAAAAACCACACCACCGTGCGCGACGGCGCGTTCGTGGGCTGCGACACCATGCTGATCGCACCCGTGACGATCGGCGACGGCGCCAACACGGCGGCGGGGTCGGTGATCGTCGACGACGTACCCCCAGGCGCGATCGGCGTGGCCAGAGCGCGGCAGCGCAACATCGAGAAATGGGTCTTGCGCAGGCGCGCGGGCACGAAGTCGGCCGCCGCCGCCGAGCGGGCGCTGGCCGAGCGAGCACAGCAGGAGAGTAATCAGTGACCAGCATCAAACAGCCGGGCGAGAAGAACCTCATGCTCTTCTCCGGCCGCGCCTATCCGGAGCTGGCCGAGGAGGTGGCCGCGCACGTCGGCGTCTCCCTCACCCCCACCAAATTGATCGACTTCGCCAACGGCGAGATCTACGCCCGCTACCTGGAGTCGGTGCGCGGCTGCGACGCCTTCGTGATCCAGAGCCACACCGGCCCGATCAACAAATGGATCATGGAACAGCTCATCATGGTCGACGCGCTCAAGCGGGCCTCCGCCAAGCGCATCACCGTGGTCATGCCGTTCTTCGGCTACGCCAGGCAAGACAAGAAGGGCCGCGGCCGCGAGCCGATCACCGCCCGCCTCATGGCCGACCTGTTCAAGACCGCGGGCGCCGACCGGCTCATGTCGATCGACCTGCACACCTCGCAGATCCAGGGCTTCTTCGACGGCCCCGTCGACCACCTGTTCGCGATGCCGGTCCTGGAGAGCTACCTCAAGAACAAGCTCGACCTGGAGAACACCACCGTCGTCTCGCCCGACACCGGCCGCGTGCGGCTGTCGGAGCGCTGGGCCGACACCCTGGGCACCCCGCTGGCCTTCATCCACAAGCGCCGCGACCTCGACGTGGCCAACTCGGTGAAGGTCAACGAGGTCGTCGGCAAGGTACGCGGCCGCACCTGCGTGCTGATCGACGACATGATCGACACCGCGGGCACGATCTGCAAGGCCTCCGACGCGCTCTACGAGCAGGGCGCCACCAACGTGATCGTGGCGGCCACCCACGCGGTCTTCTCCGACCCGGCCGTCGACCGGCTGAAGAACTCGCGCATATCCGAGGTCATCGTCACCAACACGCTGCCGCTGACGCCGGCCAGCCGCTTCGACAAGCTCACCGTGCTGTCGATCGCGCCGCTGATCGCCCGCGCGATCACCGAGGTGTTCACCGACGGCTCGGTCACCAGCCTGTTCGAGGGCGACACCTGATCGAGCGCCGCCGGCCCGGCTATCGCAGAGCCAGCCACGACTCCACGGTCGCCGCCGCGATGGCCTCGATGCGGCGGCCGTAGGCCGGATGCCCGTCGGAGACGAAGCCGCCGTCCCCAGCCGGGAGGTCGCGGAACGTGGCGCGGAAGCGCGGCGGCGGGCCGCCCGGCGGGAGCGGCGCGTAGGCCGCCAGCGGCGCGACGTCGAAGCCGGGCCCGCCGCGCTTGTTCCGCGTCACCTGGTGTGCCGCCAGCCGGAGCATCGCGTCGAGACCCAGGTCCAGGAACAGCTGGAGCTGGCGGAACTGGCCGTCGAGATACTTCTGGTGGGCCCGGGCGGGATGCTGCAGCAGATACGCGCAGACCACCGGCGCGTGCCACCGGTACATCAGCGGATCGCCCTGCTCCTCGGCGAGCACGGCGTGGTAGTAGTCCACGCAGACGCCCAGCGGCCCGGCGGACGCGCCGCACTCACACCGGTCTGTCTCAGGGGTGCCGATCATGATCGACACCCTAGGCGGGGCGGGCGAGGCGCGCGATACCGGTAGACTGAGCAAGTTGCGCTCGTAACGCCTTCCGCTAGGGCGGGTGAGGGTGAGCGCCGGAACCCAGTCGAACCTCCGCATCCCTAGGAGATGTCGTGTCCGAAGTACGTATCGCCGCCGAGCCCCGCACCCAGTTCGGCAAGGGCGCCGCGCGCAAGATCCGCCGCGCCGACAAGGTGCCCGCCGTCCTCTACGGCCACGGCATCGAGCCCAAGCACCTCACGCTGCCCGGCCACGAGGTCCTGCTCGCGCTGCGCACCGCCAACGTGCTGATCCACCTCAAGGGCGAGGGCGTCGACGAGCTCGCGCTGCCCAAGGGCGTCCAGCGTGACCCGATCAAGGGCTTCGTCGAGCACGTCGACCTGCTCCTGGTCAAGCGCGGCGAGAAGGTCACCGTCGAGATCCCCGTCACCACCGTGGGCGACGTCAACTCCGAGGGCCTGCTCGACCAGCAGCTCATCGCCGTCGCCGTGGAGGCCGAGGCCACCCACATCCCGACCGGCGTCGAGGTCGACGTCGAGGGCATGGAGATCGGCACCGCGGTCACCGCCGGCGACCTCAAGCTGCCGCAGGGCGTCACCCTGGCCGCTGACCCCGAGTCGGTCGTGCTGCACGTCATCAACAAGCCGACCGAGACCGTCGAGGAGCTCGACGAGGCCGCCGACGAGGCTGCCGCCGAGGGCGAGCCCGAGGTCGAGGCCGAGGCCAACGAGGCCGTCGAGGGCGCTGCCGCCGAGTAACCGGTCTGTTCGCGACACGGGGTGGCCGGATTCCGGCCGCCCCGTTTCCGCATCCGGCCGTCATCACCGGCAGTGATCACTGGCCGTCATCATCGGGCCGTCATCGAGACACGAGGGCACCACGAGGGGGAGCGCATGGACCGCTGGCTGATCGTCGGGCTGGGCAATCCGGAGCCCAAATACCTGGCCAACCGGCACAACGCCGGCTTCATGGTGCTCGACGAGCTGGCCGCCCGGGCCGGCGGGCGCTTCAAGGCGCACAAGAGCCGCGCAGACGTGCTCGAGACCCAGGCCGCGATCCTGGCCAAGCCCCTGACGTTCATGAACCTGTCCGGCGGCCCCACCAAGGCGCTGGGCGACTTCTACAAGATCGGTCCCGACCGGCTGATCGTCGTCCACGACGAGCTCGACGTCCCGTACGGCGCGCTGCGCGCCAAGTTCGGCGGCGGCGTCAACGGGCACAACGGGCTCAAGTCGATCACCAGCGCCCTCGGCACCCGCGACTACCTGAGGGTCCGCTTCGGCATCGGCCGCCCGCCCGGCCGGATGGACCCGGCCAGTTTCGTGCTGCGCGACTTCGGCACCGCCGAGCGCAAGGACCTGCCCTTCCTGGTCGACCGCGCGGCCGACGTGGTCGAGTCGCTGATCGCCCGCGGCCTGGAAGCCACGCAAAACGACTACCACCGCGCCGACCTGCACATCTCCGGCCCTCCACGCTGATCACCGCATAGAGCCGTTCGCCGGTGCCGCCCGGCCCGCGTCGCTACGATCAGTGCCTGTCAGTTGACGACGGGTCACGTGGAGGCGTGCGTGAGCGACGGAGCTCGATGGGCTCGCGGAGCTCGCGGCGCGGGACTGATGACCGTCGTCCACCCTTGCCCACCGACGTCTCGCAGGGTCAGTCCACGCATGCCGACATGGGTGCGCTCCTACCGCCTGCGTGCCGTCATCGCCGACTTGTGTGGCGCCGCCATCGGCTCATCGGCCGCTTTTCATATCCGGTTCGGCGGGTTCAATGGTCATGACCTGCCGTACCTGCTGGTCAGCGCGGCGTTGCCGCTCGTGTGGGTCTGCTCGGTCGCGCTCAGCCGCGCCTACGAGCCCCGCATGATCGGCATCGGATCCGAGGAATTCCGCAGGATCGCCCGGTGCGGGCTCGCGCTGACCGCCGCCACCGCCATCGGCTCCTACCTGACCAAGACCGACGTCGCGCGCGGCTACGTCGTGCTCTCCCTGCCGCTGGTCACCACCCTCACCCTGATCTTCAGATACGGCCTGCGCCGCGCGCTGCACCGGCGCCGCGCGCGCGGCGCGTGCATGCGCAGGGTCGTGGCCGTCGGCCACGCCGCGTCCGTGGCCGAGCTGGTCGAGCTGTTCCGCAGGGAGCGCTACCACGGCATGGACGTCGTCGCCGCCTGCGTCCCCGGCCGGCCCGGCCGCGTGGCCCAGGTCCCGGTGGCCGGCGGATTCGGTGACGTGCCGCTGGTCGTCGAGCAGTACCGCGCAGACACCGTCGCCGTGCTTGCCTGCCAGGAGATGGACGGGCTGGCGCTGCGCCGCCTGGCCTGGCAGCTGGAGCGCACCCACACCGAACTGGTCGTCGCGCCCGCGCTGATGGAGGTGGCCGGGCCGCGCACCACGATCAGGCCGGCCGCCGGGCTGCCGCTGCTGCACGTGGAACACCCCGAGCTGGCCGGCGTCAGGCAGCTCGTCAAGAACGTCTTCGACCGCGTGCTGGCCGCCGGGCTGCTGGTGCTGCTGGCGCCGGCGCTGGCCGGGCTGGCGATCGCGGTGCGCGCGACCAGCCCGGGCCCGGCCTTCTTCCGCCAGACCAGGGTCGGGAGAGACGGCAGGCTGTTCACGATCGTCAAGTTCCGCACCATGCGCCGCGGCTCGGAGCGGCAGAAGATCACCCTGGTCAGCGACGGCGACGGGGTGCTGTTCAAGGTGCGCAACGACCCGCGCGTCACCCCGCTCGGCACGTTTCTGCGCCGGCACTCGCTCGACGAGCTGCCCCAGCTCATCAACGTACTCAAGGGTGACATGTCGCTAGTCGGGCCACGTCCCCCTCTTCCGGAGGAGGTCGCGCGCTACGGCGATGATGTACGAAGGAGATTGCTCGTACGTCCGGGCCTTACCGGACTATGGCAGGTAAGCGGCAGATCTGACCTATCGTGGGAGGAATCGGTGCGCCTAGACCTGCGTTACGTGGAGAACTGGTCCCTCACCCTGGACCTGCAGATCCTCTGGAAGACCTGGTCGGCCGTCGCCCGCGGGCAAGGAGCATATTGATGACCATTCGCGACGACCACGCGCTCGCCGCCGATCTGGCGACCGAGGCAGGCGAGAGGCTGTTGCGCACGCGCGAGCGCATGGGCTTCGACGACGCCGCCGCGCTCAAGGCCGAGGGGGACAGGTCGTCACACGTCTTCCTCATGGAATCGCTGGCCAGGCTGCGCCCTTCCGACAGCGTGCTGTCGGAGGAGGCCACCAGGGCCGAGCGGCTCGACCCGCGCCGGCTGAGCGCGTCCCGGGTGTGGATCGTCGACCCGCTCGACGGCACCAGGGAGTTCTCCGAGGCCGGCCGGTCCGACTGGGCCGTGCACGTGGCGCTGTGGGAGCAGGGCAGGCTGACGGCCGGGGCCGTGGCGCTGCCCGCGCAGGGCCGCACGCTCAGCACGCAGGACCCGCCCAAGCGGCCGCCCTACGACCCGGCCGACGCCGACCGGGGCCGCTTCCGCATCGCGGTGAGCCGTACCCGGCCGCCCGAGTTCGTCCGCAACCTCGCCTATCTCGTCGGGGCCGACCTGGTGCCGATCGGCTCGGCCGGGGCGAAGATCTCCGCGGTGCTCACCGGTGAGGTGGAGGCGTACGTGCACGCCGGCGGCCAGTACGAGTGGGATTCGGCGGCGCCGGTGGCGGTGGCGCAGGCCGCCGGAGCCCACACGAGCCGCATCGACGGCGCAGAGCTGACCTACAACCAAGCCGACCCTTCACTACCGGATATTCTGGTTTCCCTACCTGAACTGGCGTCATCCCTGCTCGCCGGGATTCGGGACCTGCATCGCTAACGCCGGAGGAAGCGCCCATGCTCCAGCGCGACTACACCACGTCGCAGCTCGACGTACTCGAAGCCGAGGCCATCCACATCATGCGCGAAGTCGCGGCCGAATTCGAGCGTCCCTGTCTGCTGTTCTCCGGCGGCAAAGACTCCATCGTGATGCTGCGCATCGCGGAGAAGGCGTTCTGGCCGGCCGCCATTCCCTTCCCCCTCATGCACGTCGACACGGGTCACAACTTCGACGAGGTGATCGCCTTCCGCGACCGCCGTACCGCCGAGCTCGGCGCGCGGCTGATCGTGGCCAGCGTGCAGCAGTCCATCGACGCCGGCCGGGTGGCCGAGGAGACCGGGCGGCGCGCCTCGCGCAACCGGCTGCAGACCACCACCCTGCTCGACGCGATCGAGGAGAACGAGTTCGACGCCGTCTTCGGCGGCGCGCGTCGCGACGAGGAGAAGGCCCGCGCCAAGGAACGGGTCTTCTCCTTCCGCGACGACTTCGGCCAGTGGGACCCGAAGAACCAGCGGCCGGAGCTGTGGAACCTGTACAACTCGCGCATCCGCAAGGGTGAGCACATCCGGGTCTTCCCGCTGTCGAACTGGACCGAGCTGGATGTGTGGGACTACATCCGGCGCGAGGGCATCGAGATCCCCTCCATCTACTTCGCCCACACCCGCAAGGTGTTCGAGCGTGACGGCATGCTGCTGCCCGACGCCGACGTCGTGCCCCGCGGCGAGGACGAGCCGCTGTTCGAGTCGGTGGTGCGCTACCGCACCGTGGGCGACATGACCTGCACCGGGGCGGTGCAGTCGAAGGCCGCCACGGTCGAGGAGATCATCGAGGAGATCGCGGCCACCCGGATCACCGAGCGCGGGGCCACCAGGGCCGACGACCGCGCCTCGGAGGCCGCCATGGAGGACCGTAAGCGAGAGGGCTACTTCTGATGGACATTTTGCGCTTCGCCACGGCGGGAAGTGTGGATGACGGCAAGTCCACCCTCATCGGCCGGTTGCTGTTCGACTCCAAGGCGATCTTCGAGGACCAGTTGGAGGCGGTCGAGCGCACCTCGCGCGACCGCGGCACCGAGTACACCGACCTGTCGCTGCTGACCGACGGCCTGCGCGCCGAGCGGGAGCAGGGCATCACGATCGACGTGGCGTACCGGTATTTCGCCACGCCGCGGCGTAAGTTCATCATCGCCGACACGCCGGGCCACATCCAGTACACCCGCAACATGGTCACCGGCGCGTCCACCGCCGACCTGGCGATCATCCTGATCGACGCGCGCAAGGGCGTGCTGGAGCAGTCGCGCAGGCACGCGTTCCTGACCTCGCTGCTGCGGGTGCCGCACCTGGTGCTGGCGGTCAACAAGATGGACCTGGTCGACTACTCACAGGAGCGGTTCGAGGAGATCCGCGAGGAGTTCACCTCGTTCGCGTCCAAGCTGAACGTGTCCGACCTGACATTCATCCCGATCTCGGCGCTGAACGGCGACAACGTGGTGACCCGGTCGGAGAACACGCCGTGGTACAACGGCTCGTCGCTGCTGCACCACCTGGAGAACGTGCACATCGCCTCCGACCGCAACCTGGTCGACGTGCGCTTCCCGGTGCAGTACGTGATCCGGCCGCAGCGGGCCACCGAGCACGCCTTCCACGACTACCGCGGCTACGCGGGCCAGGTCGCGGGCGGCGTGCTGAAGCCGGGCGACGAGGTGGTGCACCTGCCGTCGGGCCTGTCGACCAGGATCGCCTCGATCGACACCTTCGACGGCCCGGTGGAGGAGGCGTTCCCGCCGATGTCGGTGACGCTGCGCTTCGAGGACGACCTGGACATCTCCCGCGGCGACATGATCGCCAGGCCGAACAACCAGCCGCAGGCCGCCCAGGAGCTGGAGGCCATGGTGTGCTGGATGGCCGACGGGGTGAAGCTGACCCCGCGCTCGAAGCTGACGATCAAGCACACCACCCGCACCGCCCGCGCGCTGGTGCGTGACCTGCACTACCGGCTGGACGTCAACACCCTGCACCGCGACGAGGAGGCGACCTCGCTCGGGCTCAACGAGATCGGCCGGGTGTCGCTGCGGGTGACCCAGCCGCTGTTCGTCGACGACTACTCGCGCAACCGGATGACCGGCGGGTTCATCCTGGTCGACGAGGCCACCAACGGCACCGTCGGCGCCGGGATGGTCATCGACGCGCACTGATCGAGACCGCTGAGATGCGGTGTTGACCGGCTCCCTGCCATTGCTTGGCGGGGAGCCGGTCGCATGAGGTAGATCTTTCCGGGCTTCGCGACCTTGTGATTACCCTCCGCGCTAGGGTCGTCGCAATCCGTGTTCGCGATTGGAAAGCCCGTCCCTCCTGTGAACGACCGTACTTCCCCGCCTCAGGTGATCTTCCTGGGCGGGCTCGGCCGCAGCGGCACCACGCTGCTCGAAAGACTCCTGGGCGAGCTGCCCGGCGTCGTGGCGCTCGGCGAGGTCGTGCACCTGTGGGCGCGCGGCGTCCTGGCCGGGGAGCCGTGCGGGTGCGGCGAGCCGTTCCCCGCCTGCCCGTTCTGGCGCTCGGTCGGCGAGCGCGCGTTCGGCGGCTGGAGCGGGCCGCTCGCCGAGCGGATGCTGCACCTGCGGCACCGGGTCGACCGCACGCGCAGGATCGTCCGCATCGGCCATCCCGACCTGGCCGAGTACGGACGGGCCTACGAGCGCATCTACCGGGCGGCCGGGGCCCGGGTGGTGGTCGACTCCAGCAAGCACGCCTCGCTGGCGTACTGCCTGGTGGCCGCCGGGGTGGACGTACGGGTCGTCCAGGTCATCAGAGACCCGCGCGCGGTGGCCCACTCGTGGGGCAGGAGCGTGGCCAGGCCGGAGGACGGGCGGCCGATGGCCCGCTGGGGCGCGGCACGCACCGCCCTGCACTGGACGGCCCAGAACCTCGCGCTCGAACTGCTGCCCGGCGTGACCAGGGTCAGATACGAGGACCTGGTGCGCGATCCGGCCGCCACGCTGTCCTGGCTGGCCGCGCGGCTGGGCCTGCCGGCGGGCGGCACGCCGTTCCTGACCGGCGGCACGGCCAGGCTGAGCCCGGCGCACACGGTCTCGGGCAACCCGATGCGCTTCACCGTCGGAGCGGTCGAGCTGCGGCGGGACGACTCCTGGACCGGCGGGCTGGCGTCACGGGACCGGCGGCTGGTCGGCGCGCTCACCTGGCCGCTCAGAGCCGCCTACGGCTACCGGAGCGCGGCATGACCAGGTCCGTCGGCGTGGTGATACCCACCCGTGGCGATCGTCCCGCGCAGCTCGGGCAGGCGGTGCGCGCGGTGCTCGACCAGCGGTACGCCGGCCCGCTGTCGCTGGTCGTCGTGGCCGACGGCGCCGATCCCACGACGGTCGCCGAGCAGATCGCCGACGTGCTGGTGCCCCGCGTGGCCGGCGACCTCAGGAACCACGTGCGAGTCCTCGCCAACCGGCGCACCCCCGGCCTGCCCGGGGCGCGCAACACCGGCATCGCCGCCTGCGAGACCGACCTGGTGGCCTTCTGCGACGACGACGACCTCTGGCTGCCCGGCAAGCTCGACGCTCAGGCGCGGGCGCTGGCCGACGGCGGCGAGTTCGCCTCGTGCGCCGTCGAGGTGGAGTACGGCAGGCGGCGCACCGTCAGGCTGGCCGGCGCCTCGGCGGTGACGGCGGCCGACCTGGTCAGGTCCCGCATGGTGATGGTGCACTCCTCGACGTTCCTGTTCGAGCGCGGCGCGCTGTGGGCCGACGAGAGCGCGCCAGGCGGCCAGAACGAGGACTGGGACCTGGCCCTGCGCGCGGCCGAGCGGCGGCCCATCACGCACGTCGACCGGCCGCTGGTACGGGTGCGCTGGGGCGCGTCGCACTACGCCGGGCGGTGGGCGGAACGCATCGCCGGGCTGGAGTGGATGCTGGCCAAGCACCCCGAGCTGGCCGACGACCAGCGCGGCGCGGCCCGCGTCTACGGTCAGCTCGCCTTCGGGCACGCCGCGCTCGGTCACCGGGGCCTGGCCGCCCGCTGGGCGGCGCGCACGTTCGCGGCCAGGGCCGGCGAGCCGCGCGCGCCGATCGCGCTGGCGGTGGCGGCCGGCCTGATCTCCGCGCCCGCCGTGCTGGCCCTGCTGCACCAGCGCGGGCACGGCATATGACCCGCATCGGAGCGAACATCCCGAAGGTCCCCGCGCCGCGATCCGGTTCCGCCGAGCCCGGCAGAAGACGGACGGCACGCCGGGTCCGCGTGGGGCCGATCGGGTTCGACCCGCTCACCGAGGACGCCGTGGTCCGCACGGTCGCCGCCGAGCTGGCCGCCGGCCGGGGCGGACGCATCGTCACGCCGAACGTCGACATCTGCCGCCTGGCCGCCAAGGACGCCCGGCTGCGCGAGCTGGTGCGCTCGGCCGAGCTGGTGGTGGCCGACGGCATGCCGGTGGTGTGGGCGGCCGGGCTGGCCGGCACGCCGCTGCCCGAGCGGGTGACCGGCGCCGACCTGATCTGGTCGCTGAGCAAGCTGGCCGCCCGCCGGGGCTGGCCGGTCTACCTGCTCGGCGGGCCGCCCGGGGTGGCCGAGCGGGCCGCCGCCGAGCTGACGAGCTGCTACCCGGGGCTGCGGGTGCTGGGGGCCGACGCGCCGCCGTACGGGTTCGACGAGAGCGCGGAAGGCCGCGACCGGGTGCGCGCGAAGGTGGTGGCCGCCCGGCCCGCGCTGGTGTTCGTCGGGCTCGGGTTCCCTCGCCAGGATCTGCTCATCGCCGAGCTGCGCGAGGAGCTGCCCGGGGCCTGGTTCCTGGGCTGCGGCGCGGCCATCGCCTTCGCGGCGGGCGCGGCGTCCAGGGCGCCGGAGTGGATGCAGCGGGCCGGGCTGGAGTGGGCGTACCGGCTGGCGGGGGAGCCGGGGCGGCTGGCGCGCCGGTATCTGGTCCACGACCTGCCGTTCGCCGCCCGGCTGTTCTGCGGCTGCCTGATCAGGCGTCTGCGCCGGAGGTGAGCCCGCCGGCCGCCTGATCAGGCGTCTGCGCCCGCGGTGAGCTCGCGGACCCTGGCCGCCTGCTCGGGGGTCAGGCCCCGGCCCGCGGTGCGCAGGGCCTGCCTGGAGTCCATCGGGCGGTAGGCCGTGCGCGACAGGCCCGACCAGGTGAAGCTCCTGGTGCCGGTGGTGGGCGCGGTGCAGGCCCGGGTGATGCGGCGGGCCGCGCGGGGCGTCCATGACAGGTGGGCGTAGTCGTACAGGCGGCGGAAGCCGGGCAGGGGGTCGGCGGCCAGCGACTCGTACGAGACGACCTCGATGCCGGGCGTGGCGGCCAGCACCCGGCGGGCGGCGCGCCAGAGCGCGGCGGTGGTGGCCAGCTGGTCGGCGGAGCCGTCGAGCGCGCGCAGCTCCAGCAGCCAGGGGTGGTCACGCAACAGCAGGGGCTGGTCCAGCCACTCGCGCACCGGCACGTGCCAGCCGAGCCGCCGCCAGCTCGCCACGACCGACACCGGATCACGCACCAGCGCGATCACCCGGCAGCCCAGGCGGCGGGCGAACCAGCCGGCCGACAGCACCGCGAACGGGTCGTCGAGCAGCGCCCTGCGGCCGGTCAGGCGGCCGTAGGCGAAGGCGGTGCCGTAGCGCAGCAGCCGGGCCAGGTCGTACGGCGAGCGGTTCGCGCGCAGCTCGGCCGCCCAGCGGTAGCGCAGCGCGACGGTGTCGCGGAAGGCGGGCAGCCAGCCGGTGCGGTCGTCGTCGCAGATGTACTGGAACCGGTGGCTGACCCGGGCGTCGAGCACGCCGGGGCAGCCGCCGGGCGGATGGCCGGGGTTGAGCGGCTCGTTGACGTAGATCAGCTCGCCGCCGGCCGCGAGCATCCTGCCGACCCAGCTCGTCCCGCTCCTGGGCAGCCCGGTGACGAGCACGGGCGCGTTCACGCGAGGGCGCCGCGCACGGCGCGCGGGCTGTGGTGGCCGAAGGGGCGCAGGCCGTAGCGGCGGTGGAGCTGCCACAGCGGCAGCAGGTTCTTCACCAGCACGCCGCCCGACCAGCCGGCGATCGCGCCCGTCGCGCCGTACGCCGGGATCAGCGCCAGATCGAGGACGATCGTGCAGGCCACCGCGGCCACCAGGTTGCCGAGCGCGGCCCCGGTGTGCCCGGCGGCGGTGAGCACGACGTCGACCATGCCGCACGCGGTGGCCACCATCATGGTCGCGGCCAGCACCAGCGCGACCGGCGCCGCCGCGTCGTAGCCGGGGCCGAACAGCCGCAGCAGCCACGGCGAGAACGCGGCGTACCCGAGCCAGAGCGGCCAGGTCAGCAGCACCAGCCACGCCGTACTGACCTGGTACAACTCGCGTGCGGCGGCCAGGTCGCCGGCCGCCAGCGCCCTGACCAGCCGCGGCTGCGCGGCCTGGGCGAGCCCCTGGCTCGCCAGCTGCCCGACGACCTTGAACCGGGTGGCCGCGGTGTAGACGGCCGCCTCGACCGGCCCGGCCAGAACGGCCACGATCACGATGTCGACGCGCTGGAACACCGCCTGGATCGCGCCGGACGCCGCCCGGAACCCGGTGTAACGCCACAGGTCGCGCCCGGTGCCCGGCAGGTACGGCGTGCGCGGCACCCGTCCGCGCAGCTCCAGCGCGGCCAGCGCGAGCAGCGGCAGGTACGGCAGCCCCCACGCGGCCGGCAGCCACTCAGGCCGGTCGGCGACGGCCACGGCGACGGTCAGCAGGAGTTGCGTGATCGGCAGCATGACGCCGTCGAGCAGCAGCGTCGGCCGCATGACGCCGAACCCCCTGGTGGCCGCGAGCAGCACGTCGCCGATCACGATGACGGGCAGGGCCGGCGCGAGCGGGCCGAGCCTGGGATGCAGCACCCAGCAGGCGGCGCAGGCGGCCAGCGCGCACGGCACCAGCGCCGCCCGGATATATCCGGATATGCCGAGGTAGTCGAACGTCTTGGCCCTGGCGATGAAGTACACCAGCCCGTTGCCCGCGTCGAGCCTGGCGATCCCGGCCGCCATCAGGGTCAGGGCCGTGGCGGTGAAGAACGCGCCCGCCTCGGCCGCGGTGAACGTCCTGGTGACCACCAGCACCAGCAGGAACTGCGCCGCCGCGCTGACCGCCGCGCCGCAGATCCCCGCAGCGCCGCCGCGCGCCAGCCGCCTGACCGGGTTCAGCGTCGCCACGACGGCTCACCGCCCAGCCAGCGCACCAGCGCCGCGTCGTACGGCTCGAAGTAATCGCGCAACCGGCGCTCGACCGCGGCGGGCATCGGCTTGGCGGTGAACCTGCCGTTGTGCCGGTCGAAGGCGGGATAGGCCAGGTGCGGGACGCCCAGGAACTCCAGGACCCGGTCGTGGACGTGCTCGGGATCGGCGAAGAACCGATGGCTGTCGAGCACCAGGATGCGATCGCGGCCGAACAGCGGCTCCAGCCGGTCGAGCTGCTCGGCGTAGCGGCCCCTGGCCAGGTAGGCGTGGTGCCGGTGGGAGTGGTGCACGGCGTACGGGTCGGCACGGAAGGCGGGCTCGGCCCCGGCCAGCCGGCCGGACTCCAGCTCGACGGCGTACTCGAAGTGCGACTCGGTGTCGAAGCCGCGCGCCACCTCGTGCGCGTGCGCCGAGTACGCCCGCGCCACCGGATCCCTGACCAGCACGATCAGCTTCACCCCCGGCAGGTCGGCGGCGATCCTGGCCCCGGCCAGCGGATGGAACAGGTAGTACGGCGACGACTCGAAGGCCAGCGGGCGGCCGCCGTACCTGTGGGCCAGCAGCGCGACCCCGGCCTTGAGCGGGAAGTGCGCCTGGTACCACGACAGCGGGCGGGCGTAGTTGACGTCGAAGTAGTGCACGCCCTTGTGCAGGCACGGTTTGAGCAGCAGCGGATGCTGGGCCAGCGCCCGGTACAGCGACGTGGTGCCGCACCGCTGGCCGCCCGCGATGAGGAACGACGGCAGCACCCGCACCCCGGAGGTGAACCGGCCGGCGAGACGCGACACCGTCAGCACCGACCGCTTCATGGTGCTCATATCAGCAGCTCCTCGTGATCGACGACCGGGTTGAGCCAGGTGTCCGGCGGGCCCAGCGGGAAGTAGCCGTCGGCGTCGTGCCGGTCGGCCAGCGCGATGAGGTAGCCCAGTGCCGTCCGTCTGGCCTGCGCGGCGCACACGCCGAGCGGCGCGAGCAGCCGTACGGACCGGGCCAGGCAGGCGCGGGCGGCCGTCACCGGGGTCATCGTGCGCAGCGCGCGGTGGAGGAAGTAGTGCAGCGCGTCGAACCCGTAGGGCACGCCGTCCGCGTAGCGCTCCCAGTCCCAGACCAGCAGCCGGCCGTCGTCGGACGGGCACAGGTTCCACGGGGCCAGGTCGCCGTGCCAGGCCCCGTCGGGACCGCCGGTGGCGGCGATCTCCTTGACCGCGGCGCTCAGCAGGGCGTGCGGGACACGTCCGCGTCTGACCGGCAGCGGCGTCAGCGCCAGCACGGGCATGCCGTGCCAGCTCCCGTGGTGCAGCACCTCGGGCACGACCACGGTCTCCAGCCGCAGCCCGGCCAGCCGCCGCAGCGCGGCGGCCTCGGTGGTGACCAGCCGCGCGGCCCGATCGCTGTCGCCGACCTTGACGAACGCCAGCCGCTCCCCGCCGGAGCGCGCCTCCAGCACCGGCTTGCGATTGGCCCGCCTGGCCGGGCGCACGTGCACGACGGTCTCCACCGGCGCGCCGAACACCTCGCTCAGGTACGCCGAGATCGACCCCTCCACCGGCACCATCACCGACGGCCACACGTGCCACCACCGGCGCGGGGCCAGCCGCCGGGGCACGGCGGTGTGCGGCAGCACCGTGTACGCCCTGGCGGCCCCCGGCCCGGGATACAGCAGGCGTACGGTCTCCGCCAGATAACCCAGCCGGATCGCGGAGTCGTTCATGAGTTCCGCCACAGGTTCATGAGTTCCTCCACAGGAGGGCGAACGAGATGAGATAGAGGCTCAGCGGCGTGACCAGCCCGTCGTAGACGAGCATGTAGAGCAGCACCAGGCTCATCACCAGCACGCCGCCCAGCCCGATCGGGCTGCGGTCGGCCCAGTGCCTGCGGATCGCCCCGGCGAAGAACGCCACGTACAGCGCGGCCCCGGTGAACCCCTGCGTGATCAGCAGCAGCCAGAGCTGGCCGTCGCTGCCCAGCGGGGGGTGACCGCACTCGGCGCACCACCCGGTCTTGCCGGTGGTGATCGTGCGATGGTTGCCCAGCGCGTTGCGGGTGTTGCCGTAGCCGATGACCGGCGAACGGCTCGCCGCCGCGACGGTGGCCGACACGGTGAAGGCCCTGATGTCGTTGGAGTGCGGCCGGTCCAGCCGCTGCGCGACCAGCGGGGCCAGCGGGCTGAGCGCGAACGCCACCGCCGCGCCCGCCGCGCCCGCGCACAGCGCGAGCCTGGTCCTGCCGCCCACCCGGACGATCAGGTAGACCACGGCCAGCCCGAGCCCGATCCACAGGCCGCGGTTGAGCGAGTACACGATCGGGACGGCGGCCAGCGCCACCGCTGCGGCCACCAGCGCCTTGTGCCGCCTGCCGCCGTAGGCCCACCAGCCGACCACGAACCAGACCAGCAGCACCGACACGTTGCTGCCCCACGCGTTGGCCCACTCGAACGGCGCCTCGGGCCGCGGCAGCGAGAAGCCGAGCACCTTCTGCGTCTGCGCGGCCGTGGGATGGATGAGGTTCTGGACGAACGGATGCCCGCCGATCCAGTCCGGCAGCAGCCGCTCGACCGGCGAGGTGAACGAGAACGCGGGGAAGAGCACGCCGAGCAGCCCGCCGGCCACGGTGGTGAGGAACAGCACGCCCAGCATCCGCACCAGCCGGAGCTGCGGCAGCTCGCGCTCGGTCAGATTGCCCAGGTAGAGCACCATGGTCAGGAGCGCCAGGTAGAGCGCCAGCCGCATGCCGTAGCCCAGCAGGCGTCCGGCGCCGAACTGGCCGTAGGTGCCCGGCGGCAGCTCGGCCAGCATCAGCGCGCTGATGGCGTACCCGGCCAGCAGCAGCAGCCACAGCCCGAACCCGGGCGGCACCCTGATCGGCCGCCGCCGCCACAGGATCACCGCCATGGGCACGGCCAGCCCGATCACCGACAGTCCGCCGAACCCCAGCGCCCACCAGAGCGGGTAGCCCAGCAGCAGCGCGGCGATCGGCCAGGCGGGGCCTGTCACGTCGGACGGGTGGGCCGGGGATGGATCGCCTGCATGGGCGTGGTCTCCGCCGACGTGCTGATCCGGGGCGTCTCGCCGGTCGCGACCAGCTTGCCGAGCGGGGTGTGCGCCGGTGATTCGAGCACCGGGACGAACGACGGCAGCGCGCCGGTGGCCGTCACCACGCCGATCACCGGCACGCCGTGCCTGGCGAGCTCCCGCACCGCCGCCGCCACCTCGTCCGCGTCGACCTGGTCGAGGCCGAGCAGCAGCAGGGCGGCGTCGGCCCTGGCCAGGTCGCGTACGTCGGAGCCGTCGAGCACCATCACCGGCGCGCTGAGCGGCAGCGGCTCGGCCGGCGAGGCACGCAGGTCGGCGGGCAGCGCCCGGATCAGCAGCCGCTTGCCCGGGATCGCCGCGACCACCGCGCAGGCCAGGTCGTGCAGCACCCCGGCGTGGCGCGGCCACGACAGGTCGGCCAGCACCGGCAGCCCGGTCAGCCGTTCGACGTCGGCGGCGGTGCGCAGCCGGGTGTCGAGCCTGTCGCGCAGGTGCGCGGCCGCGGCGCCGGCCAGCAGGCCGAGCATGAGCCCGGTGCCGAGGCAGAGCGGCAGCCTGGGCGAGCTGGGCGCGGTGGGCACGGCGGCCTGGCTGATGATCGAACCTGGGTTGATCGTGGCGGTCTTGAGCGCGTCGTACTTGAGCGCGAGGGCGGCGGCCTGCCGGTTGAGCACGGCCTGCCGGTGCGTGGCCAGCGCGCGCCGCGAGCCGCTCCTGGGCAGCCCGTCGAGCTCCTCGACCACTTCGTCGAGCCCGGTGTTGACCTGCTTGAGCTTGTCGAGGACGGCCTGCTGCTGCGCGGTCGCGGCGGCCGCGGCGCTGTCGTGGCGGTGCGCCAGGTACGCCTCGGCGTACGCGCGGGACTGCGCGGCGGCTGAGCCGGGGTCGGCGGCGGTGACGGAGATCCACAACACCGCCGAGTTGGGCGGCACCGAGACCTCGACAGGGTCGAGCGCGGCCCGCTGGAGCGCCGGCGCGGCCCTGGCCGCCACCACCGCCGACTGCGCGATCTGGGCCTCGGTGTCGAGGTTCAGGGACTCGCGCTGCCTGCCGGTCACCTGGTTGCCCGGTTCCTGCCCCACCGGCGTGACCAGCACCTGGGTGGTCGCGGTGTAGGCGGGCGGGACCATGCGCAGCACCGCGAGCCCGGCGGTGCCGCCGAACACCACGCAGCCGGCGAACAGCAGCCAGCGCCGGCGCAGCAGCGCGAAGTGCTCGCCCAGGTCGGTGCCCGAGCGGCGGGCCGGGGACTCCGGCGTCTGGCTCATGAGCGCGGTTCTCCTGGAGGGGTGTGCGCGTTGTCGTCGAGCGGCAACGCTGCGTCACGGCCGAGGTGTTCGCTCACTATAGGGCGGAGGGATATTACCCAGCTTGAATACCCAAGATTTTCTCCGGTCGGGCTGGAAATTCGCCACCCTATAAACCGAAATTTCGGGAAATTCGGGGTGGCGGGACATGGGCTTCCACCTGGTAAGACGTCCGCACTGGCTGAAGTTCGAGGAATGACATGGCAAGGTTCAGGTTTGAAAGGGCGGGGGTCCTTCGACAAGGGGGTTCGACGGTTTTGCAACTACGGGGCATTTCTCATACCGCGGCGAACACCGCGTTCGGCGGAGTCTTCATGACGCTGGTCGCGCTGCTCGCCTCCTGTTCCAGCGCCGAAGGCGCCAACGGCCGCCCGCGCGTCGCCGCCGTCGCCGACCGCCCGGAGGTGGCCGGTTCGCCGGCCTGTACGGTCACCACGCGGCTCATCCCGTCGTGCGGCGCCTGGTGGGGCATCGCCCCCGAGGTGTTCACCGGCGCGCAGGTGACCGAGGCGCTGCGCGGCGCCGAGTCGCGCATGGGCGTCACGGCCGACGTCGTGCACGTCTACCACCGGGGCAAGGAGCTGTTCCCCACCCGCCAGGAGGTCGCGCTGGCCCGCGATCCCGCCAGGCCGCGGCTGCTCATGATCAACTGGAAGCCGTCGTTCGACCACACCTGGGCCGAGATCGCCCGCGGCGCGCTCGACCGCAGGATCGACCGGCTGGCCGCCTACCTCAGGCGCACCTTCCCCGAGCGGTTCTTCCTCACCGTCCACCACGAGCCGGAGAACGACGTCGACGCCGCCCCCGGCTCGGGCATGCGGGCGGCCGACTACGCGGCCATGTACCGCCACGTGGTGCTCAGGCTGCGGGCCGGCGGCGTGAAGAACGCGGTCACGGTCATGACGTACATGGGCGTGCCGAACTGGGCCGCCAAGCCCTGGTTCGAGGAGCTGTACCCGGGCGACGACGTGGTCGACTGGGTGGGCATGGACCCGTACGCCGACGACCGGGTGGACGACTTCGACGGGCTGGTGAACAAGACGCGCAAGGAGTACGCGACCTGGCCCGGGTTCTACCGGTGGACGCAGTGGCGCTTCCCCGGCAAACCGGTGATGGTGGCCGAGTGGGGCGTGTTCGAGCGGGCCGCCGACCGGTCGTTCAAGCGCGCGTTCTTCGAGTCCGTACGCCGCCAGATCCGGGACTATCCGCAGATCAAGGCCCTGATCTACTTCGACTCACCGAACGCGCCGCGCGGCGACACCAGCTTCGACACCGAGCCGTCTGCCGACCGCGCCTTCACGGCGCTCGCACGAGACCCGTACTTCCGCGAGACTCCCGTCCCGCGGCCTTGAGCGCGCGTCTATGGCCGCACTTCGTGCGGCGGCTCGGTCGCTGGGATCCGTCGTCTTCCTTCGTCACTGTGGTCGCTGCGCTCCCGCCGTTCCTCGGTCCAGACGACGGCGCCCCCTCGCAGGCGCCAGCCCGCGACGGTGATCAGGGTGGCGGCGGCCAGGATGAGGAGGGTGAGGGTGTTGTCCACGTCGAGCAGCTTGAGCGCCGAGGCCAGCAGGACGATCGCGAGCATCGCCCTGATCAGCCCGCCGGGCGCCCTGGAGGAGATCCTGGCGCCCAGGTAGACGCCCGGGATCGAGCCGAGCAGCAGGGAGAGCGTGAGATCGAGGCGGAAGTCGCCGAACATCAGGTGCCCGAGCGCGGCCGCGGTCACCAGCGGCACGGCCTGCACCAGGTCGGTCCCGACGAGTTGGTTGGCCTTGAGCGCCGGGTAGAGCACCAGCAGCGCCACGATGATGAGCGAGCCGGAGCCGACGGAGGACACGCCGACCACGAGCCCGCCTACCGTACCGACCAGTAGGGTCGGAATTGGGCGCACGACGATGTCGTGCGTGCTCGCCGAACCGCCTCGCGAACCGAGCCAGCTCTTGATCGCCATCCCGGCCACGGCCAGCAGCAGCGCCACCCCGAGCGCGTACTTGACCGCGTCGGTCACCGCGAACGCCCGCGCCAGGAACACGCCGCAGAACGCGGCCGGCACCGACCCCGCGCACAGCCAGCCGACCAGCTTCAGGTTGACCGTGCCGTGCCGCAGGTGCACGACGCTGCCGACCGGCTTCATCACGGCCGAGGCGACCAGGTCGCTGGAGACCGCGGCCAGCGGCGGGACGTTGAAGAACAACATCATCATCGGCGTCATGAGCGCGCCACCGCCCATGCCGGTCAGCCCGACCACGATCGCGACCAGGAAGGAACCCGCGATCAGCGCGAAGTCGATCAACGCACCCACCCTCCGGACTGCAGCGTGCCGAGCACCTGGGTCACGGCCGCCTCGATCGAGATGTGCGTGGTGTCGATGACGAGATCGGCGTCGTCGGGTTCCTCGTAGGGATCGGAGATGCCGGTGAACTCGGGGATGAGCCCGGCCCGCGCCTTGGCGTACAGGCCCTTGCGGTCGCGGCGCTCGCACTCCGCCAGCGGCGTGGCCACGTGCACGAGCAGGAAGTCGGCCCCGACGGACTCGACCATCTCGCGCACCTCCGCGCGGGTCGCCGCGTACGGCGCGATCGGCGCGCAGATGGCCAGCCCGCCGTGCCTGGCGGTCTCGGCGGCCACGAAGCCGATGCGGCGGATGTTGAGATCGCGGTCGGACTTGGAGAACGTCAGGCCCTTGGACAGCAGGTGGCGCACCACGTCGCCGTCGAGGTAGCTCACGGTGCGCGAGCCCAGTTCGAGCAGCGAGTCGCGCAGGCCGCGGGCGATCGTGGACTTGCCCGAGCCGGACAACCCGGTGAAGAACACCACGAGCCCACGCCGGTGCGGCGGGCCGGGGATGCTCACCGGCTCAGGCCCGGCCAGGTGCTCGGCGGCGCCGTACGCGGTGGCCACGTGCTCGCGCAGCTCCAGGTCGATCTCGGGCTCGTCGCGCGGCGCGAGCGGCACCGACACCACGATCGTGTCCGCGGGCAGCCGGTCCTTGGCGCGCAGCGCGGCGCGGACGACGGCCGGCCCGGCCTCGCCGTACGACAGCGGCAGCAGCACGATGACCGCGCCCAGTTCCTTGGCGGTGGCGACGATCTCGCTCAGGTCGTCGAGCGGGCCGCGCATGGTCACGGCGAGCGCGGGCCGACCGGCCAGCTCCTGCCGGAGCTCGGCCGGGGTGCGGCGCAGCCGGGCGAACGGCCCGTGCTCGGGCGTGCCCAGGCCCTTCACCGGACCGGCGACCAGCCCGTCGGGCTCGCGTTCCGTCACGGTGAGCGTGGCCAGCGGCATGCCCTCGGGGTCGAGCAGGGTGATCTCGTCGCCGGGTGCGGTCTCGACGTCGCCGGGCAGGTGGAGTGTGACCGGCGCGGGCCACGGGCCGCCGTCGGCGAGCGTGCCGCGCTCGTGCACGGCGTGCAGGTCTTCGTGGCCGAGGAACCCGGTCAACGGCTGGAACGCGCCGGAGAGCAGCAGCTCGAGGTCGGCCAGTTCCCGTGGGTCTGGGGTCCACTCCACGATCGCACCCATCCCAACTATTCCGATTGAATTGGTCGGAAACCAGCCTAGCGACCTTGCTGTAGTGATGCTAGATGAGCCGTGCGAAGTGATAGTGCGGTTTTCTGATCACCATCGTTATCTCATCATGTTCGGCGGTGTAGCGGTCGCCGGTCAGCCGGCTCGCCGCCCTGATCGCGGTACGCACCAGGCCGCCCGAGGCCGGGCCGCTGGTCGCGCGCTCGTCGTCGATGACCATCAGCCCGCGGCTCAGGCAGAAGCCGTGGATGCCGTCGCTGGAGGTCAGCGGCTCGTGGACGACGGGCAGCGGCCCCGGCGTGCCCGGCGTCACCACGTGCCGCCAGAGCAGCCGGCGCAGCCACGACGGCGTGATCCGGTCGAGCAGGCCGTAGGCGGACTGGCGGTCGCGCATGCGCAGGAGCAGCAGCCCGCCGGGGCGCAGCGCCTGCAGCAGCCGGTCGAGCACGAGTTCGCCGTGGTGGATGCGCTCGAGCAGGAACGAGAGCTGGATGACGTCGAAGGATCTGGGCCGCATCGGCACGCACCGCAGGTCGCCCAGCGACCAGGCGACCAGGTCGGCCCGCTCCTCGACCACCTCCCTGATCGCGGGCAGGTCCTCGTCGACGCCGGTGACCCGGGTGTCGATGTGCTCGAGCACCAGCGGCTCGTCGTGCGTGCAGCCCGCGACCAGCACGTTGAGCCGTCGGCCGAGTTGCCCGGCCCACTGCTCGCGGACCCGCTGACCAAAGAGATCGCCTCTCGGGGCGACCGATCGCACCTCAGACATGCACCTACAGTATTCAATCAATGGCGGAAAGTAATGCACTAGCGTTCCGTGATGTGAGCGATCAGGTGTACGCCGGCAACGCCGGTCTCGACGCCGCCGGTGACGCCGGCCGGCTGCTCGGTCACTTCAAACCCCCGGGCGATCCCAGGTTCAGCGAAGACGCGGAGATCAAGTGGGGCGTGCACGCCGCGGGCGACGAGCGTGACCAGTGGGTCAGGGGCGAGGTGCGCACCGCGGAGGAGTCGGTCGTGCTGACCGTCCGCCGGCCCTCGGTGCCCGGCTACCGGGTGGGCGGGGGCGAGTAGGCTGAAAGCCTGAGACCCCCGCCACCTCGACGGTCGGGGGTAGTTGTGTTGCCATCGTGGGGCTAGCTGATGAGTCTTTCCGGACTGCTTGACCTTGTTGCCGCCGACCCGAAACTGACCACCGCTCTCGAAGAGGGCGGTGACGCCGCGCTCGTCGCGCCTGCCGCGCTGCGTCCGTTCGGCGTGGCCGCGCTGGCCCAGCACGACCAGCGCACGGTGCTGGCCGTCACGGCGACGGGGCGCGAGGCCGAAGACCTGGCGGCCGCGCTGACCAGCCTCATCGAGCCCAGTTCCGTGGCCGTGTTCCCGGCCTGGGAGACGCTGCCGCACGAGCGGCTCTCGCCGCGCAGCGACACCGTGGGCCAGCGGCTGGCCGTGCTCAGGCGGCTGGCGCACCCCATCAAGGACGACACCGCCGCCGGCCCGCTGAGCGTCGTCGTCGCGCCGGTCAGGGCGCTGCTGCAGCCGATCGTCAAGGGCCTGGGCGACCTGGAGCCGATCAGGCTGAGGGCCGGCGACGACGCCGATCTCGACGAGGTGGTCGAGCGCCTGGTCACCAACGGCTACCACCGGGTCGACATGGTGGAGAAGCGTGGCGAGGTCGCGGTGCGCGGCGGGCTGCTCGACGTGTTCCCGCCCACCGAGGAGCACCCGCTGCGGCTGGAGTTCTGGGGCGACACGGTCGAGGAGGTGCGCTGGTTCAAGGTGGCCGACCAGCGCTCGCTGGAGGCCGCGGAAGACGGGCTGTTCGCGCCGCCGTGCCGCGAGCTGCTGCTCACCGACGAGGTGCGGGCCAGGGCGGCCGAGCTGGCGCGCGAGCATCCCGCGCTGGCCGAGGTGCTCGACCAGCTCGCCGAGGGCGCGCCGGTCGAGGGCATGGAGGCGTTCGCGCCGGTGCTGGCGGGGGAGATGGACCTGCTGCTCGACCACCTGCCGGCCCGGGCCGCGGTGTTCGTGTGCGATCCCGAGCGCATCAGGGGGCGGGCCGAGGAGCTCGTCCGCACCTCGCAGGAGTTCCTGGAGGCGTCCTGGATCAACGCGGCGGCCGGCGGCGAGGCGCCGATCGACCTGGGCGCGGCGGCGTTCAGATCGCTGGAGGAGATCCGCGACCACGCCGACGCGCTGGGCCGGCCGTGGTGGACGATGGCCCCGTTCGGCGGCGGCGTGGAGCTCGACGCGCACGACTCCGAGTCCTACCGCGGCGACACGGCCAGGGCGCTGGCCGACATCAAGGCGTGGCTGGCCGAGGACAAGGCGGTCGTGCTGCTGAGCGAGGGCCACGGCCCGGCCGAGCGCATGGTCGAGCTGCTCAAGGGCGTCGACGTGCCGGCCCGGCTGCGCGACTTCCTCGACCAGGCGCCCGAGCCCAAGGTCGTGCACGTGAGCACCGGCCTGATCGAGCACGGCTTCATCACGCCCGGCCTGGCCGTGCTCACCCACCTCGACCTGGTCGGCCAGAAGGCCTCGACCAAGGACATGCGCCGCCTGCCCTCGCGCCGGCGCAACATGGTCGACCCGCTCCAGCTCAAGGTCGGCGACCACGTGGTGCACGAGCAGCACGGCGTCGGCCGCTACGTGGAGATGGTCCAGCGCACCGTGCAGGGCGCCACGCGCGAATACCTGGTCATCGAGTACGCCAAGGGCGACAGGCTCTACGTGCCGACCGACCAGCTCGACGAGGTCACCCGCTACGTCGGCGGCGAGGCGCCCACGCTGAACCGCATGGGCGGCGCCGACTGGGCCAAGGCCAAGTCCAGGGCCAAGAAGGCGGTCAAGGAGATCGCCGGCGAGCTGATCAGGCTCTACTCGGCCCGCATGGCCTCGCCCGGCCACGCGTTCGGCGGCGACACGCCGTGGCAGCGCGAGATGGAGGACGCCTTCCCCTACGCCGAGACCGGCGACCAGCTCGAAGCCATCGACGAGGTCAAGCGCGACATGGAGCGCGGCGTCCCGATGGACCGGCTGATCTGCGGCGACGTCGGCTACGGCAAGACCGAGATCGCGGTGCGCGCGGCGTTCAAGGCGGTGCAGGACGGCAAGCAGGTCGCGGTGCTGGTGCCGACGACGCTGCTGGTGCAGCAGCACATGTCCACGTTCACCGAGCGGTTCTCCAGCTTCCCCGTCTCGCTCAAGCCGGTCTCGCGCTTCCAGACCGACGGCGAGATCAAGGGCACCCTGGAGGGCCTGCGCACGGGCGCGGTCGACGTGGTGATCGGCACGCACCGGCTGCTCAGCCCCGAGGTCAGGTTCAAGGACCTGGGCCTGATCATCATCGACGAGGAGCAGCGGTTCGGCGTCGAGCACAAGGAGGCCATGAAACACCTGCGCACCCAGGTCGACGTGCTGGCCATGTCGGCCACGCCGATCCCGCGCACGCTGGAGATGGGCCTGACCGGCATCCGGGAGATGTCGACCATCCTCACCCCGCCGGAGGAGCGGCACCCGATCCTGACGTTCGTCGGCCCGTACGACGAGAAGCAGATCGCGGCCGCTATCAGGCGCGAGCTGATGCGCGACGGCCAGATCTTCTTCGTGCACAACCGGGTGGCCTCGATCAACCGGGTCGCGGCGCGGCTGCGCGAGCTGGTGCCCGAGGCCAGGGTGGCGGTGGCGCACGGCCAGATGAACGAGCACCAGCTCGAAAAGATCATGGTGGGCTTCTGGGAGCGCGAGTACGACCTGCTCGTCTCCACCACGATCGTGGAGTCCGGCCTCGACGTGCCCAACGCCAACACGCTGATCGTGGACCGGGCCGACAACTACGGCCTGTCGCAGTTGCACCAGCTCAGGGGCCGGGTCGGGCGAGGCAGGGAACGTGGTTACGCCTACTTCCTGTACCCGCCGGAGAAGCCGCTGACCGAGACCGCGCACGAGCGCCTGGCCACGATCTCGCAGCACACCGAGATGGGCGCGGGCATGTACGTGGCGATGAAGGACCTGGAGATCCGCGGCGCGGGCAACGTGCTCGGCGCCGAGCAGTCCGGCTTCATCGCGGGCGTCGGCTTCGACCTGTACGTCCGGCTGATGGCCGAGGCCGTGCAGGAGCAGAAGGCCAAGCTGTCGGGCGCCGAGGTGGCCGAGGAGCAGCACGACGTCAAGGTCGAGCTGCCGATCAACGCGCACATCCCGCACGACTACGTCACCTCCGAGCGGCTGCGGCTGGAGGCGTACAAGCGGATCGCGGCGATCACCGCGCAGATCCACATCGACGAGGTGCGCGAAGAGCTGACCGACCGCTACGGCAAGCCGCCGGTGGAGGTGGAGAACCTGCTGGAGGTCGCCCGCTTCCGCATCAGGGCGCGCCAGGCCGGGCTGACGGACGTCACGCTGCAGGGCCAGAACATCAAGTTCGGCCCGGTGGTGCTGAAGGAGTCGCAGCAGGTGCGGCTCGACCGGCTGTACAAGAAGGCGATATACAAGCAGGCGGCCGAGACTCTGCTGGTGCCCGCGCCGAAGACCAAGCCGCTGGGCGGGCAGCCGCTGCGTGATCTCGACCTGCTCAAGTGGTGCGGTGACCTGGTCGAGGCGATGTTTCTCCAGTCCGCACAGGTAAGCTAGCGCCCGGCATTGCCGGGATGTCGGGTTTTATAGGAGCGAACGCACGTGAAGTCGATTCGAGTGGCCGTGGCCGTCGCCGTGGCGGGTGTGGCGCTGACCGCCTGCTCCTCCCCCATGAAGGCCGGTTCGGCCGCCGTGGTCGGGAGCGAGCGCATCAGCTCGGCCGACCTGGACAAGAACGTCCAGGAATACCAGGCGGCCCTGGAGCAGGCCAAGCTGCTCGACCAGGTCAACGTGCCGCTCAACCAGCTCGTGTTGTGGCGCATGGGCAAAGAGAGCGGCTGGCGCCAGCTCGCCGCCAAGCACAACATCCAGGTGCCCGAGTCCGCGGTCGACGCCGCGCTGAAGGACCCGGGCGAGGCCCAGTCGCCGGAGTACAACCTGCTGGGGCAGGGCGTGGCGCCGGCCAACGCGCGCGGGTACCTGCGCGCGCAGCTCGCGATGGGCGAGCTGCAGCGCCGGTTCGCCGGCTCCGGTGACGCGCAGGCCGCGCAGGCCAAGTGGACCGCCGAGATCAACTCGGTCAAGCCGGTCTTCAGCCCGCGTTACGGCACGTTCGACCCGGAGCGGCTGTTCGTCGACTCCGGCCGCTTCGGCAAGCTCCCCGAGGAACCGCAGCAGGGGGCTCAGGGCTAGCCGTGCCGCTGATCGTCGTCACCTCCTCGCCCAGGGTCGCGCCAGGCCTGCTGAGCCACCAGGCCTGGCAGGCGCTCGGGTCGGGTCCCGTGCTGACCGGGTCGGCCGCGCATCCGCAGCTTCCGTACCTGGCCGAGGCCGGGATCGAGGTCGAGGTGGTCACGCCCGACGCCGCGTCGCTGGCGCGGCGGGCGGTCGGTGAGACCGTCGTGTGGCTGGCCGAGGTCACCTCCGACGGAACCGACGAAGACTTCATGCGGGCCGTCGGCCACGCCGCGATCGCGCTCGACGAGCCGCCGCTGATCGAGGTGGTGCCCGGCTCGTACGACCTGCCGGGCGCCCGGGTGCTCGACCTGGTCGCGGTGATGGACCGGCTGCGTACCGAGTGCCCGTGGGACCGCAAGCAGACGCACGAGACGCTGGTGCCGTACCTGCTCGAAGAGGCCTACGAGGTGCTGGAGACCATCGAGCAGGGCGACTACCCGGCGCTGCGCGAGGAGCTGGGCGATCTGCTGCTGCAGGTGGTCTTCCACGCCCGGGTGGCCACCGGCTTCGACATGGACGACGTGGCCGCGGGCATCGTGGAGAAGCTGGTGCGGCGTCATCCGCACGTGTTCGGCTCGGTCCAGGTCGAGAGCGCCGACGAGGTCAACGCCAACTGGAACGCGATCAAGGCGGCCGAGCGGGCGGCCAAGGGCGAGCAGTCGGCGCTCGACGGGGTGCCGCTGGGCCAGCCCGCGCTGTCGCTGGCGGCCCAGTTGCTGCGCAGGGCCGAGCGGGCGGGCGCGCCGGAGTCGCTGGCGTCGGCCGTCGGCCAGGGCGTGGCCAGGGAGCTGTTCGACCTGGTCAAGCGGGCGGCCGAGGCGGGGCTCGACGCCGAGGCCGAACTGCGGGCCGCCGCCCGGGCCTACCGTGACCGGGTGCGGGCCTGGGAATCGCGCTAGAGCGCGGGCGTCGGGAGCCTCGCTAGCGCACGGCCGAGACGAACTGCATCAGGCTGGTCCTGCGCTGCCTGATGCCGGTGAACCCGCGTTTGGCCAGCGCCTCGGTGACCTCGCGGTCGCCGAACATGCGGATCCCGCCGAGCGCGCCGAAGACGTCGTTGAGCCGGCCGAGCCCGGGGACCCGCCTGGTGGTGAGCACGGCCAGCCGGCCGCCCGGCTTCAGCGCGAGCGCCATGGCGTCCAGGGCGTCGAAGGGGCGGTCGAACAGGTAGAGCGCGGCGAAGCAGGAGACCGCGTCGAACGTCCGCGGCGGGAAGGGCAGGTCGAGCACGTCCGCCAGGACGAAGGCCACGCGGTCGCCTGGCGGCGTGTCGCGCGCGGCTCGGGCCAGCATGGTCGGTGACGCGTCCAGCCCCACGACGAGCCCGCCGGGCCGGACACCGGACGCCAGGGCGCGAGTGGTGTTGCCCGGGCCGCAGGCCACGTCGAGGATCCTCATGCCGGGCCCGGCCGCCAGCATGCTCCGCAGCAGCGCCATCTCCTGCGCGGTCGTCGGGCCGAGCGGTCCCTTCGCCAGGCCGATCAGCGCCGGTCGCCAGAGCCGTTCGTAGATCTCCGGCAGCACGCGCGAACGCATCAGACGCTGGGCGATCGACTCCATACGCCCTATTAGAGCAGACGTCCAAAATCCCAAAGTAGCGGCAAATGTTGCGAAATGTCAGGATCCTTAGCTTGATACCAGTGAGATCCAGGGGGACTGGTGATGGAGCTGAGACCGCTGCTGGCGGGAGAGCCGCGGGAGATCGAGGGTCACCACCTGCTCGGCAGGCTGGGTGACGGGGGACAGGGCTCGGTCTTTCTGGGCAAGGACGCGGCCGGCCGGCACGTGGCCATCAAGGTGCTGCACGCGCGGCTGCTGACCAACGACCGCGCCACGCGCAGGTTCCTGCGCGAGAGCGCGACCGCGGCCCAGGTGGCCGGGTTCTGCACGGCCAAGGTGTACGGCAGCGGCCTGGTCGACGGGCGGCCGTACATCGTCAGCGAGTTCATCGACGGGCCGTCGCTGCACGACCTGGTCTTCGACGGCGGCCCGCTGACCGGCGGCCAGTTGGAGCGGCTGGCCGTGGGGACCGCCACCGCGCTGACCGCCATCCACGGGGCCGGGATCGTGCACCGCGACTTCAAGCCGAGCAACGTGCTGATGGGCCCGGACGGCCCGCGCGTGATCGACTTCGGCATCGCCAAGGCCATGGACGCCTCCACGACGGCCAGCAGCGTCGTCGGCACGCCCGGCTACATGGCGCCCGAGCAGATCGCCGGCGAGAGCGTGACCTCGGCGGGCGACATCTTCAGCTGGGCCTCGACGATGGCGTTCGCGGCCACCGGCACGCCGCTGTTCGGCCGCGACTCGATCCCGGCCGTGATGAACCGGATACTCAACGCCGAACCCGACCTGAGCGAGGTGCCCCGGCCGTTGCGCGGGGTGCTCGAAGCCTGCCTGGCCAAGGACCCGGCCAAGCGCCCCACGGCCGACGACGTGCTGATGCGGCTGCTCGGGCGGACCGGGGAGCAGGCCGCGGGCGCCACACGGGTGCTCGAACCCGAGAGCGCGCGGCGGCGCGGACGCACCGGCGGCCTGCTCGCCGGCAAGAGACGCAAGTGGACCGCGGCGGGCGTGGGCGTGCTGCTGGCGGCCGGGCTCGTGGTCGGGCTGGTCTGGCGGGGCGGCGGCATGCCGGCCGCGAGCGGGTCAGTGGCGACGAACCGGACGATCGGCGTGGAACTGGGCGGCAGCGCGGGACCCGTGGCGCGCGGGGTCGCGGCGATGGCCGTCGGCAACCGCAAGGGCGTCGCCATGGTGGCCTACGCCGACGACGTGGCCCGGGTGGTCAGGGTGTGGCGTCCCGAGGCGAACGGCGAGGTGCGGACGCTGAAGTACGGCACGTACACGCCGGTGTCGTCGATGGCGCTGGCCGACGTGGCGGGCGAGCAGACCGTGTTCTGGACGGACACCGGCGGCAAGCTGCGCAGATGGCGCGTCGACCAGCCCGCGCAGGGCCCCTGGCGCCAGGTGTGCCCGAGCGGCGGCGCCAGGATGACGGCGGGCAAATGGCGCACCCGCGCGGCGCTGTTCATCGGCTGCCCCGACGGCACCGTGCGGATCGCCGACATGGCCACCGGCGAGCTGATCGGCCAGGAGCCGCGCGCCAAGGGCCCGGTCACCGCGCTCGACCTGGGCGGCGGGCAGGACACCGAACTCGTGGTCGGCACGGCGAAGGGCTGGAGCGGCACGCGCGGCACGCTGGTCCCAGGCAGCGTGCGGTGGCTGGCCTCGATCGACCAGAACCTGGTCGCGGCCACCGTGGCCGGGCGTACCTCGGTGCACAACGCGGCCACCGGCCGGCAACTGCGGACCTTCAGCACCGGCAAGGGCGGCATGGCGGTGGTGCAAGGGCACGGCCACCCGATGATCGTCGGCGGCGACGGCCTGACCGTCTGGAACGCGCGGACGGGCGAGAAGCTGGGCAGGCTGCTGGAGTCGGACGCCTGGGCGCCGATCCTGGCCACCGGCGACGGCCTGCTCGCCGCGTCCGTCGGCAACCGGCTGCGCGCCTGGAGCCTGGTGGACGAGGGCTGACATCCGCCGGGCCGGGCACCCGACCTCGCGCGGCGGGGTACCGATAGGCTCTGAAGGCATACTGCCCTTCAGATTTAGGAGCGCATCCCGTGGCTACCATCGAGGTCGTTTACGCTCGAGAGATCCTCGACTCCCGGGGCAACCCGACGGTCGAGGTCGAGGTGGTCCTCGACGACGGCAGCAGCGGCCGCGCCGCCGTGCCGAGCGGGGCGTCCACCGGTCAGTTCGAGGCGGTCGAGCTGCGCGACGGCGGACCCCGCTACGGCGGCAAGGGCGTGGAGAAGGCCGTGCTCGCCGTCACCGACGAGATCTTCGACGAGATCAACGGCATCGAGGCCGAAGACCAGCGCATCATCGACCAGATCATGATCGATCTGGACGCCACCCCGAACAAGTCCAAGCTCGGCGCCAACGCCATCCTGGGCGTGTCGCTGGCCGTGGCCAAGGCCGCCGCCGACAGCGCCGACCTGCCGCTGTTCCGCTACCTGGGCGGGCCCAACGCGCACGTGCTGCCGGTGCCGATGATGAACATCCTCAACGGCGGCGCGCACGCCGACACCAACGTCGACATCCAGGAGTTCATGATCGCGCCGATCGGGGCGGAGACGTTCCGCGAGGCCGTGCGCATGGGCACCGAGGTCTACCACGCGCTCAAGGGCGTGCTCAAGGAGAAGGGCTACGCCACGGGCCTGGGCGACGAGGGCGGCTTCGCGCCCAACCTGCCCTCCAACCGCGACGCGCTCGACCTGATCCTGGTCGCCATCGAGAAGGCCGGCTACACCCCGGGCGAGGACATCGCGCTGGCTCTCGACGTGGCCGCCTCGGAGTTCCACAAGGACGGCGTCTACACCATCGACGGCAAGGGCCTGTCGGCGCAGGAGCTCATCGCCTTCTACGAGGACCTGGTCGCCAACTACCCGCTGGTCTCCATCGAGGACCCGCTGAACGAGGAAGACTGGGACGGCTGGAAGGCCATCACCGAAGCCCTCGGCGACAAGGTGCAGCTCGTCGGCGACGACCTGTTCGTCACCAACCCCGAGCGGCTGGAGCGCGGCATCTCCGCCGCCACCGCCAACGCGCTGCTGGTCAAGGTCAACCAGATCGGCACGCTGTCGGAGACCTTCGACGCGGTCGACCTGGCCCACCGCAACGGCTACCGCTGCATGATGAGCCACCGCTCCGGCGAGACGGAAGACACCACGATCGCCGACCTGGCCGTGGCCACCAACTGCGGCCAGATCAAGACCGGCGCCCCGGCCCGCTCCGACCGCGTGGCCAAGTACAACCAGCTGCTGCGCATCGAGGAACTGCTCGACGACGCCGCCCGCTACGCGGGTCGCGCGGCGTTCCCGCGCTTCCGGCGCTAGTTTCAAGTACGGCTCGCGGCCGGCGAACCCTCTGACGACCGAGCCGCCTCACCAGGTGGGGCACTCGGTCGCGACCGCGAGCCGTACTCGAAAGGGGTGCAGCAATTGGCGAAGAGGCCGCAGCTGACCGGGCGGGCCGCCATCCTGGCGATCGTGGTGTGCGCGATCGCGATGAGCCTGGCCTACCCTGTGCGCGAGACCATCAGCATGCGCCGCGACATCGCCGCGCTGGAGGCCGAGAAGGCCAGGGTCGAGGCGGAGAAGCAGGCGCTCATCGCGCGTGACCGGCAGATCCGCGACCCGAACTGGATCAAGAAGACGCTCAAGGAGCGGCTCCACTACTGCGGTGTCGGCGAGAAGTGTTTCGTGGTGATGGAGCCCGAGCAGGGCAAGCAGCAGACGGCCGTGAAGCAGCCGGCCGCGGCGCCGCCGTGGTATCAGACGCTGTGGGAGTCCGTCGAGGCCGCCGACCGGGGCAACGGCCGCAGAGCGGCCACTGGGGAGAAGGAAAGCGTTGGAGAATAAGGACGTCGAAGCGGTCGAGCGGCAGCTCGGGCGCCCGCCCAGAGGGCTGCGCGGGGTGGCGCACCGCTGTCCCTGCGGCAATCCCGACGTGGTCGAGACCGCGCCGCGGCTGCCCGACGGCTCGCCCTTCCCCACCCTCTACTACCTGACCTGCCCCAAGGCCAGTTCAGCGATCGGCACGCTGGAGGGCTCGGGGCTGATGCGCGAGATGCAGGCCAGGCTCGCCACCGAGCCCGAGCTGGCGGCCGCCTACCAGGCCGCGCACGACGCGTACGTCGCCGATCGCGACGAGGCCGCGCGGCAGGAGGGCCTGGAGCCGCTGCCGCGCGACATGCAGAGCACCGGCGGCATGCCGCAGCGGGTCAAGTGCCTGCACGCGCTGGTCGCGCACGAGCTGGCGGCGCCGGGGACCAACCCGTTCGGCAGGGAGGCGCTCGACGTGCTCCCCGAGTGGTGGAGTGACGGACCATGCGTGTAGCCGCCATCGACTGCGGGACCAACTCCGTTCGCCTGCTCATCGCGGACGTCTCCGACGACACGCTGAGCGACGTCGAACGGCTGATGGAGATCGTCCGCCTGGGGCAGGGCGTCGACAAGACCGGCAGGCTCGCGCCCGACGCGCTGGAGCGCACGTTCAAGGCGATGCGCGGCTACCAGGAGCTCATCGAGCGCCATGGCGCGACGGCCACCAGGGTGGTGGCCACCAGCGCCACCCGCGACGCGGCCAACCGGCAGGAGTTCGTCGACGGCGTGCGCGCCATCTTCGGCGTCGAGCCCGAGGTGATCACCGGGTCGGCGGAGGCCGAGCTGTCCTTCACCGGCGCGACCAGGGGGCTGGTCAGGCTGTCGCCGGAGACCGAGGTGCCGCAGGGGCCGCTGCCGCCCTACCTGGTGGTCGACATCGGCGGCGGGTCCACCGAGTTCGTGGTCGGCGCCGAGCACGCCGAGTCCGCGCTGTCGGTGGACATCGGCTGCGTGCGGCTGACCGAGCGGCACCTGCGAGACGCGGGCGACCCGCCGTCGGCGCCGGCGCTGGAGGCCGTGGTCGCCGACATCGAGGCCGCGCTCGACCGGGTCGAGCGGGAGGTGCCGGTGCGCCGGGCGCACACGCTGGTCGGCCTGGCCGGGTCCGTGACCACGGTCGCGGGCATCGCGCTCGACCTGCCCGCATACCAGCCGGAGCGAATTCACCACGCCAGGATTTCCGCGCACGAGGTGCACGAGGTGACGCGGCGGCTGCTCGCGATGACCCATGGTGATCGCGCCGCGATTCCGGTGATGCACCCCGGACGTGTTGACGTGATTGGGGCTGGTGCGCTAATTCTGGATCGGATCGTTCGTCGTTTCGCGTTTGCCCAGGTGGTGGTGAGCGAGCACGACATCCTGGACGGCATTGCCTGGTCCCTCGCCGGATAGAAGTAGCGGAATCCGGACATTTCCGATCTAGGGGCTGTGTTGAGTGTGCAATCTGTATTGTGATTAGGTAAAGGGGCATTACGGGGGCTTTGCCATATTGCCGTACACGGATGGTGTCGGCGTGGCGACCGTTCCCGAGCGCATCTTTTCCCTCACGGAATGGAGCACTCTCATCATGATGTCTGTTGGTTTAGCACGTAAGGCGGCGGCGTTCGGCGCCGGCGCGGTGCTGGCCGCCATGGTCGGCGGGCTGGCCGCCAGCCCGGCCCAGGCGGCGACCACGGCCACGTCGGCGAAGGCCACCACGGCCGCCGCCGCCACGGCCACCGCCAAGTCCAAGGTCTCGGTCTCCACGCCCAAGGCTTCCCCCAAGGATTATCAGGGAGCCTGCCCGGTCAAGGTCAACTTCTCGGCCAAGATCAAGGTCCCCGTCAAGGGGAAGACCGAGCTCGCCTACCGCTGGCTCCACGGTGACGGTTCCAAGGGCAAGGTTCAGGTAGTCAAGCTCAAGGGCAACGGCTACAAGACCATCACGGCCAAGCAGTCGATCACCTTCAAGGGCAACGTGAAGGGCTGGGAGGCCATCCAGGTCCTCGCCCCGAAGAAGGCCACGTCCAAGAAGGGCTACTTCGCGGTCTCGTGTGTCGACCTCAACGGTGTGCCCAACGACAAGGACGTGCGTGTCGCGGCCCGGGCCTGGGCCAGCCCCGACTCGTACGCCGGTCCGTGCACCCCGGGTGACAAGATCGGCTTCACCGGCCTGATCAAGGTCAACCAGCCGTCTTGGGTTCGCTACCGCTGGGTTCTCAACGGCGAGGTCGTCGACTACGGCAAGGTGAAGGTCTGGAACTCGCGCAAGGTCGGCTTCGGTTTCGCGCCCAAGCACAGCCAGCGTGGCTGGGCCCAGCTCGAGATCCTCGGCCCTGACCGCACGTCCTCCAACCGGGCCTACTACAAGGTCTGGTGCAAGGACTACGAGCCCGCCCCGGCCGCCAAGGTCTCGGCCACCGACCTGGTGACCGCGACCAACCACGACAACTGCAAGGTCGGCGCGCACGCCAACATCCGCTCGACCGGCGCCGCTCGCGTCCAGTACACCTGGGCCGTGAACGGCACCTCCGTCGCCAAGGGTGAGGTCACCTTCGGCCGTCACGGCGGTGCGGAGAACGTGACGCTGCCCGAGCAGGCGCTGGACGGCGCCGCGAAGAACGGCGGCAAGATCACCCTGTCGGTGTACGGGCCGAACAACAACGACTCGATCACCCAGGACTACGCCGCTTGCCAGGCCAAGGTCTCGGTGAGCGTGTCGTCGGTGTCGGTCGCCGGCCAGCGTAACGACATGTGCCAGGACACCCGGGGCCCGGGCGTGGACTTCAAGGCCACGCTGTCGGCCACCGGCGCCACCACGGTCGAGTACTACTGGCTGATCAACGGCAAGAAGGACGGTGTGGGCAACCTGACCCGGACCTTCAACGCCGCCGGCAGCATGGACGTGACCTGGGGCATCGGCGGCACCCACGGCGCCAGTGTGACCTCGGGCTCGATCGAGCTCGTGGTCGTCAGCCCGAACGCCGTGTCCTCCGGCGCGACCCAGTTCAACGCGACCTGCCCGGCTCCGGCCCCGGCCGCGGAGAGCACCAAGAGCGCCGAAGCCTGATCGACCTGATCAGAGCGTGAGTCGCTGAAAACGGGAACCGGGCGGCGTCCCCCGTGACGCCGTCCGGTTTTCTTGTTGCCGGTATTACGCTTAACACAGTAGTGTGCTTCGCGTGGATAGCAGTCAGCTACTGAAGGGCGTCCTCGACCTGGCCGTCCTGGCGGTGCTCGACGAACGCGACGGCTACGGCTACGACGTGGTGCGCAGGCTGAGGGAGGCGGGCCTGGAGGACGTGGGCGACGCCTCCGTCTACGGCACGCTGCGCCGCCTGTTCAAGGCCGGGGCGCTCACCTCGTACGTGGTGGCCTCCGACGAAGGGCCGCACCGCAAGTACTACGGACTCAACGACACCGGCCGGGACCTGTACGCCCGATCGGCCAAGACCTGGACCTCGTTCGCCGCCACCATGGCATCCCTACTCGAGAAGGGGCACGCGTGACCACCACCCCCGGACAGTACGCGCAGGCCGTACGGGATGCTCTGGCCGGCCATCCCGACCGCGAGGAACTGCTGGAAGACCTCGACGACCACCTGGCCGAGATCGCCGCCGAGTCCGACGTCCCGCTGGAGGAACGGCTCGGCCCGCCCGCCGCCTACGCCGAGGAACTGGTCGCCGCCTACGGGGGGCGGCCCCAGGGCCGCCAGAAGGGCCGCCTGCGCCTGCGTGAGCGGATCTTCGGCCTGCACGCCGGGCTCCTGCGTCACGCGCCCTACCGCGGTTTCACGGGCTTCCTGCCGGAGTTGCGTCCCGGCTGGTGGGTGCTGCGCGGCTACCTGCTGGCCATGCTGCTGCTGACGATCTTCGCCAACGCCGGGCCGGTGCCGCGCAACCCGGTCGAGCTGATCGTGGTGGCCGGCGGGATCTGGGCCTCGGTCTGGTTCGGCCGCCGCCGGCCGGGCGGCCGGGTGCTGGTCCCGCTGACCGCGGCCGTCAACGTCGTCGCGGCGCTGGCGCTGCTGGTGGGCTGGGCGGCGGTGGAGAGCACCTCCGGGCGCGACCGGTCGCTCGACGCCGCGTCCGTCTACGTCGAGTCGGCCTCGTCGCTGGGTGACGAGGTGTACAACATCCGGCCGTACGCCAAGGACGGCACCCCGCTGAGCGACGTCTACCTCTACGACCAGGACGGCGAGCCGCTCACCACCGACTGGCAGCACCGCGGCTACGTCATCGACAAGTCGTGCGGCGAGCCGGTGCTCAACCGCTATCCGCTGCCGCTGGTCAGGGACCAGACCTGGAGCGGCGAGGGATCGAACCCCACGCCCGCCC
>NZ_JABCPZ010000064.1 GCF_013283785.1 Nonomuraea antri
ATGATACGGGCGCCACCGAGATTTACACTTATGCGATCGTCGGCAGCGTCAGATGGGTATAAGAGACAGGTCCAAGGTCAAGCAGCGCGGGGCCGCCTCCTACGCGGGCCACCGTCCATCAGCCAGGCCCCGCGTCTGACCTGGCATTGTGGTAGCGCCCCCGCGTTCGGCATGTGCCATCGTGTGTCAGCCGATGCCCGCGTGCGCCGCTGCGTCCGGCCGGGCGATGCTCGACGCCTCACCGGCGTCTCCGATCTGCCCGACCTCGCCGGCCCGCCGTCGCGTGCGCTCATCGCCGCAGCGGTTCCGCGCGGCATGCGCCGGGCCGGCTCGCAGAAGGCGTGGCTGCGCACCCTCAAGGAGGACCCGGAGGTCCTGGAGCTCCGCGCGGGCGGCTACGCCAACCTGCTGCGGGTCGCCAACCTGATCGTCTGGGGCGCGGACTGGAACACCATGTGCTCCCGGCCGACCATCGCGCGGATCGTGGACGCCACCGGCCTGTCCCAGCCGACCGTGAAGCGGTGGGTCCGCTGGCTGCGGCACCGGGGCTGGCTCGGCACGGTCGAGCAGGGGAGCGCCGTCCGCTACCGCAAGGGCACCATGGCGGGCCTGGCCGACGACGGGCTCGGCAACCGGGCCGCCGTCTGGGTGCTGGCCGTGCCGCGCCGCACGCGCGCCGAACGCCTCCACCACCGTAACGATCAAGAACGTCGGCCGGTTGACCTGCCTGGACGCACAAGTGACCCCCCTTCTGTGTCTCTCCCTGAGAGACACAGAAGTGATCCCACGAACGCGCGCGAGACCTCTCGCCGCCTCCGTGATCATTCCAGCATCTCGCCGACGTGGAAGCTGCACCAGACGGCACGGACAAAACGCGACAAGATCGCGCTGTGTGAGCGGCTGCGCGCGGAGGTGCCGGTGCTGCGGCGCGTCACGGCCTGGCACCTCCGCTGGCTGCTGGGCGTCTTCATCGACGACGGATGGACGGCGGCCGACGTGGTGCATGCGCTGGACGTGCGGGCGGACGACTCGCGGTGGACGTACACGTGGTCGAGTTCGGCGGAGATCCGGCATGTGCCGGGCTGGCTGCGGCATCGGCTGTCGGCGTGACTGGACAGCTCGGAGCGGCCAGTGGCGTCGCGGTCGGAGCGGCGTACGGAGCAGGAGGCCCGGCGTACGGAGTGGGCGCGGATGCGTGGGGCGGCCGGGTGGCTGGACTTGCCCCACCAGGCCGGGGCCGCCGAGCCGACCGAGCGGGCGGTGCCCGCGGCGCCGCCGCTCGCGAACGTGGCGCTCACGCCGCCCGCCCCGCCGGCGGCCGGGCCGTCCGGGGAGTACCGGCGGGTACGTGCGGAGATGGAGCGCCGCCGCCGGGAACAGGAAGCGGAGACCGAGACGCTGATCGCCGCATGGGGGAGGAGGGTGTCGTGATGGCGGACGCGAAGGCGTGGGCGGACCTGGCCCGTGCATGGCTGGCGGCGAGCTCGCCGGAGACGGCGCGGGCGATGCGGGAGCAGGAGCTGGAGGCCGCTCGGCGTCGTCGCGACCGGCGGCCGGTGGAGCCCCGGCGAGGCGCGGGCGCCGATCGGGCGGCGGAGGAGGCGCTGGCCCGGGTGCGGTGGGCGACGGAGCCCGAGGCGGCCGGCCCGTCCGAGGAGGAGATCGAGGCGGCGCGTGCGGTGCTGGCTCGGGAGGTGGTGTTGGCGCGGGCAAGGGCTCGTGCGCATGCCGAGCGGGAGGGGCGGTGACCGTGTCGCGCGACAAGATCGATCTACGTTGTAAGGGCCGGGTGCCGCGCGGTGGCCGCGACTACCACAACGACCCAGCCGCCATCGCTGCGTGCAACGCTCTACTGGCAGCCAACACCGCCCACCAGGCGAGCATCGCCATCCCCGCCGACCAGATCAACACCCTCACCCCCGGCGACCTGCCCCACGCCGCCGAACGGCGCGGAGCCAGCGAAGACCACCAGCGCGACGCTGTCATCTGGGGCATCACCGCCGCACAGGTCGCCGCCGGATGCGGCACCTTCGACGACCTCCACTCCGAGATCGCCGCCGAGTTCCGCGCGAACACCCTCGACCCCGACACCTCGAGATCGACATGGCAGTCGTGGTCGCCACCGCAGGCTTCAACCCCACCTTTCCCCTGACCCCCGCACGCATCGGCGAACTGGCCGAGCACGCCGGGGACACTCCCGCTGAACAGATCGTGAAGGTCGCCGACGCCCTCACACTCGAAATGCCGCTCATCCACCACCCGCTCATCCCTACCGACGCCGTCCGCGCCGAAGCCCTGCGCCTGCTGACCGCCGCCACCTGACAGGAGCAGGTGAACCACACCACGTTCGCCATCGAGCAGACGCTGCTGTCCGGTGCCCTCTACGAGCAGGCCACCGCCGAGCCGAACACCGCCCTCCCCGTCAGCGTCCGCCTCGGCAAGCACATCAGCGCGGTCGCCGACAAGAAGGTCCGCACCTACCCCGGCCACGAGGTGACCACGGTGGACCCGGACGGAGTCCCCGTCTCCGAGATCGTCGTCGACGCGTTCGAGGAGGTCATCGACCGGGCCGGGGCCTGGCTCACCGCCAACCCCGGCCTCGAAGGGCTCAACCTGACCACCGCCACCGCTGCCGACGTCTTCGACAACCTGCCCCCGCCGTCGCGGCCGGGCTGATTCAGCACCTGACCGCGATCCCCGCCGACGAGATCGGCTCCATCGCCCCCTCGCAGGTTCTCGCCGACGCGCGGGCCGCCGGCGCCCGCCCTGAGCACGTGCTCGACGCGGCAGCGGTCGCCATCGCCTCCGTCATGGCGGCGGTCACCACCATCGACTTCTTCGACCTGCTGCCCCAGGTTGCCGCCGACGTGACCGAGTTGGCGCGCGGCTGGCTCGACGAGAACCTCAACATTCCCGCCGACCGAGACGGATTCGCCTACGACCAGGTGCAAGCTGCCGACGTCGGGGCAATGCTCGACCACGTCACGCAGCTTGCCCGCCAGTACGGCTGCTACGCCGACTGACGCTTTCGTTGGCGAAATCGCCAACGAAAGCGTCCCGCTCGGAAAAGCGTTAAGCCGGACCCACGCCACATGGGTCCGGCTCAGTGACCAGCTAAAACGTTCTTTCCCCACCACCACGTAGGGATTCCACGGCTACGCCCTGGACCTCCTACGATAACGCACCACGCGGCCAGCACCGCAACCCCCGAACTCGATCACGTGCGATGGGAGACTCCCGTGTACGACGACTACGGCACCGACATGGAAGCGATCGAATCCCAGCGCTGGGACGCCGACCTGGAGCATGCCGCGATGGAACGCGAGGGCGACCGCCTCGCCGCCCTGCGCGCCCGCGGCATCTGCACTCACAGCTCCGGCGTCATGTACCGGGACCGCCCGTCTACCCGGAGCAGGTCGGCCTCCGGCCGGGGCAGTCGCGCTGCACCGAGGGCACCGGCGGCTGCACGTTCGTCGCCAGCTCCTACGCCGAGTGGTACGCCGCGCAGGAGGCGCTGTGAGCGACAACCTCATGACGCTGCCGGACGTGTCCGGCTTCGCGTTCTCCCTCGACCCGTTCGCCTACCTCCGCACCGAGGACGACCAGCCGTTGCGGCTGGCCCACGTGTGGATCTGGCACGTGTGCGAGGACGGCTCCAAGCGGATCGGCCGGAAGGTGTCGGCCAGCGTGCGAGGCGATGACGTGAGCGATCTGGCCTTGGCGCGGGCCGCGTACGCCAAGTTCATCAGCAACGACGAGGAGATTCCCCAATGATGATGTACCTGGCCTGGCCCGCGTCCAATACGACTCCGTCATCGGTGGTCGGAACATGCAGGCCGACTACATCAGCGTCTGCCGCGGCGCCCGCGCCCCGCGGTGCCATCGCGGACGGCGCGGGAGACGACGGCGACGCCGCCGAGTGCGCGCAGGTCGCCGCCCAGGTCGGCGCCGCTATCGCCGGTTCGACCGGCGACCCGGTCGCGGGGCTGGACTCGGCAGACACCCACGTGTTCACCCGCAACCACAACGCGCCGTCGCTCCAGGAGGGGTTCACGACCGCGACGATTCTCACCGTCACCATCGGCGGCATCAATCTGGCGTGGGCCGGTGACTCTCCCGCCTGGGGCGTCAAGGCTGACGGCGAAGTGGTCGGGCTGACCGTGCCGTCCTGCCACCCATGCATGACGCCGTGCAACGTCGCGGAGAAGCACGAGGAGAACCTGTCCGGGCCGTGGCCGCACCGCCGCACCGCCGATTTCGGCTCGTTCACGCGGATCATCGTCGCCAGCGATGGCCTTACCGCCCACCTGCCGTAGCGGCGGCATGTGGGAGTTCGGGCCATGCCCGCATGGCCGAGGCGTCTACACCACCGGCACCTGCCACCAGCCGCTTCACCACGGCGGCGATCACGTCTTCGAGTACCCGCGTCCGCGCCCGGTGTACCGCAGTCGTGCGGAGGCGGCCGAGGTGGAGGGCCGCCTGTTCGGCACGCACCCGTCGTGGTTCGGCCTGTCCTGACCAGTTCATCGACCCCACCACCACGAAGGAGATCAACCATGGCCGACCACAGCGCCATCGAATGGCTCCGCAGCCCTGACGGGCGACGCGGCGCCACCTGGAACTTCGTGGTCGGCGGAGAGTTCAGCCCGAGCGCGGGCCCGATGCATCCCGACTGGCCGCGCTCCCTTCGCGACCAGTGCACCGCGGCGGGCGTGCCGTTCTTCCTGAAGCTTCTCTTCGCTATCCCCGTCTGGTTGGGAGGGTACTCGCGTAGGGCTCGGATATCAGCAACGGAAGCGAGCTTCTTCGCCGTCGACCCGCAGCAGGAAGTCCGTGATGGGAACGCCTCCATCGTTCGGCAGGAGCACAAGACCGATCGCATTAATCGCCTCATCGGCTTCGAGAGCAGCGTCGGTATCCCCACCAAGCCACGCGTCGCGCGATTCCGTGAAGAGAGGGCGAATCTCTTCCCATACCGGGCCTGGTCAAAGCGGCAGTCGGACCAGAACATGTCCTGACTCTTGAAGGTGAGCGCCCCTACCAGGCGGTCTGCCTGCCTCAGCTCCCAGCCCTGACCTGTCACGTCGTCCCCTCCGGTTGCCCCGGGAGGAATGTATCGCGGCCTTTCTGCACGAACAGAGTCGGTGGCATGGTCCACCAACGCCCGCAAGAACGCCGACGACTTCTACTTCGATGTGCCGCCGCACACGCACCCGCGCGGCGGCCGGTCGTGTTCGAGCTGCCCCGTCTACGCCCTGGCGTGGCGGGAGCGGATGCTGGCCGGACTCCCGGCGCCTCCCACGGAGGTGGCCACGGAGCTGCCCGCCCTCTACGCCGGCCGCCGGGTCCTGCCTCGCTTCACCGACACCCCGATCCCGCCGGTTCGACACCGGCCGGGCATCCCCATCTACGACAGGAGATCATCATGACCCAGCTCAACGACACCACCGCGGCGGAGTACACGCCGATCGAGCCCACCGACTTCCTTCACTACCTGGCGCGCAGCGTCGCCCGCGACCTGGACCACCTGGCCGACGCCACGCACGACGGCGTCCCGAGCTTCATCACGGCGGCGGTCGAGATCGCCGCCCACGGCATGGACGCCCTCATCGGCGCACTCATGCAGGCCGAGGGCCTGACGGTGGAGGAGGCGCAGGCCCGCGCCGACGGGCTGATCAGCGAGGAGGAGGTCCGAGACGACCTGATCAACAGGCTGATGTACGTGGACGGGCTCACCGAGGCCGAAGCGCTGGTCCGCGCCGCCCAGGAGGGAGCGGACCGATGACGTCCAGGGCCGACCGGATCGCCGAGTGCAGCGCCATCATGCAATCGGAGGGGATCAGCTCACCGCGGGCGCTTGCCGAGCGGCTGGGCGGCGTGAGCGAGCGGAGCGTTCAGCGGTACCTGCGGGATCTGGAAGGGCGGTGCCGCAGGACCGACCACTACGAGGAGTGGATGCCGCTGATCCTGGAGCATCTGCGCCGGTACCCGCGATCACGGTTCACCAGGTGCGAGCCGGCGCGGGTGGTGATGGGCGACCGCTTCGTGACCCTGGGCTCGACGCTTCGGCGCATGGAGCGGGAGGAGTTGGTGACGTGCACGGTCGAGCCTCGCAGCGACGGCTTCTTCTCGCCGGAGCAGACGGTTTCTGGTGGCAGCTTCATCCGGACATCGCCCTGACGATCGAACAGGCCCAGGAGGTGGGGGTAGCGATGCCGGCCTGGGAGCGAACCAAGGAACGACGGGCACGCATCGCCGAACTCGCCTCGTCCCGCCATCCCACCCGCACGATCGCCGTCACGGTCGGCATGAACGAGCGGAGCGTCTACCGGCATCTTGTCGCGATCGAGGCGCGCCCACGATCGCACACCACGTACGAGGAGCGGATGCCGCTCGTGCTCACCCACCTGCGCACCTACCCGGACAAGCTGTTCACGGAGGGCGAGCTGCGCCGCGTGCCCGACCTCCCGGCGACGGCCAAACTCCGACGCGTCCTGGCCCGGATGGAGCAGGAAGGATGGGTCGAGTCGGTGCCGGGGTTCGTGACGACCGGGACTTCGGCACGCCGCTACCGGTGATCCGATAGCGGCTGCGACCTTCGGTCCCGAAGTTCTCGCCGGTCTGCACCGCGTGCCGCGCCCGTCCGGCCACCGTGCGCTAGTGAGCTGGGTTTGAGATTCGGTCGCAGTAGCGGCAGATGCGATCGAGGATCTGGTCGGCGGTCTTGGTCCACCTGAACGGCTTGGCGTCCTCGTTCCAGGTCTTGATCCACTCTTCCAGCGCGGTCTTGAGCGCGTCCAGGGAGCAGAAGTTGCCGCGCCCCAGACAGCGCCGCTCCAACTCGGCGAACCAGCGTTCCACCCTGATTGATCCAGGAGGAGTAGGTCGGGGTGAAGTGCAGCGTGAAGCGCGGGTGGGCCAGCAGCCAGGCGTGCACCACCGGCGCCTTGTGCGTGGACAGGTTGTCGCAGATGAGATGGACCGCCAGGCCCGGCTCCACCTGGCGGTCGATCTCGTCCAGGAAGTCGCGGAAGTCGATGGCGCGGTGGCGGGCCGACAGCTTGCCGATCACCTTGCCGGTGGCGGTGTTGAGCGCCGCGAACAGATCCACGGTGCAGTGCCGGACGTAGTCGAAGCTGCGCCGCTCGGGCGCCCCGGGCAGCATGGGCAGTACCGGAGCGCTCCGCTGCAACGCCTGGATCTGCGGCTTCTCATCGACGGCGAACACCGCGGCGTGAGCGGGCGGGGCCAGATAGAGCCCGACCACATCACGGATCTTGTCGATCAGCAGCGGGTCGGTGGAGATCTTGAAGTCCTCGGTGCGCCAGGGCTGCAACCCGAATGCCCGCCGGATGTTGCCCACACTGCTCGGCGAGATGCCCACCCGGCGGGCCAGATCCCGCTTGGACCAGTGCGTGCAATCGGCTGGCACTTCCTCCAGCGTGCGCACCACCACCTCCTCCACCTGGGCGTCGGTGATGGTGCGCGGCACGCCCGGCCGCGGCTCATCGCTCAGTCCGTCCAGCCGGCGGGCCAGGAACCGGCTGCGCCAGCGGGCCACCGTCTTGCGATCCAGCCGCAGCCGGGCCGCCACCGCCACGTTGCCGCCACGGCCGTCGCCCTCGGCACAGGCCAGCACGATCCGCGCCCGCAACGCCAGCCCTTGCGCGGTCGAGCGCCGCCGCGCCCACCCCTCCAGCGTCCGCCGCTCCCGCTGCGATAACACCAGCGGTTGAAGTCTGCTGTCCGCCATTTCTCCAGCAGACCTCACCAGCCGGTCAACGTCACCACGACTCAACGAATCAGGGACGAAAGACACCTCATGTGGTGACCCTCATACTCATAACCGGCTCACTAGTGAGCCGGGTTCTGATCCGGTCGCAGTAGCCGCAGATGCGGTCGAGGATCTGGTCGGCGGTTGTGGTTCATCTGAAGGGCTTGGCGTCCTCGTTCCAGATGTTGATCCACTCCTCCAACGCAGGTTTGATCGCGTCCAGTAAGCTGATGTCGCCTCGCTCTGGACGGCGCCGATAACACCACCGGCTCGAGCCTGCCGCCTGCCATTTTTCCAGCAGAGCTCAGCCGCCAGAGACAGTCACTCCTCACAGTCAATCTGAAACCGAGCACACCTCATGTGGTGCTCCGAATACTCAAGGCCTGCTCACCAGGAGCGGCGGCCGCCCTTGTCGAGGTGATCGAACCATGCGTTCAGTGCAGCGGGAATCACCACGCGGCCGGGCTCATGCTGGCGGTGGCACGCCTCGACCAGCCGGGCCCGAGTGTTCGGCGTGATCCGTGCGGTGACGAGTGTTTCCTCTTCCTCGTCAACGGAGGCGCGGCGCGTGAATCGTGGTATGTCGAGGTCGGTCTGGTCGGGCATCGTCTTCGGGATGGGCGGATCAAATTGGTCGCAGTAGTAGTTGATCGCTGTCTCCCAGACTTGTTGGAGGCCCAGGCCGGTGCTGGCGCAGACGTTGTCCAGGCGTTCGTTCGTGTGGGCGTCCAGCCTGGTCCCGGTGTTGATGAGCTGGGTCCACTGGGCCTTTTTGGTCCGGGTTGGTGTGGAGCGTGTTCGCGGTTTTGCCAACGGTTCGGAGTTGTCAGGTGATTGGAAGGTGACCTGGCGTGGGTCGGTGGGTTCTCGGCGGCGGACCACTGGCGCTCCTGGGCGGTCGGGTAGGGCGTGATTACTACCGTAGTCGTGCTCGTGTCGCACGACAAAGCCCGTGACCCTCGCCGGGAGCACCGAATCGTCTGGCCAACCAGACGACGAACACATAAGGTGCCTCATGCCTGCGTGTGATCTGCATAATCCACGCAGCCAAGGCCCGGCGGCAGCCACGCGGCGTCCGCCGGGGCCTTCGCGTAAGTATGCACAAGTGCGCGCTCCGGGTACCGTGGATCACATGATCCGGTCCGACGCCCAGTACCCGCGTGTGGCCGCCGCCATCGCGGCCGACATCGACGCGGGCCGTCTCCGGCCGGGCGATCGGCTGCCGACCGAGGCCGAGCTTGTCGCCGCCCACGGCGTCAGCCGCACCACGGTGCGGCTGGCCATGGCCCTGCTGCGCGAGCAGGGCCGCGTCACCACTGTGCAGGCCAAGGGCACCTACGTCACCGAGCAGGGGAAGGCGAGCGCGCCGGTGCCGCCGTCGCGGCGGCTGGTCGAGGACCTGCGCGCGGACCTGGAGTCGGGCCGGCTGCGGCCCGGCGACCCGCTGCCGTCCGAGCAGGAACTGATGGACCGCTACGGCCTGGCCGCCATCACCATCACGATCGCGCTGCGGAAACTGCGGCAGGACGGGCTCATCCACCACATCCCAGGCCGGGGCCGGTTCGCCGGCCCGGCGCCGAACTAAAAGTTGTTGCAGGAAGTAGTTGAACGGGCATTATCCGTGTATGTGTGCGGTGTTACGGGCTGACCCGTTGTGGGTGGAGACGTTCACTGGGCTGCCGATGAACCGGTTTCAGCGGCTGCTGAAGGTGGTGAGGGAACGAGGCGGTGAAGGGCCCGGCAAGGGCCGTGGCAGAGGGCGTCCGTGGTGTCTTGCACTGGCGGAGCGGGTGCTGCTGGTGGCCGTCTACTACCGCACCAACCTGACAATGCGGCAGCTCGCGCCGCTGTTCGGGGTCTGCCCGGCCACCGTATGCCGGGTCATCCAGCGTCTGGGTCCGCTGCTCGCCCTGGCGCCGGCACCTCGCCCGGCCCAGGCCGCAGAACGGCTGTGGATCGTGGACGGCACCCTGGTCCCGGTGCGGGATCGCACGGTCGGCGCTTCCAGCAAGAACTACCGCTTCTCCGCCAACGTGCAGGTCATCATCGATGCCGACACCAAACTGGTGGTGGCCACGGGGCAACCGGCCCCGGGCAACAAGGCCGACGCCACGCCTGGCGGGACTCCGGCCTGGCGGCGTACTGCGAAGATGTCACGGTCCTGGCCGACGGCGCCTATGTCAACACAGGCCTGCTCGTCCCGCACCGAAGACGTCCGGGACGAGCTCTGCTACGGGGCCAGCAGGAAGACAACGCCGAACATCGGCGCATCCGCGCCCGCGTCGAGCACGCCTTCGCCCGGATGAAGAACTACAAGATCCTTCGTGATTGCCGACAGAAAGGACCCGGTCTCCACCACGCCGTTCAAGCCGTCGCCCACATGCACAACCTTGCCCTCGTGACATGAGCACCGCTGCCACAGAACCACACTGACCTGCTCACACGCGGACTTCTGCAACAACTTTTAGTAGTACTTTGTTAGGTCTTCTTGGGAGAGGGATTTTCAGGCTCAGGGATAGTGTCATGCTGGGGTGACCCCTGACGAGCTTTCGAGGGTGCGGCAGCGTTTCGAGACGTTCGCCGCGGAGATGTTCGCGCCCATGCCGCGCGCGGATCAGCGGGCCAAGGGCATGACGTACCTGCGGGGCCTGCTGCTGGACGGGCGGCGCAAATCGATGCAGCCGATGGCCTGCCGTCTGGGGGTGGATCATCAGGGGCTGCAGCAGTTCGTGACGTCGTCGACCTGGGACCCGCGGGCGGTGCGGGCCACGCTGGCCCGTCGTGCGGTGGAGGTGGTGCAGCCGGTGGCGTGGGTGATCGGACACCGGCTTCCCCAAGGACGGCAAGGGCTCGCCGTGTGTGGCGCGGCAGTACTCCGGCACGCTCGGCAAGGTGGCCAACTGCCAGGTCGGCATCAGCGTGCACGCCGTCACCGATGTCGCCTCCTGCCCGTTGGAGTGGGGCTTGTTCGTGCCGCCGTCATGGGACGGGCCCAGCGTCGAGGCTGACCTGCGCGCGCAGACGGCGGCGCGGCGCGTGCGGTGTGGCATCCCGGGTGAGGAGCGTCATCGCTTCTGCCCGTGCTCCGGCAGAGTTCGAGCGCGATCTGCTCTGGTGTCCGGTCGGCGCAGTGCGGGGACTGGGCCAGTTCGAGAACGTCCGTGGCGGTCACCTCGGTGCCGGTCTCGGCATCGTGCCCGTCCGTGGGGAAGGACTCCCAATCGCTGTTGATCCTGTCCGTCAGGGTCGGTTCCTTTCGCGAGGAGTGTTCGATCAGGCTCCAGAATATCGTTTCGTTGGCGGTTCCGCATACACTCTGATGGATTTGCTGAGCCCCCTACCGCGGCGGAGTTGCCCCGCTGCCGACGGGATGCTCACCTGTGGCGGGGAGGCCGAGCAGGCGTTCCAGGCGACGGTCGCCGAGCACATCTACAGCTGACCTCCGGATCGGCCATGGTGACGGCCCGGACTCCAACGACCCCACCAGCCGCCGCAGCGACCGGTCACGTGCACGGACGTGGTGTATGAATCGATCTTCACGTGATCCTGTTTCTGCAGGTTAAGCGGTAAGTGTCTGCGGGAGAGTGTTTTGGGTGGGTGTGTCGCCGCTGATCACCTGGACACGGGCCTTGGCCAGGACGTCCAGGCCCATGTAGCGGCGGGCCTCGACCCGCTCATCGGTCTGCTCGGCCAGCACGGCGCCGACCAGGCGGATGATCGAGAGCCGGTGGGGAAAGATGCCGACCACGTCGGTGCGGCGGCGGATCTCCTTGTTCAGCCGCTCCTGCGGATTGATGCCCCTACGGATGTCAAGTCTCGGACCTGGGCGCGCTGGAGTTGATGATGAGACGGTGGACTTCGCGCGCGATGTAGCGTTTCAGGCAGCGGATGACCTCGCGACGGGTCTTTCCATCGCCGGTGCGTTTGAGCTTGTTCCGCTTCGACGGACACCGTCATTGTGGTGGTCAGGCCGCTGCGGCGGCCTCGTAATCGGCAGGGCTACGGTAGCCCAGGCTGCTGTGCAGGCGGTGCAGGTTGTACCAGCCCTCGATGAACTCGAAGATCGCGCTGCGGGCAGCGGCGCGAGTAGGCCAGGACCGCTGATCGAGGAGTTCGCCCTTGACGGTGGAGAAGAACGACTCGGCCAGCGCGTTGTCCCAGCACTGGCCGGTGCGCCCGACCGACAACCGCACCCCGAGCCGCACGGCCACCCGAGCGTAGGCGGCACTGGTGTACTGGCAACCCCTGTCCGAGTGGAAGATCACCGGCCCGGCCGGCCGGCGGCGGGTGCAGGCCTGCTGCAAGGCCTCGCCGACCAGGCCGGTACGCAGATGATCAGCCGTGGCCCAGCCGACCACCCGGCGGGAGGCGATGTCGATGACGGTGGCCAGATACAGCCAGCCCTCCTCGGTCGGCACGTAGGTGATGTCACCGCACCAGCGCTTATCGAGACCGGCCGCGTCCGGTGTGAAGTCGCGCTCGATCAGGTCCGGGCACCGACCCGCGTTCGGATCGGGAATCGTGCTCTGGCGCCGGCGTCGCCGATACCGTCCGGCCAGGCCCAGCACGCGCATCAGCCGGGCCACCCGCCGGCGGCCGCACCGCTCGCCCTCCCGACGCAGCTGGGCATGCACCCGCGGCGCGCCGTAGCTGCCCCGCGAGCCAGCGTGCACCAGGGCGATCCGCTCGGACAGCTCGGCATCGCGCATCGCGCGCGGACCGGGCACCGCACTGCGACGCGCGTAGAAGGCGGCACGGGAGACCCCCAGCAGCTCACACGCCCGCTTGACGCTGTGGCCGCCCTGCTTCTCCGCCTCGATGAACGGGTGCACGCTCACCGGGTCTCCTTGGCGAAGAAAGCCGTCGCCCGCTTGAGGATGTCGACGTCCTGACGAAGCCGCTGATTCTCCCGCCGAAGCGCCGCCAGTTCCTCCCTCTCGCTGCTGGTCAGCCCGTCCCGCTGGCCGGCATCGACCTCGGCCTGGCGCACCCACTGCCGCACCGCGGTCTCGGTCAGGTCGAAGTCCTGGGCCACCTCACGGATCGATCGGTCGCCCCGCCGGCACAGCTCGACGATCTCGGCCTTGAACTCCGGCGTGAACGAGCGGCGAGGACGCGGCTTCTTCTTCCCCATGCTCTCCATCATGGACATCCTTCCGGGGACGAACCCCTGATCTCAGATGTCCGTCAAAGCGGACCAAGCCCAGTTTGCGAAGGTAGTCCTGAGCGCGTGGGTCCCAGCGAAGCGGCTGAGGGTGATCCGGTAGAGGGCCGCGTTGGCTTGGCGGTCACCGCCACGATTCAGCCGCCGCCGGCTGGACTTTCCGGATGACGATTCCAGCGGACTCACTCCGCAAAGAGCAGCGAAGGACGCTTCGCTGGCGAGCCTGCCTGGATTGTCACCTGCAGCGATGAGGAGAACAGCAGCACTGTCAGGGCCGACGCCGGGCTGCTGAAGGCGTGCAGGGGCTGCGGCCTCAACGGCTGTCGTGATGTGCTGGGACAGCTCGTTGATCTGTCCGGTCAGGTACCGGATCCGCTCGGCCAGGAGCTTGAGCGTGTAGAGCATGGCGTGCGTGAGATCAATGGCCGCCGCCGGATCCAATGCAGCGCACGCGGTGATCAGCCGTGGGACGGACAGGCCTGCGAGACGATCACGCAAGGCGGGATCAGCAGAGACCAGCAATGCTTTGAGCTGGTTGATCGACTGAGTGCGCGCCTTGATGGCGGAGTCCTTGGTGACTTTGAACATCCTCAACATCTCGACCGGACCGTCAGCGCTCTTGGGAAGAGCACTCGCCTCCCCGGCCAGGACGGCCCGGGCTGCGTTCTCGGCGTCTACCGCATCACTCTTGCCGCGGCGGCGCCGCACTGCCCTGTTCGGCCGGTTGACCTCGAGGACCGTGAGCCTCTCAGCTTGCAGGTGCCGGGTCAGTGCCGCCCCGTAGGAGCCCGTGCCTTCGACCCCCACGCGTCGCACCTCGCCGAACGAGCGGGCCCAGGCGATGAGTTGCTGGTAGCCCGCCGCTGTGGTCGGGAACGCGGCGTGCGCGACCACGCCTCCTGTCAAGGTCACCACCGCGGCGACGTGGACGTCCTTATGCGTATCGACGCCTAAACGATGTCCTCGATCTGGCGGCTGGAGTCGGGCTCGGGCATGCTGACGGTGGTCATCTGGCTCCTTGAATGACCGGTGAGGCGATGGCCGTCGTTGGGCCGGCGTGACGGTCAGAACTGTGACGGTGCCTTGTAGCGGCAAGGCCCCAATCGGGACACGTCTGCCGGTCCGACGCCAGCAAGCACCGCCCGGAGCAATGACCGGCAGATCAACCCAAAGGCAGCACGGCCAGTTAGACCACGGGCCAGGACCTCGTCCGGGCGGCACGAGAAGATCCTCACAGTTGGACCAGGTCTGCGGCCAGATCTCGCGAGGGAAGGCGGCGAAGGCGATCAGATCCTCGCGGGCGAGATCCAGATGCTCGCCGGCGGGCGGGTGCTTGGCCTCCAAGGTTTGCACCACCCAGGCGTGCTGGGCGCGCACCGAAGCGGCGTCGGACTGGTCGAAGATGGTGCGCACCAGTGTGGCCACGAACGGTGGGGCGGACGTGTTCACGCAGGTGAGAAGGTTGCGCAGGAACGCCAGCCGGCCCGCGCCGTCCTCGGCCGAGGTGACGTCCAGACCGAGGATCTCGCGGCGGCCGTCGGCGTTCACCCCGGTGGCCACCAGCACGTGCACGTTGACGATGCAGCCGCCCTCGCGCGCCTTCTGGGTGAGGGCGTCCAGCCAGACGAAGGTGTACGGGCCGGCATCGAGCGCGCGGGTGCGGAACGCTTCGACCTGGACGTCCAGTGTCTTGGTCATCTCCGATACCTGGCTTTTGGAGATGCGCTTGATACCGAGCTGCTCGATCAGCTTGTCCACCCGCCGGGTCGAGACACCGAGCAGGTAGCTGGTGGCTACGACGCTGATCAGCGCCTGCTCGGCCCGCCGCCGGCGCTCCAGCAGCCAGTCGGGGAAGTAGGGGCCGGAGCACAGCTTCGGGATGGCCAGTTCGATCGATCCCGCGCGGGTGTCCCACTCGCGGGTGCGGTAGCCGTTACGGGAGTTGGTCCGCTCCTCGCTACGCTCGCCGTAGCCGGCCCCGCACAGGCCGTCGGCCTCGGCCGACATCAACACTTCGGCCATGGTCCTCACCATGGATCGCAACAACTCGGGGTCACCGGTCTCGATCTGCTTCGCCAGCCACTGTTCGGGCGTCACACTGTTGTCCGCGGCCATCACGTGCCTCCTTCGATCTTGGTTTGCGCTTTCGAAGGATCACGCGATGGCCGTCACCATTTCATGACGCCACGCCTGTTGACCAGGTCAAACTCGTACACCACTCCTGTGGACGCAACCGCAGCGGCGGGCGCGGACCGCCGTCGCTCTCGGTTCCGAGTCGCCTTGCCCGACCTGCCGAAGAACGAACGTTTACCCGCGGTGGACAAGCTCGCCTGGTTGCGGACCCGCCATCACCAACCCGCACTTCGGTTTCGCCGGCCATGTTGTCGCCTGGACGCCGACATGGCCCATGGCCGCCACGGCTAGGTGTCACTACGCTGACCGACAATGGGGGCCACACACCCACGGGGAGCAGCCATGCTGCGCATTCACTTCACCTCTGCCGATCTCATCCGGGTACGATTTCTCTCGGATATCGGGCCGCTCATGGAGTCCTGGTTCAGCCTCACCGTGCTACGAGCCGGAACAGCCAAGGGACTGTTCGCCCCCTGGACACGTAATGTAAAGATCAACAAGTCGGTCCGCCTGCTTGCTGCGTTGACTGCACTCACCTACCCCCTCGACGTTTTCACCGTCGTGGGTGATGCACCGACCCCCGAGGAGGGATTGGAACGGCTCCAGTCTGCGCGCACCGAGCACCTGCGGGAAGAACTCGAAGGGTTCGACGCCGACGTCCCGTTGCCGTCCTGGACCAGGAACTTGGCGAGTGATCCCGACTTACGGCGGAACTTCGCCGCCGCGGTTCACGATGCTCATGCGGCGACCGTTGCCCCCTACCGTACGGCCATGCGTGCTCGCACTGGTGCGGAGTTCGCGGCCCGGGGAGAAGAGATGTTGCTGCACGGCGTGGAGCACCTGCTCGCGTCCCTTCATCCAACCATCGGGTGGGATTCGATGGTGCTCAGCGTCAGCCCCTACCCGCACCCAACGACGGACGTCCACTTGAACGGGCGGGGACTCGTGCTCGCGCCGTCGATCTTCTGCCTCGTGCCTGTCCCCAGTTTCAATGCATTTGATCGCGACGCGTCGCCGGTCCTGTTCTACCCCGCCCTCCGTGATCCCGGTCAGGCTCTCGCAATTTGGCGGCGACCAAGTCTTGAGCCTTCTGAGGGCGGCGCCGGCCGGTCCCTGGCTGCGCTGCTCGGAGACACCAGGGCCGCGGCCCTGGAATTCCTTGCCAGCGGATGCACCACGACGCAACTGGCCGTCCGGCTGGGCGTTTCCGCAGCGACCGCGAGCCATCATGCGAGCATCCTGAGGCACACCGGTCTGATCACCACACGCAGGCAAGGCGGCTCCGTCTGGCACACCGCGACGCCGCTCGGCTTCGCCCTTCTCAGCGGTCACGACCTGGCCAGCTTGGCCTCGTCGAAATGGGTCGGCGGATCGCCGGACGAGCAGACAACGGGACGGTAGAACGCCGCCTTCACCGGCCGTGACCAGGGCCTTTCGACCGAGGTCGAAAGCGTTGCCGGTCCCCGTCCTCCCCATGATGCTGTGTTCGTCATCACTCATCATCACCCGAACGGACGGAGGAGCGCATGGTCAAGAGGATCATTCGTATCCCTCTGGCAGACAGGAAAGGTCACACGCACATGCGCCGATACTCGTCGATCGTCGTGAGCCTGCTCGTCGCCGCCACCTCACTCCTCGCCAGTGCGCCAGCGCAGGCGTCAGCATGGGTAGGGGCTTGCCCTGTCAACTACTCGTGCTACTACGACGGGTACGACGGAACGGGCAGCAGATGGATAGCTCCAACTGGTGGTTGCCATGTGCCTCCGGCCTTCACCGCAAACACCATCAGCTCGGTGTGGAACCGTGGCCATGTCAACGCCTATGTTCACCTGTACGCCAAGGTGGGTGACACCTGGGAGACCATCGCCTCATTCCAGCCCGGTACCCGGGGCAATCTCCCCGGTTCCACGAACAACAACACCGACCGCGTCTGCATCACCCCGTGACCTCGGCCCGTAGCCAGCCGTTCTGAATTCGAACGTGAACGGGTGGAGCCGCGCTGGCGAGAGGTCGCCGAGCACATCCTCGCCTGACCCCGGAAATTAAGAGAGGCCCGCCGCGGTGAGCTCGCGACGGGCCTCTCTCCCCCAGGGGGTTCGGGTCTACTCGACCTCGTCCTCGATCCTGCTCCGAGGTCGTCGGCCGGGTCGGGGGTGTCCGTCTCGTCGCCGGTGTTGGGGGCGAGGGTCTCGTCCTCCGCGTTCACCTCGGTGGCATGGTCGTTACGTGCGGACGTGATGTTCTGCCTTTCGCGAGGAGAGTCGCTTGTCTCCCTCATCAGGAGGGCCAGTTGGCGGTTCCGCCAACACTTGCGCCCTCGCGATCTTCTCTGTCGCACTTCGTGCGGGCGGCACCCCCATGCCCGCGCCACCCCCATGAGCTGGGCCTGAGCGGGACGCGGGACTGGACGCGTTTCTGCCGGTGCGTGTGCCGCCCCCACCCTTCCCCATTCGGTGTGGCGTGTTTGCGCGTCTACGGCCATCTCAGCGCGTCGATCATTCCGGACAGAGCAGGCGAAAGCGGGGTGATCGTGACCCCGCACGCCCCCGTGACCGCTCGGCAGGCCGGCGAACGCCTCGGCCGGGAACCCGCCACGATCCGCAAATGGGCGCAGCGCTACAAGGTCCGCACCTTCGGTCGCGCCGGGCGGGAGGTTGTCTACGACTACGCCGACCTGGCGGTCATCGAGTGGTGCATCTGGGACGGGCACGAGATCCCGGCCACCCCCGAGGAGCGCGACGAGCTCCGCACCGCCCGCCGAACCGCATCAGTATGAGAGGAACCCTATGAACTTCGGCCGCGCTCTCGCACACCTCCGCGAAGGCCAGAGAATCACCCGCGACGGCTGGAACGGCCGCGGCATGTGGCTCGCCCTCCAGGTCCCGGACGAGCACTTCAAGATGAGCCGTCCCTAGATCTACATGTCCACCGTGGACGGTGACCTGGTCCCGTGGGTCGCGTCCCGGTTCGACCTGCTCGCCAACGACTGGCACCTGGCGTAGAAAGGCCCCTCTCGTGCAGATCAAGCCTCGCGTCCGCATCGTCGGCGCCGAACGCCACCAGCTCGCCCAGCAGCTGGCCGACCGCTACCGCATCGGCGAGTCCGTGCGCGGGCTGGCTCTGGCGATCGGCCGCTCGTATGGGTTTGTGCACACATTGCTGGAGGAGGCCGGGTGGAGGTGCGGCACCGCGGCGGCGACCAGCGCCCCCGTCAGACCGTGGCGGCCGGGGCCGAGCAGTGACGGCCGCCGAGCACGCCGCCGCCAAGGCGGCGGAGACGCTGGAGCAGGCCGCCGAGCACGTCGGCGACCCTGTGTACGTGGGGAACTGCGTGGCTCTTGCGGACGCGTGGACGCGGCTGCATCTGGCCCTCACGACCGGCGCGATCATGCGCTTCCCGCCGGACTGATCAGTCCTCCCGAGGGCGGACAGCCAGACATGCCAAGATCATGTATGGTCGGCGCATTCCCCTTTCATTGCCTGGTGGGAAGAACCCCGCCGCCCCTGTGGGCTGCTACCCGCACAAACGGGGGCGGCTGTCGGGTGACATGGCATCTGGCCGCGTGCCAACCGAAGTGGACAAAGAGTTGGCCAGCGTCAGCAGAAGTGGCCGGAGAGTCGTGGTGGTCCGGATTGAGTGTCCACCCGCAGCGGCACCCCAGGGAGTCGCACTCCTGGGTGCCGCGACGTTTCGTGCTCGGGGATTATGAGGGGCGGACCTCATCCACTAGGCGGGAGCTCCACGGGCACCAGTGGCCTCCGGGTAGGAAGGCTCCGCCGGCCTCGTCCAGGTGGTCCTCCAGGTACTGCATGCTGGAGTCGCAGACTTCGATCGCCACCTCGAAGAAGCCGATCGTGTCGGGGTTGAGGTGGTAGCTCCATCCGGGGTTATAGGGGACGGGCCGCTTGATGATCCGGCCGTGGACGTGGATGCGATCCCTTTCCTCACCGCTCAGAATTCTGCGGGCGTGTGCGATCTTGGCCTCGTCGGTTAGCTTGATGATGAATCGGGATCGGCCGTCGGTGTCGGTCATGCGGAAGTAGGCTGCTCCGGCCGCGTGGGCGGGGACTCCCGGGGTGAGGGTGAGCATCATGACTGCGGCGAGTGCGGCGGTGATCTTGGTGAGGATGCGTGTCATGGGCATCTCCGGTGATGTGGGTTGCGATCTGCAACTGTCACTCGCTGAGTGTAGTTGTTTCATCACGCAAGGTTAATATACTGGTGATGGTTCGCCGCTGAACTGTGGCTACCCAAAGCGGCACCCGAAATGGCCACGATGGTGGCCACGACCGGAAAATGGCCACTTGGATGGCATAACCGCCTCGCAATCCGTGACGGGTGAACTGGTCGGCACGAGGTCAGGCCATGATCAATGGCCAGATCGGATGTCACCCGACAGCGGCGGGCCAAACAGCACGGAGCCCGCCGACAACGCAGCGGGCTCCAGAGCTGATCCAGCGGACGTGCGTGGGAGCGGTCACGGGCACCTCGCCAGCTCGACGCTGTGAGCCTGGCCCCACATGAGCTGCGCCACCCCGTCAAGATCGCCGCCCTCGACGTCCGGGGCCGGCCAGTCCTCCACCTGCCGGAACAGACGAGCCATCTCACGAGCGGCACCGCGGGCGCTGCCTACAGGAATGTGCGCCAGGGGCACGCTCGCCGGGTCGGCGAAGGTGATGTCGGAGGAGTGCAGCTCCACCACCCGTGCGGCGATCTGATACCTCGCCTGCTGGTCGCAGTCGTTTACAGTGCGTGGGCTGGTCACCCCAGATGGCGCGGGTAAGCGCCTGCTCGGGGTCGAGACCGTGGTCGCCCAGGATGATATCGGCGGCTCGTTCCAGCGCGTAGGTGACGCACACGAAGCTAGGCATCGAGCAACCTCCTCGCTGTCAACTCAAGGTCCCGGGCGGCCTGCTCGGGCGGGATCGGGATGACGACGACCCGGTCGTCCGGGCACGCCTCGTGCGATTCGTCCGGAAGCGCCTCAGTTCCGATCAGGATCGGCGGCGTGCGGCCGTCGCCTGCCTCTTCGGCGAACAGGATGCGCGGCCACAGCCCCTCGGCCACTCGCGGCGGCTCGGACGGCAGCACGTCGAGCATGGCGACCAGCCGGAATCGGCCCCCGGATGCGAACCGCATGGCCAGCTCGGCCGCGTCCATCACGATTGAGCCGGGTTCGTCGTAGGCGCTGCGGTTGGGGAAGATGTCACTCATCGTGTACCGCCTCCGGGTCGTTCGCGGCGCAGGCGACCATCTGTTCCCAGCTGTGCTGGGCGTACAGCGCGCCGCAGTGGCACAAGGCCAGAATCGGCTCATTCACCGCCGGCGACCTCCTCGACCGCCGCCCGCACTGCGGCGGCGTGGTCGTGCGGGATGGAGAGCGAGGAGACGTCTGGGTAGACCGGGACCGACACCGTCAGGGTCAGCCGGTCCGGATAGGAGGCGGCGACCAGGCGCACGACGCCGGCCGGGTGGCCGAGGGTGAAACAGCGAACGCCTTCGCCGAAGTCCGGGCCGAGCATGCCCAGCAGGACCGCGAGGACGTCAGCGTTCAGCCCGAGCTCCAGGTCGCAGACGCTGACGATGACGCCGCCGGGCGCGTCGGGGAGCGCGCCGAGCACGTCGCAGGAGCCACCGTCCGGTGTGGTGTAGACGGGGGAACGGGCATTACTCACTGCGGCCCGCCTCCTCGATGGCCGCGCGCACGGCGTCGGACTGGTCGTGGGGGAGGGGCACGGTGGAGTTGGCCTCGCAGTCCGGGAACGCCGCCGCCAGGGTGAGCCCGTCTGGGTCGGAGGAGGCGGTCATGTCGAGGTGGCCGCCGCTGTCGTGGCCGAGGATGCGGAGCTGGACGCAGCCGTGCGTGGCGTTCGGGCCGAGCATGCCGAGGAGCAGGTCGAGGTCGCCCGTTTCCAGTCCGAACAGCAGGCCGGACACGTTGACTATCACGCTGCCGGGTGGAGCGTCGGGGAGGGTGCCTAGCACGTCGAAGTACGTGCCGTCCGGGGCCGACGTAGATCGCGGCGTCGATGAATGCGCCGGTGCTGAGGGTCATGATGGCGTTTCCTTTCGCGAGGAATGCGGACGCCACCGTAAAGCCGGGACCTACATCACGTTGAGAGCCTGCCCGAATTCACCCCTACGGCACGAAGATATTGATCGCCACGCCGATCGGGATGGACATCAGTATGCCCAACCCTAAGAAGAGCCATTGAGTGCGACGTTCGGATCGGATGGTGGCTTTCGTCTCGCCTACGCTGATGCGACGCATTCTCTCGGCCGTCTCGGGATCTATGTCTCGGAGGAGCTTCTGTTCTTCGGCTTCCTCCTTGATCTGCTTGAGCGCGGCCTGTTGAGTGGCGAATTCCTGCTGCAGGTCGGTCATTAGCTTGGTGGTCTCGATCAGAGACTCGCTGGCGCGCTTGATCCGGTCCTCAAGAGCTTGCCCGGCATCTTCCGCCGCCTGGGCGAGACGCTTCTTGGAGTCCCTTGCACCCAGCTGGAATAAGATGAGCGCGACGGGCAGGCTGATCAGACCGGCGATCCAGCTGGCCACTTCCAGCCACGGCCATTCGTTCATGAGCTAATGATCGTGCATTGGTGTGAGGGCCATGGGATGAGTGACACAATCGCGACATAGCCTCCTAGTCATTCATCCACGGTGAGGGAGTCGATGGCAGTCTGCCGGTCGGCCTCCGTGGGTAGGGTGTAGCGGCGGGCGGTCTCCAGTGAGTGGCCCAGAATTTCGGCGATCATCACCACATCGTGGCCCTTCCGGGCGAGCGTGGTGCCGAGGGTGTGCCGTAGGACATGGCTGGTGGAGTCCTCGTCGCGGCCGACTTCGATCCCGGCCCGTTCGGCGATGCGGTTCAGCACGTCGGTGGCTGACCGGGCGGACAGCCGGCCACCGCTGGCGTTGAGGAACAGCGCCTTGGATTTGTCGGCGCCGGGCAACTTGGCCCGTGCCTGGATCCAGGTCTCCAGCTCGGCGCGGAGCCGGGTGTGCAGGTTGACCTCGCGGTACTTGCCGCTCTTGCCCATGCAGACGATGAGCACGCCTTGCGGGCGCTGATGCGTAGGTCGTCGGTGTCGAGTGCGACGAGTTCGTGGATGCGGGTTCCCGCGTAGAAGGCGGTATACCCCATCGCGCGGTCGCGGGGACTGGCTAGTTCGGCTTCGCGCAGGAATCGGACCTGGGCGCGCTGATCGAGGGCGCGGGGGGCGAGGTTGGGCAGGCCGATGCGTTTGGCGGCGGCGGGGCCGAGGACCGATGCGGCGGTTGAAGTCGTCGATGGCGGTCAGGTGCGCGTTGACGGTGGTCGGCTTGCGCTTGAGGACTGTCAGCATGTGGGCGCGGTAGTCGCGAGCGGTCCAGTCGCGGGCGGCCGGGTCGTTGAGCGGATCGCCGTCGTGTGCAGTGGCGTCGAACCAGGCGAGGTATTGGCGGACGCGGGAGAGGTAGGCGCGGCGGGTGTCGTCGTCGAGCCGGAGGAGGGGGTCGGTGACGGCGGTCTCGTAGGTGGCGTAGACGTCGGCGTACCGGTCGGGGATGGGGCGTGGATGTCGCTCCTGGGCGTCGCCGGTTGGGGATCTCGGCCACCTCGTGATCTTGGTCCGTAATATCAGAAGTCATTTCGGCGTCCTGTTGACCTCGGGGACTCGGAATATCAGAACCGCCACCAGGTGCGCGGTTCAGATATTCACAAGTATCTGAACTTTGGCGTTTTCGTTGGCGGTTTCGCCATCGAGAGCCATGCTCGCGAGTAAATCAGTCTCCTCGCGAAAAAAGATGATCATGCCTCTCGCCTATGACGTGCAAACCCCTCACCTTCCCGCCCGAGATCTTCACCGCCGACGACGTCGCCCTGCTGCGTGTCTCGGGTGGACGGTTCGGGGGCCAGTGGAGGTTGTCGGTGCTCGTTGACCAACCGGGCGGCCCCAAGGTCGGCGAAATAGTCACCGAGCCTCACGACGACCCCCCGCAAGGCGGTGGACACCGCGTACGTGTGGATCAACGACGCCTGTATCAAGGCGGGTGTCCGCCTGGCGCACTTCGAGAACAGGAACGACCAGTACGGGCCGGACGGGGCGCCGTACTTCGCCTCCGCCGCGTTCGCCATCGATCGGCGAGGCGGTGACGCCTGATGGGCGACGACCTCACCAACGCGGCGGAATGGGTCGCCGCCATCGGCACCGCACGGCGACGCGCCGGGTTAGACGCTGGGCCACTGCTCGATGGCTTCATCATCCTGCGCGTCAATCTCCATGAGACCGAAGACATCCTCCGGACCATCTTCGGCCACACACCCACCACCCTCTCCCTCTCGGAGAACGACGAGGGTGTCGTTGTCGAGCACGCCGACTGGGAGTTCATAGATGAGCTCCGGGTGGCGCTGCGCGCTGAGGGGTGCCAGGTCCGATGAGCAACGCTGATCAGCCTGTCGCGGTCACCCAGTGGCCAGTTCCCGGCATCGTGACCCAGCGGTTCCCCGAGATCGACGTTACCGCTTGGGCATGGGACTCACCCCTGCGTCTCCGCGCCCAAGACGCCTGCGGCGTGGTCCTGGTCGTCCTCGACAAGGACCGCACGCAACTCGCAGGCCAGCGGATTGCCATCGAGGCCGCGATCGACCGTGATCTCGTCGCCACCACGTACGCTGCCCTGCACGCCCACGTGGTATCGCGCACCGCGTGCGCGGACGGCACTCCTCTACGGGCCGAGCACGACCGGCGACTGTGCCGCTGGTGCGGCCTCAAGCGGGACGAGCACTTCGCGCCGTGGACGGTCCAGCGCGGTGAGAGCCGATGACCGCACAAAGGCACGTCTTCCTCAACGAGAACCTGCCGCTCACACCGGACCAGCTCGAAAACCTGGAGCGCGCCGCCCATGACCTGGGGATGGCCCCAGTCGAGGTGCTGGCGATGCTGGCAGGCCGGGTAGAAGTGGACTCCGGCGGCCGGCTCGCTCTGGGCGGCGAGGACGACGAGGACGAGGGGGCCGAGGCCCCATGAGCGGGATGGAACTGACCGAGCGGTCACGTGGTGAACAGCTCGCGTTCGTCCGGGCGGGCACGCACATCCTGGTCTCCAAGTTGATGCTCGCGACCGGGCTCACTGAGGGTGAGATCGCGCGAGCGGTGATGGAAAGCCGCGAACCTCGATGGCGTGGCGGAAGCGACGGGCGGCGAGGCCCGATGACCGCCCTCAACCAAGCATCGTGCGATGCGCTCAAAGTGTTCGCGCACCAGCTCGACAACGTGACGCTTCAGGCCGGCCACATCATCGCCGGGAGCATCGTGGCGAAGCACCAGGACATTGACATCGAGACGCTGGCCCACGTCATGGCCGACGCTTTCACCGTTGTGCAGGAGACCGGCGATGATGGCGGGCGCACGCTGTTCGCCGTGGTGTACGACCTGTTGTTGCGGGGTGGTAGCCGGTGAGCGGCGGCGACAGCGGGGTGAGCGCCTTCAGCCACTCCGCCAAGACCGTAAGTGGGCGCGGATTGCGGATGTCGTTGCTCAATGACTAGGAAACTCCCTATCTGGAGTCTCGCTGATACGCGGGCTCACCTCTCCAGCTTTCGCGAGCGTACCGATGCGCTCTAATTGTTCGCGTGCAGCGTTATCGAGTCGACCTCCGCGTAAAGCCTGCAAGAGAATTTGATCCGCTTCATCTAGTCGACGTACGCCGGAAAGCAGGAGCAGTAAGGCTGCAACCCCAACTGCGACGCAAACCAAAGGTGTTGCAATTCCTCCGATACTTAGCGCCACCGCCGCAAGGGGGGCCGACACCCCGCTACGGAAGTCCGCTTCGGCTCGCATTCGATCGTAGGAATTGTACAGATCGGGCTCTGCTCCTAAAAGACGCGTAGGGGTGAGCGAAACTTCTCGCTCTAACACCTCTTGTGCCTCGCGAATCAGCGGATCTGGTTTTGTGCGCTTTCTACCTGCGCCTGCGGGCGAGATGGTGCTGAGCCACACGTCTAGCCTATGAGTAATTGAACGCGAAATGAGTAATCTCAAGAAGCGAAGAATCCGTCGAGACATCGCCTGTCGATAAGATGGGGTCCTCATGTTTACATCGCGAGTCCTAGGTACCGCAGTGCTCCACCAAATGCCGCGCATACTAGCCCGGTGCCTTGACGCCCCATGCAGTCTATCAATTGCTATAATTTCATAGTCTACCAATATTAATCGAAGTACACTCGAGGATTGAGGACGCAATATGATCGGAGGCCATGTGAGCGCACGCATAACCCATCCCGACACCGCCACAGAAAGTACACCAATCATGTAAGCTGTGAAGGAAGCAGCGACCCCAATAGCAGTGAGTCCAGCAGCCGCTCCAAGACGGTAAACATCAGCGAGAATGTCTGTCGCATGGCTTGCATCGGGGAGGTCGCGCGCCCAAAGCAGCCACAGTACGACCAGCCACAGGTAGCCCGCGGCAAGCGGCGCGCGTATCTCGCGGATACCCGGCAGCAAATTCGCCAGCACGGCCCGATAGTGCTCGCTCGCGCCCATTCATGCAAGGCACCGTTCAGGAGCAGTCCGGGCGACGCCACACCATCAGGCGTGACGCGGGGCGTCTGCGGCGTCTACCCCGTCCGCCTGGCCCACCGGGAACGCGTCGTCGTATGGGTCGGCGGCTTTCTGCCTACGATCCGTCACTCTAGCGAGGACCGCTATGCGCCGAATCGAGTACATGCCCCTCCCCGAGATCGCCCGCGCGGTCCGGAACCCGAAGGACCACGACCTCCCCACCATCCGCAAGTCGATCCAGAAGTGGGGCTGCACCCTCGCCAGCGAGCTCGACGACCGCACTGACCGCCTGGTCACCGGGCACGGGCGGCTGCTCGTGCTGGAGGAGATGGTCGCGGAGGGCAAGTCACCGCCGGAGGGCGTGCACGTCGACGACGACGGCGTGTGGATGGTGCCGATCCTGCGCGGCTGGTCCTCCCGCAGCGACCTGGACGCGGAAGGCTACCTCGTGGCCAACAACTCGACGTCGGAGCGCGGCGGGTGGGACCGCGGCGCCCTCGCCGACATGCTGACCGACATCTACCAGGCCGACGAGGAGCTGCTGGCCGCGACCGGCTACGACCCCACGGACATCGAGGCCCTGGTGCCCGCCGACCTGGGCGAGGCGCCGCCTCCGCCGGTGCCGTCGTCTGGCCCCGTCGAGCGCGTTGAGCCGCCGGACGTATGGGGCGTCATCATCACCTGCGCCACCGAAGAGGAGCAGGTCGAACTTCTGGAGCGGCTGGCCGCCGAAGGCCGCTCCGTCCGAGCCTTCATGTAGAACCGTGACATGCTAAGGCGCAGGTGGCGGCCTACCATCACCCAGATCTCTGGCAACAGAGTCGTCTATGACAGACGATCGAACCATGTCTGAAGCTGTCATAGGTCTCGCAGGCGCCCTGATTGGCGCCTCCGTTGCGCTCTTGAGCCAACTGATAGCGGCCAGAATGCTCTCAAGAGCGGAGTGGCGTCGCACGCTTCACACCCAGTGTGCGTTGATCTGGGCACTCGAACGCGACGCCGCGTTAGCCGCCTTCGACGTATATCGTGGGAGAGACAGGGGCCGCTGGGAGCAATGGGATTTCAAGGCCAAGCGCGAGGCTGAGGCGCAGATTCTATTCGTCACGCATGACAAGAAGCTCATCGCCGCACTGCGTGAGCTTGCCGAGTCCGGTGCCCGAATGGCGGCTGAGATTCACCGCTTCAGAGAGAACCCGGCATTCGGCCCATCGCGGTTGGGCTCCGCTATCAAAGCGCACTCAGATGTATCTGTCGCCTTCGCCGAGGTAACACGAACCGTTCTCGGGTTGAGGGGAGGGCCGGCAGATGGAGGTGGGGCTGTTTCAGATCTTGACTGGGCGCTGCTGCCGGGGCTGAGTCTAAAGCAACGAGAAGACCCGGCGGATGGGATCACGGGGGACGGGACATAAGGCGGGTGAGAACCGGGCCGTCGTGGCCCAGATCGCCCTAAGGCAGCGGCCACCGTCTGCACGGGCGGTCAGGTTCGTGGACAGGGGAGGCCCTAGTGGTGTGATCAAGCTCCCGAGTGATGTGCGGCGATTCCCTTCTACCCACGCCACGACCAGCAGTGCAAATCGCATGGAAGGGAGTCGCCCGTGCGCGCGGACATCACCCTCGCCACCCCGATACGCCGCACCGCCCGCGTGCTCCAGCTCCAAGGCATGTTCGACGTGCCGCTGGAGGAGAAGCTGACCAACACGTGGTCGGCCGTGCTCCCCGTGGAGGAAAGGAAGTGGAACGTCGGCCTGCTCGTCGGCCCGTCAGGTTCCGGCAAGTCCACGATCGCGCGCGAGCTGTGGCCCGGCCGGCTCGTCCGGGACCATCCGTGGGGCGACCGAGCACTCGTGGACGACTTCCGCCCGGGATGGGCATCAAGGACATCGTCGGCCTGCTGACCGCAGTAGGACTCTCGAGCCCGCCCGCGTGGCTCCGGCCGTACAAGACGCTGTCGAACGGGGAGGCGTTCCGCGCGTCGATGGCCGGCGCGCTGGCCGAACACGCCGGGCTCCTGGTCGTGGACGAGTTCACATCCGTCGTGGATCGGCAGGTGGCGAAGGTCGCGAGCCACGCGGTCGCGAAGTCGGTCCGCCGGGCCGGGCGACAGCTCGTCGCGGTCACCTGCCACTACGACGTGGTGGACTGGCTCCAGCCGGACTGGGTGTACGACGTGGCCACCGCGGCGTTCACCTGGAGGTCGGTTCAACCCCGGCCCACGTTCCAGCTCGACATCCACGCGGCCGACCGGTCCCTGTGGCAGCTATTTCGCCACCATCACCATCTGAGCGGCGACATCAGCAACGCCGCCCAATGCTTCACCGGGTGCATCGACGGCAAACCGGTCGCGTTCGCGGCCTACAGGCACTTCCAGCATCCGAGGGTGCGTGACATCAAACTCGGTCACCGCCTGGCGGTGCTGCCGGACTTCCAAGGACTGTCGATCGGCGGACTCCTGAGGACTGGATCGGCCAGCACCTGCACGAGCGGGGCTTCCGGGACCGGAATGTGACGTCGCACCCGGCGTTGATCGCTTTCATGGAGCGCAGCCCGCGGTGGCAGCGGCAGGGCCGCGCCACCAAGCTCCACACCAGCAGCAAGCGGCGGAACCAGCATGCGAACACGCTGGACCCGCGCCGGCTCGGCCTCGTCAGCTTCGAGTACATCCCACCCGCCGTTCGGCGGGTACGGTGAGCTTGCTCCTCAGGCTGGCCAGGGCCTCGTCCGTGTCGCCGATGCCGATCATGCCGCACGAGAGGTGCGGCGAGGAGTGGCACGCCCGGAAGGGAGGGGACCGCCGCGCAAATGCGGCGGTCCTACCCGGTGAGCGGCGGGCTCTTTCGTCGTGGCCGCGCTTGTGGCATCGCTACGTGCGGCAGTCGCGATCTAGCAGACCGGATCGATCACACAGCCGAAGTAGCCGTCCACCCGGTTGGTGTTCGCCGTCCTGCTCTTGCCGCCGAAGTCCGTGTAGTAGACCTTGGCGTAGATCTCGTCTCGGGCCCCGACGTCCTCGTTGAGATAGTCGCCGCTGACGGTGCCGGTGGAACCCCAGATCTTGATGATGAAGTCATCCGGATTGGGCCACTCGTCATCTCCCTTCAGGTCGAATGCGGAAATAGTTGCCGCGTCGGTGCAGCCGACGGTCGCCGTGTAGAAGTCCGAGCCGATCTGCCGCTCGATGGTCAGAATGCATCCTGCCGTCGTTGTCGCGGTCGCCGGGCCAGCGACCCCGAGTGAGGTTATGGCGGCTACGGAGGCGAGCCAGGCGAGTTTCTTCCTCAGAGTCATTCGGTTCTCCTTGTAGAGATCGATGTGAACAGCTCACCCTCATGACGTTCCAACCCGTGCCATCCCGTTCCATCCGGCTCAACCCTGACCAGCGCTCCCCGCAAACGCACGCCTGTTGCAGTGCCCCCTGAACTCGACCGGCTACGACTCCTGGGGATCACTCGTCGAGGGACGACCCGTGGTGGATGCACGGCAGCGTCTCCCGGACCGCGTGAGACCCTGCTTGCCCGGCGCCGGAAGCGTCAACGAACGGAGAAATGATCATGGCTGTGGACATCCGCCAGTACGAGCCCATCGACCTCCAGACGCCAGAGGGGATGCTGCGCGCCCACCTGGGCGACTACATCGTGCACGACGGCGCGGGTGGCTTCTGGAAGGAGTCCCGCAGCGTCTTCCAGCGCAGCTTCACCGCCGTCACCGCCCCGGCTGCGCCCCCCGCCGGCGGCGAGAGCGACGAGGGCGGCTCGGGCGAGGGGGAGTAGGTGCGTATCCAGGTGCTGCGGCTGCCGCTGTACGAGATCGGCGGCGTCGCGGAGGAGCCGTTCGCACTCATCGTGGACCAGGCCCCCGACGAAGGAGACGGCTGGTGGATGCCGTCGCTGGCGGTGTTCTCCGAGCAGGGCGGCGCTCGCGGCGTGTTCGTGACGGGGCACACGGTGGAGATCGTGGAGCCGCAGCTGCCCGACCTGGTGGACCACGTCCCGATCGGCGACCCTGCCGAGCGGGCGGAGCACTGACCAGGCTTCCGTTGGCGGAGCCGACAACAGAGGCGGGGGTGAGTACGGGCGATGGCTGACGGCACGCGCAAGCTCGAACTCGCCCAGCGCCGCAATCAGGCGCTCCAGATGCGGGTCGCCGGAGTCTCCCCGACGCTGATGCGCCGAACGGCTGGGCTACAACAGCCCGCAGGCCGCGTCCGGGGACATCACCGCGGCGTTGAAGCGGGCCGCCAAGGCGGAAGGTCTGGCGGCGGAGCATCTGCTGCATCTGACACTGAGCCGCTTGGATCGGATGATGGCCGCCCTCTGTCCGAAGGTGCTGAAGGGTGAGGTGCAGGCGGCGGAAACCTGCCTGAAGATCATCAGGACGCATGCGCCGCTCACCGGCGTGTCCGAGCTGAACCGTCACGGTGCCCCGGACAACGACATGGCGTCCCTGCTCGGCACGATGCTGGCTCAGCTCCAGCACCGCTACCAGGTGCCGGACCCGGACATGGACGCCATCACGGCGGCCAACGTCCACACCGACGTCGTCGTCACCGGCGAGATCATCTACGACGACGCCGGAGGGGAAGCATGACCGGCGGCGCGCTGGGCCTGGCCGTCCGGCTGTCGCCCAAGCAGGAACGCAGCATCGCCGAGTCGAACGCGCGGCTGAACATCTGGCAGGGCGCCATCCGGTCGGGGAAGACGATCGCTTCGTTGCTGCGCTGGTTGGCGTTCGTCGCGAACGCGCCGCGCGGCGGCTCCCTCATCATCGTGGGCAAGACGGCGGACACGATCTCGCGAAACGTGTTCGACCCGCTGATGGATCCCGCCATCACTGGGCCACTCGCGGCACGCATCTCCTACACCCGCGGCGCCCCAACAGCGACCATCCTCGGGCGCAAGGTTGAGATCATCTCGTGCGCGGACGCCCGCGCCGAAACCCGGCTACGCGGCATGACCTGCGCGGGCGTGTACGTGGACGAGAGCACGCTTCTCGAGCGCCCGTTCTGGGACGTGGCACTTCCGCCTCGACGACAACCACGCCCCGGACCCCGCGTACGTCAAGGCATTGAAGAAGGAGTACACCGGCCTCTTGTATAAACGCTTCGTCTCGGGGCTGTGGGTCATGGCCGAGGGCGCCATCTTCGACATGTTCGACGAAGACCGGCACGTCGTCCACGAGCTGCCGCTGATGGAGAAGTGGCTCGCGACGGGGATCGACTACGGGACCGCGAACCCGTTCGATGCTGTCCTCGTCGGCGTCAGCACCCCGGACGAGACCGGGCAGCGGCGCATCTACGTCACCAACGAATGGCGGTGGAACTCCCGCGTCCAGCGCCGCCAGCTCACCGACGCCGAATACTCGCTGCGGCTGGCCGAGTGGCTGGACGGCATCCCCGACACATATGGCCCCGGCACGCACGGGGCCGGCCGGACTGGCTGATCGTGGACCCCAGCGCGGCCAGCTTCGTCACCCAGTTGCACCGCGACGGGTTCCGGTCCCAGCAGGGTGACAACTCGGTGCTGGAGGGCATCCGGACCGTGTCCAACCTGATCGCCGCTGACCACCTGCGCGTCCACGCCTCCTGCTGTGACCTCCTGGACGAGATCGTCGGCTACGCCTGGGACGACCGCAAGGCGGAGAAGGGCGAAGACGCCCCGCTCAAGGAACACGACCACAGCGTGGACGCGATGAGGTACGCGCTCCACACCACGCAGGCGGTGTGGATGCGGCTGCTTGAACCTGTGCCCGCCTACTAGACTGGTGGGTTTAGAACTCGACGTCCCCGAACAGCTTGTCCGGAGTGGCCCAGGTCGCCTGATTGCCAGTGTGCAGCTCGTCGAACGTGATCCCCTGGATGTCGAAGTGCCCCGTATAGCGGCCCTTGCTGTTGGGGGACCACGGTGCTCTGAACGTGATCTGGGTCTGAGTCACCCGCGCGTCCTCGATGTTCACGGTGTTGTTGCCGTGTCTGATGGTGCCGTCGATGAAGCCTCCCTTGTCCTGGTTGAACACGTTGACATCCAGTACGGTGCCGCCCTGTTGGATGATCCGCCAGGGTCCCCGGACGTCTTTCAGCAGCGTCATGGTGAGCCTCCTGTGTGGAAGAGGGCCGCAGCCTCCGTCTCCAGCCAGGATGCGCCGCACGTGGCATCAATGCCTGAGTACGCCCTACCCATATCCCGTGAGTCGTGGGCATCCCTGAGGCATCAGGGCCAACCCACGTCGTGTGGACGAATGCATGGCCTGATGAACTGCGCTCCGCACAGGCCCCCTAGAACGCGCGCCCCCGGAGATCCCGATTGTGGCGGTCGGACCATCCGGGGCGCGTGCCGGCTCCGTGCGCGTCGTCCCCGTACGCGCGCGTCGAGCCCCCGGTGCGGTCCCGGCCGCGCGCTGTTGAGGGGCAGCCGCGCAGGCCAGGCCGCACCGCAGGACCTCACCCCCCTGTGAATGGAGCATGACCGTGGTCGACTTCGTGTCCAACGTCTCCCTGGGCCGCACGGCCGAGTTTCACCACCGGGTCAAGGTCGGCGACCCGGCTGGGTCCGCGCTCCTCGTCGTCGCGCTGGCCACCGCGGGCCTGGAGTCCGACGCGGCGCTGCGGGACAAGGACAGCCTCGCGGACCTCGTGGCCGGTGCCACGAACGAGGTGCCGATCGAAAACGGATACGCGCGCAAGGCCCTGGTGGCCGGCGACCTGAACGTGGTGGCCCCGGACGACGTCAACGACCGGCTGGACCTCGACATCCCCGACCAGACGTGGACAAGTGTGCTGTCCGCGTCCGGAGGCTGGTCGAAGCTGGTCATCTGCTACCGCCCCGGTGAGACAGGCGCAGGCCCAGCTTCTGGATCAGGTGGCCAGGAGGGGTATCACCGGCTTCACCGACAGTAAGGGCCGCGTCTTGTCAGCCAGCGCGTACGCCGAGATGGCCACTCGGACGGCGATGGCGCAGGCCGCGACGGATGGCCACCTCGCCACCCTGGCCGAGAACGACATCGACCTCGTCATCGTCTCCCGGCCGCCGTACACGTGCGAGCGGTGCGCCCGCTGGGAAGGCAAGATCCTCTCCCAGACGGGGCCGATCGGCTGGCGGCAGGAAGAGACCGCCGTGTCCGACGACATGGTGAGCGTGTTCGTCGAAGGCACAGTGACACAGGCCCGCGCCGCCGGCCTGCTGCATCCCGCCTGCGGGCACACGCTCGGCGGCTACCTGCCGGGCGCCACCCGGCCGCTGCCGCCGATCCGGCATCGCGCCGGACCTGACGGCTACAAGGCGGCGCAGAAGTTGCGCCGCCTCGAATCGGAGCTGAGGAGCGCGAAGCGGCAGGCCGGGGTCGCGCTCGACGCTGAGCAGCGCAGGAAGGCGGCCGCCCGCGCTGACCGGCTCACCGGGCAGATCCGCGAGCACGCCAAGCAGTCCGGCATCCCGGCCCGCTCCGACCGGCAGGCGCAGGAGACGCTTCCGCGTGACCTGGACAAGCGCACGGATGAGGCCTTGGCCGCGCTGCTCGGCCGGTGGGCGAGCGACGAGGCCGCCGTGGCGAGGATCATCAGCGTGCTGGAGCGGCGCGACACCGAACGCGACCAGGCGCGCGAGAAGCGGGTGCGGGAGGCGGTCGCCAAGCTGCCGCCCGAGTTCGTCAACGCCTCCGACGACCAGGTGAGATGGAGCTGGTGCGGCGCTTCTCCAAAGAGGGTGACCCGGTCGCGCTGGAGCGGCTGCTGGCCGACCTGGACGCGCGCGAGCAGGACCCGACGTGGTCGTGGCAGGCCGACGACACCGCCGAAGACCGCGCTGTCACCGACCTTATCGACGACGGCGTGGACCCGATGGACGCCTACGCGCAGGTGTACGGCCTCGACCCCGAGGTGGCACGGGGTGAGGAGTCTCGGCAGACGGCCGAGCAGATGCGGCGCCCCGGGGAGACGCTGGACCAGGTGGCCAAGCGGCTGTACGACGAATGGCTGGAGACCCAGTTCCTGGCGGCTGAGCGGTACACGCGGGGCATCCTCACCAACCAAGCGGGCCGGGCGGCCGGGATCGACGGCCGCACCCTGCTGTCCGGCCGCAGGCGCGAGCCGACAAGTACGCCTCGGACGAGCTCAAGGCGTGGTGGGAGAACCACCCGCGCATGACGCTGATCGAATTCCGGGCGGACCTGCTCGGCCGCGCCTCCGACCGGAAGGCCGCTCAGCGAGCGAGGGAGCAGCGGAGGTGAGCCTGTCCGGCCTCGACCGGCGCGCGGCCATCACGACCGCGCGGTGGGCCGCGCTGCACGCGCGGCCGATCACCGAATGCCCGTACGACTCTGCGGGCGCGACCGCTCGTGAACGGGCGCTCGGCGTGCTGTGGCTGCGCATCTACCGCAGCTACTGTTGTCAAGAAAACTCTCGGCATCCCCGCATGGGCTTCATCCGGTCCGTCCTCCCGCAGCCGGTGCTCGACTTCCTCGGCATCCACTCCCCGTCCCGACTCTTCGCCAAGATCGGCCGCCAGGTCCCGGCCGGGCTCGCTCTCGGCATCACCGCCGCAGGCGGCCTCGTGCGTACCGCCGTCCAGCGCATGGCCGGAATCGTCGCCGGCGCGGCCATTCCCGACGTCCCCACGCCGGGCTTCGCACTCCCGTCCGGCGGCCTAGGGTCGCGGGTCGTGGTGCACCAGACGAACTACTACCCGCAGGCCGAACCCACCTCGGCCACCGTCAACCACGGGCTCCAGCTCGCGGGCGCATTGGGGGTGATCTGACCGTGCCACAGTACTACCTGGACGGCGTGCCGCTCGACCACCCCGGCCGACTGCTGGCGGCTCAATCGCGGAACTCAGCGCCGGCCGCTGCCGGGCGCGCGAGCGGTCCGCGTCGCCGTCCCCCGGCCGCGCCGGGAACTGCCCATCGTTGGCCTCGACCACGAACTCACCAGCTTCTCGCTGGTGCTCACCGTCACTGGAGCCACCCCGGCATGCGTCGACGGCGGCTTCGCCCAGCTCGAAGCCAACCTCGAAGCCCTCAGTGCCCTGCTCGCGTCCGGCACCGGCTCATGCGCCTCCGCTACCAGGCAGGCAGTATCGTCCGCGTCGCCGACGTCACCATCGTCGCCGCCAGCGAGCCCGACCTCCACGTCGATGCAGCCCGCGCCCGCCTCACCGCCGTCGTTGAAGTGCCCGGCGTCTACTGGCGCGACGAGACCACCACCACCTGGGCCGGTAACGCCGACACCGAAAACCAGCCGATCACCACTCTGGTCGGCTCCACCGCGCCCATCGTGGACTCGCTCATCCGGATCACCGGCCCCATCTCGTCGGCGACCGTGACCGACGTCGCCACCGGCGGCGTGCTCGGCCTGCTCACATCCGGCTCGACCACCATCGCGGCGGGGGAACGGTTACTGCTCGACGCTGCGGCGATGCGCGCCGCCCTGGTCACCACGGACACGTGGGACCTGGCCACGGGCACGGACAAGACCGGCGTCATCTCCGTGTTCGGGCCAGGCTCGGCGTCGCGGTGGCTGCACCTCACCCCAGCCGTCGCGGTAGGCGATCCGTTCTCCCGTGCGGTGCTCATCTCCTGCTCTGACTCCGGCGTCACTGTCGCCTCCAAGCTGGAGGTGCGAGCTCCCCGCGCGTTTCTGTAAAGAGGGCCTCTGGCGCAATGGGAGTGGCACGGTCTCCATGAACTGGGGTCTGTGACGGGGTACGTGTGGCGCAGTTCGTGATGAATGCAGAACTCTGGCGCTATCGCAGTGGCGTAATCTCCGTGAGAGAGGGTCTTTGGTGAATGGAATGTGGCGAAGTTCATCATGAATGCAGAATCTTTGGCGCTATCGCGGCGGCGTAATCCCCATGACAGAGGGTCTTTGACGAACGGAATGTGGCATGGTTCCCCATGAACGCAGGAGCTGTGGCGATGTCCGCTACAACAGGTCACCGTCGTTGCTACACTGCAAGCGAACCCTAGACAGCCAGTGACTCTTATCGCGGATGGCTGGGGAGATCACAAGGAAGACCCCGCCCTCGGCCAACAACCACGAGCGGGGCTCCCTACCCAACGGGCGGGCCTTCTAGCGATGTCAGCGCTAGTGAGGCCCGTTCCTATTCAGGAAGTCGAGCAGGACCATAAGGAGCTGGATCAGAACCAGCAGCCGATCGTTGTCCGGCCCGTATGAGCCCAGCACTCTACTTTCACCCCCTTCCACACCCAGGAGGGTGCAGCCGGTCGGCCACACCGCGAGGCACCCACCAGGACCAAGGTCGGCTGGGCGTCCCGCAGCGTGGCCGCGCGGAAGGAGCGAGCACAGTGCGCCGAGCTGCGAGCCGTAAGTCTAGCGCGACTAAAGCCTCCGCATGCAATTTCTACCCGGCTGTGCGGGCCCCGAGTATTGACGGAGCTTTGTTGAACCTCAATTCAGCAGAGTGCCTGTGTCTTGTCGTTGAACGTCACTTCAACTAGGTGCGCAGGCCAGGGAGTTGCAGGGCAAGTTCAGGGCAACCAACTCGCCTCAGAATAACGATCCAACCTTGAATCCTTGGGGGCGAGGGAGAGAACGACATGCCGTTCGACCTCCGCCTCGTCGCTACGCCCCCAACGGTACGCGGCTCGGAATCCTCCCGCACCCTCTGAACATCCAGGTCGCCTGACCCTTGAACGACATCGCCTCGCTCAAGTTCACCTACAGCCGCCACGTGGTCGGCGCACAGCACATCGCCCAGCCGTGCGAGATCGGCGTCCAATGGACAGCGGACGGGATCGTCTGGACCGAGAACGGCGACGGCCGCTTCATCCTGGCCCACCGCGAGGGCGATGCTGCGTCGTGCCGCCTCGTAGAACAGGTGCTTTGCCCGGTCCATCCGAGCGAGAATCGTCCGCCATTCATCCCATGCGTTGGGCTTGGAGCGGGCGTACACTTGGAGATCGATTACAGCATCCAACCACGCCAGGGCTGCATCCGCCGTTGTGTGGTCGCCGAAAACGAGAACCTTTTGCAAGGCTCTATTGCGTCCGAGTTCCGTCTCGGAGATGAGCGCCCAGCCAGTGTCCCAGTCAATGGGGAGGCTTCGTGAGCGAGGACGATCTGAAGCAGTGATACGGCATGTCAGGTCGAACGTCTCTTGGATGAGGCCGGCGAACTCCACGTAGGCATCCAGTCGGTGCTCGTCCCAGCGGATGGCTTGTTCCCTCTTCCATCGACGCTGATCAGCGAAGCTCGTGGTGGCAATGGTGCCGATCACTCCGATCACGACACCGACCAGAGGCAGGAGCTGTCCCATGTCCGGAGGGTGGCAGAACTCAGGGATGCGGGATATGGCCGATTCAGCATGGCCTCGTCCCATGACGACTTGGCCGCGAACCTGCCACCATCCGGAAGTGGATGCGGCGCTACGGCGCTCGCCGGCCGGCAGCCCCGGGCGGGAAGTTGTCCACGACGACGCGGCACTGGTGGTCATCGAGTGGTGCATCTGGGATGAACGGGAAGTCCCCGTCACGCTGGAGGTCCACGACGAACCCCGCGCTGCCTGCCGGGCCGATGCTGCGGGGTGACTACGTCGGGCTGGTTCTTCGGGGACGATCCGGGCGGATGCGCAGAGCGGCAGCGGGGTGCCTCGCGCTCATGTACGCGAACAGCGGGTCCTCCAGCCCGTTGCCTCTGTGAGCCGGGGGCTCGGTCGCGTACGGCGGCGGCGTCCAGGAGAGCGCCATGCACAGGGCGCCCGCCCCGCTGGCCGGTGGTCAGCGGGGCGGGCGCTCGTCGTCAGCGGTAGTACTCGCGGAAGAACGTGAAGTTGCGATATTCGCGGACTCGTCCGCTCCTGTAGATGTAGTCGTAGTTGCCGACGCCTGGGCGTGGTTGGACCTCGAAGGCCTCTTCGTCGGGGTGCTGGGGAACGTAGCAGCAGGCATTGGCAGGGGTCGCCGTGCTGACGGCTGCGGTGACAGTGAGGCCGGCGGTCGCGATGGCCAGGGATGCCAGTAGCCGCACCCAGCGGCGGGTGGGGCGGGGGACATCAGCTTGCATGTCTGCTCCTGTCATGGTCGGGATGCCGGAGATCTCCGGCCCGTTCTATTCGGAAACGGAGCATCCGCCGGATGTGCCGACGGCCATGGAATCGTCGCCGGACTCTTGACCGGGTTGTCGTAACGTGCCATGCAAGCGGGCTGCGACGTAGACCAGGCCCGCCTGATCATCCGGCCCTGGTCTACTCGACTTGTACCGGGTTGGTGGAGGACGTGAGGTTCAAGCCTCCCCGCCAAACCATGCGTCCACCTGGGTGGCGTGACGAGCAGGTGCCGCAGTCCAAGTGGGTCCGGTTGCGCGTTGACGTCTCACCCCGTGTGCGTGAGAGCCAGAGCAGGGCGTCCTGATCGACCTCATGGCCGACCAGCTCACCGTCGTCTGCAGATTCACCGCTCCTTGACCGTTGGCCATCTTCTGTACCAGCGACTCCGGCTCCGCAGCTCCGGCGGGCCAGGTCGGGCCAGCGATGGCGACAAGCTTGCCGACTGGCCACCACCAAGGTGCGTCGCCGGTTGCCGCTGTGCGTCTTTGGGCTCGGTACGAACATGGGGGATCCAGCGGGTCGGTTACGGCACCGCGGCGGTCCAGGGGCTGGACGCCGGTGCCGAGGCCGCGCGCTGCGCCGGACCTGTTGGCTGCTCGTCAGCAGCGACGACCTGTGGGCCGTGATCCGCGCGGCGGGGCCCTGCGCCTTGAGCCCACGGACAACCTGCGGCGCGTGCTCGCCTCGCCCGGCAGACCGACGGCCAGGCCGCCCCTTGACCGGTTTCTGGACGTCTCGCCGACGTCCCCACGCCGTCCGGCGCGGCTCCGCGGCGGATCGGTGTTCCGGCCCAGGCGGCACGGCTTCAGGTCATCGCTGTCGATCGGAAGCCGACGTAATCGAGCTGCGGCAGGGCTCGCGGCCAGGCAGCATGATGACATGACGGATCTTCGATGGGACGAGGTCAGGGACTTCTTCGATCCCGACTTCATGGGAGCGTTGCCGGACCTCTTCGTCCCGGACGCCACCGTCGAGGACTGGCAGACCGTCCTGGACCTGGTCAGAACGCGAGGATGGCAGTGGCAGTACTCGCAAGGGGACACGATCCTGCCGTTGCCCACCGCCGCCGAAGTGCTCGCGCGTTCACCCGATGCTGACACGGTGTCGCTGCGGGTCTGGCCCGCTCCGGGCGTGCTCGCGATCTTCCTGCTCATGTCCGACACCGAGATCGACTTCGATGTCGACCTTCGTGAACTGCAAGGGCAAGAAGGCGTTGACATACTTTGCGACTTCCTGCGGGCGATCGGGAGCGAACTCGGCAAGCCAGTGCTGATGACCCCGGAAGGCGGAAGCCTGGACCCGGTTCTCGGCTTCGATCCCGTCGTCGGCAAGGTCGTCCTGCTCGGGGATCCGGCACCCGATTGGTCGCGCCCGACTGGCCTGGCTTGACGGACGGATTCCAGATCAGCTGCGACTACCTGGCGGAGGAGGAGCTGTGCCGCGAGATGTCCTTCTGGCCTTGGGCCACCCCCTTGCGGTTCACGGCCCGTTTCGGGTGAGTGTGACGGTGACTTGGCCCATACCGTACGGCGGTTGTCACGGTCTCGGCGTCGGAGGCGGTGGTGCGTCCGCTTCGGGTGACGCCGGGCAGGGGTGCGGCCGGCCTCGATGCGGAGCGGCTGCGGCACCGCGACCGGCGCTGCGGTGGTGTGGCGTGCAACCGCATCGCCTGGTGGGCACCGCGCCATGGCGGATCGCGCCCCTGCGAGGACGCACGTCGGGACTCAGGCGGCGGCGCTCGTGACGTCGGCGAGCTTGCCGGCGAGTACGCGAGCACGGTGGTGGGCCCCGGCCATGGACGCCTCGTGCATCGGAAGCAGCGCGGCCAGCGCCGTCTCGTGGGGAGCCATGGTCAGCTCGGGGATCACGGTGGTGACGTCCAGGCCGAACATGTCCTCGTGGCCGAGCAGCGCCTCGAGGACGGGGACGACGTAGTCCAGGCCGTACCTGGGAGCACCGGGGCCGTAGCTGCCGCCCCGAGCCGAGATCACCACGGCGGGACGCCCGGCGACCTGCGACGGGCTTCCGCGCTTGACCGTGCGGCCGAAGACGATGATCTGGTCGAGCCATGCCTTGAACACCGACGGCATCGTCAGGTTGTACATCGGCACCGTGAAGAGATAGGCGCCGGCGCCGAGGAACTCTTCGATCAGGGTGTCCTGTATCGCCGCTGCGGCAGCCTGCTCGTCGGTGTGCTGGGCGGGGTCGGTGGCGCGTGCGGTGATGCCGGCCGCGCTGATGTGCGGCACGGGTGCGGCGGCGAGATCGCGGTGAACGACCTCGCCGTGCCAGCCGTCGAGGAAGGACTGGGCGACCTGGCGGGAGATCGAGGCCTCGCCGAGCGAGGAGGAGTCGATGTGAAGCAGGTAAGACATGGGTGGGTTCCTTTCGGAGTGGTTTGAGAGAGCGCGCTTCCGGTGATCCGAGAGCGAGCCGTGGTCGTGGATCGGTGGTGTGTTGCCGTTGGTGGGCGTTACATACTGGTAGTGCGGTTACACCCGGATGAGAGGTATTTGAGATGGCGTCAGCGCGACAGATCGCCGGTCCGTGCCAGGCATGGCCGGAGGACAGCGCCTTCATCCGTGAGGTGCTCGACCGCATCGGCGACAAGTGGACGGTGCTGGCCGTCAGCACCCTGAACGCCGGCCCGCTGCGCTACTCCGACCTGCACGCGAGCATCCCAGGGATCTCTCAGCGGATGCTGACCCAGACGCTCAAGCATCTCGAGCGCGACGGCCTGATCACCCGGACCGCGTACGCCGAGGTCCCGCCGCGAGTGGAGTACGAGCTGACGGACCTGGGCCGGTCACTGCTGGGCGCGGTGACGGCGATGGCCGGTTGGGCCGCCGCCCACCACGGGGAGATCGCCGGCAACCGGGCCGCCAGCGAGCTGACAGGAGTTGGCCGAGGCAAGGTCGCGGGCAACGCGTCGGCGGGCTGAGGTGCCGGCGGGCTGAGGCGTCGGTGGCGCTCATCGCTCCGTAGTGACGGGCACATCGGGCATACCGCTCGCTGCCTCGTCGGTGGTGCCTGTGTGGCACACCCCGGTATCGGGCTCACACCACCCATCGCTGGGGGCCGTCACGATCTGAAGGCCGTCCCTCGCCTCGCTCATGACGCAAGCTCACTCGGTACCGTCCCGGCCACCTGCTCCAGCAATTGGCCATAGACGTGGACCTTCAGGGCGCCCGGGGCGGCCACCCGGCGGTCGAGGACGACGAATGGGACGCCGGTGGCGCCCAGTTCCAGGCCCTCGGCCCGGTCGGCGCGTACGCGGTCGGCGTACTCGTCACCTGCGAGGATCTCGCGGACTCGCCGTTCGTCCAATCCGACCGACAGTGCGACGCCTGCCAGCGCGTCGGAGTCGTAGGGGTTGAGTGTGCCTGCGAAGTAGCCGTCCTGGACGTCGGAGAAGAACTCGAACCCGCGGCCCTGGTCGCCTGCGTACTGCACCACGCGGTGCAGGTCGAAGGTGTTGGCGCCGAACCGGTCCAGAGAGAACTCGAGCCCCTCGCCGCGTGCGATCGTCTGCATCTGGCGCTCGGCCTGGAGGGCGTGGGCGGCAGTACCGCCGTAGGCCCGGATGAAGGCCTTCTCGATCGTCTCCGGCTGCTGCGGCGCGTTCGGGTTCAGCTGGAAGGAGCGCATCCTGATGCCGAACCTGTCCGCGTCCGGACGTTGCGCGATCGCGGCCCGGAGCCGGTGCTGGCCGACGTAGCACCACGGGCAGCCCAGGTCGGACCACACCTCGATGACGACCTGCGGCCCGTCGGGTTGTGTTGCGCGTTCAGTCATCTTCCTCACCTCACTAGTAGTGCGTAACACCATCATGAGTGAGTAAGACAAGGCCTACAAAAGGCACTTTCAAGTGCGTGGCATTGCCCGGCAGGCACTACCGCGAAGAGGCTGTGCCTGGGCCCGAAGGTGCAGGCCGCCTGAGACTCACTCCTCCTCTGGTGAGGGGGCCATGTTCGCGAACGTCGCTCAAGTCCTGGTAGGCCCACTGTTGCTGGACATGCAAGAGGCCGCCCTCCGAATTTCGGGGGCGGCCGTTTGCATGCCTACTATCGTTCCGAGTTCCCGGCCGTGGCCGTCAGCATGGATCGAGGTAGTAGATCGGGCGCCAATCGACGCCATGTATCGCACCGTCGGCTGGAATTTCTCGTTTGGTGACCCGGGAGATGTCCTTCAGCCGGGCGACTGCCTCGTCGGTCTGGCGATTGCGGACGGCGCCCGCGTCAATGAAGTTTCTGAGGGAACGTTCTCCGCAGTAATAGAGATGGTAGACAGTGTGCAGACCATCTCCCTGGCCGGCGGCGACGCACAGGTATCCGGCCCTACAGAAGGTCAGCCAGTAGTTCCGCGCCGTCCCGGACAGGTTTCGGTACACCCTTTCTCGGGTGCTGTCGAACGGAGTTAATGTCGGGGTCCAGGCCATCGCGCCGACCGCCGGCTCGTCCGTACCTTTCCTGCCTGCCGTGGCCTGTGCCGAGGTGCTGACCGCGAACATCGAGAACAGGATGACGACGACGGCAGCCGCCCTCGCCGGCGATCTGAGGTGCTTCATCGTGCTCCTTCCAATGGTTCCGGGAAATTCATAACTCCTGATCAGCTGCGTTCTCTGGCAGTGCTTCTGTCACGAGGGGCTCGCTTTTCATCTGCGCCAGGCGGTGCATGTGCCGTCGTTGGCGCAGTAGCGGTAGCGAAGGCTCCAGAAGGCGGTGCTGCCCGCCCTCACGATGCTGACCTTCCCGTAGGGAACCGCGGTTCCGCCTAAGGGGCCGCATCGGCTCGGGGTGCAGAACTCCGCGACGATCCAGTACCGTGTCCCCGTTCCGGAGGTGCAATAGCCGGTGACGACGTGGCCATCACTGGATCCGATGGCGATGTCGCAGTTGACGGGGGCTGCCGCAGCAGCGTGCGCAGTGGGGATCGTGCTCCCGACGAGCGCTGCGGCCATGGACAAGCCTGCTATTGTCCTCGAAATCATGATCTACCTTTCTGGGTACTCGAGAATGGCCCTATCTGCTGTTTCCTGGCATGCCTTATTCTCGCCAGAAAATAAGGAAAAGCCCGCGAAATTTTCTTTCAGGATCAGCCTTGAACTTAACGTCGGGGCCTGTGCCGACCCAGGACATAGGCCGGACATCTGCCGGACATTCGACGATCCCGCCACATCGGCCGACGGCCGAGTGGGCGCACCCAAGTTCAGTGATGGCTCATTACGGGATGCCGCGCAGTGTCTCTCCCGATCGCGTCGCGGCCGTGCTCGCCCGGCTTCTGACACGTCCAGAACGGAAGCGTGATCATGCTTTGGACATCCGCATCTGCTGCATTTGGTGATCGGCTGTATCGGGCGGAGGATGCCGCCCTGTGGCCGAAGGTGCTCCCGGGCGAGGTGCAGGCGGCGGCAGCACGTGCCTGAAGATCATCAAAAGCGGCTGCCTACCATGGAGCTGGTCAGGGAGCCATTGCTGACACAATGGAATCGACTGCGCTCGAAGGTCGAGTCCATGAGCCGGGCGGAGGGGCATGCGCATCGGAGAACTGGCCGCTGAAACCGGGATGAGCCGCGACACCATCCGGTTCTACGAGAAGGTCGGCCTGGTCGAAGGGCGGCGGCTGGACAACGGCTACCGCGACTTCCCGGCCGAGACGGTGGCCTGGCTGCACTACGTCAAAACCGCGCAGGCGCTCGGCTTCTCGCTGAACGAGATCGCCAGGCACGGCGAGGAACTGCGCGACGCGCCGGACCAGGCGGTGGCGCTGTCGGCGCTGCTGGCGGACAAGATCCAGATCATCGACGCGCGCATGGCCGAACTGGCCGCCCTGCGGGCCGAGCTCGCCGCGCGGGTCGACACCGGCTGCCCGCTGCGTCCGCAACCGGCGTCCTAGCGCCCCTCTTCGGGAGAGCCAGGAGAGCCGGGGGCGAACCGTACGGTGATGGACAGGCCACCTTCCGGGCGCGCCCGGGCGGTGAGGTCGGCGTCGTGGGCCTGCGCGACCGCCTGGACGATGGCGAGCCCGACACCATGGCCGCCGTCGCCGTAGCCGCCGCCGTGGCGATCGGCCGTCAGTTTCTGGAACGGCTGGAACAGGCGCTGGACCTGGTCACCGGGGATCACCGGACCGCTGTTGGCGACCGTGATGGCCGCCTGCGCGTCGGTGGTGACCGTGACGTGCCCGTCCGGGTGGTTGTGGCGGATGGCGTTGTCGATGAGGTTCGCGACGAGGCTCTCGACCAGTCGCGGGTCCCCGGACGTCGGCGCGGGCGCGAGGTGTTCGGCGAGGTCGAGGCCCTTGCGCACGGCCTGGTCGCGGCGAGACGCGAGCACCTCTCCGGCGATGTCGGCGAGGTCGAGCGCGTCCCAGCGGGTGACGCCGCGCTCGCTGGTGGCGAGCGTGAGCAGCGCCTCGACCAGCCGCTCCTGGTACGCGCCGACGGCCAGGGCCTCCTGGCAGGCCGCGCGCAGCGTGCCGGTGTCGGCGTCGGGGTCGGCGAGTGCCACTTCGAGCAGGGTACGCACGCCGGCCAGCGGAGTGCGCAGTTCGTGTGAGGCGTTGGCGACGAAGTGACGCTGGGCGTCGAAGGCGGTCTGGAGGCGGGCGAACAGGTCGTCCAGGGTGTGGCCGAGTTCGCTCAGCTCGTCCGTGGGCTCGCCCAGGTCGAGGCGCCGGTGCAGGGTGCCGGCCGAGATGATCTCGGCGGTCGAGGTGATCGCACGCAGCGGCCGCAGGAACCGTCCGGCGACCAGCCAGCCGAGCGCCAGCGCGACGGGGATCAGCAGCACCAGGGCCACACCGGAGCCCACGAGAAGCCGGGGCAGGGCGATCCCGGGCCCGTCGCCGGTGGTGGCCGGCGAAGGGGAGGCGCCGATGGGCGTGCTCGCGTCGACGCTGGCCAGCGCGACGGCGACGAAGACGAGCACCAGCACGCCGGCGGTGTAGATGCCGGCCGCGTAGGCGAGCGCGAGCCGCGTCTGCAGGGATCTCCGGGCCGGTCGCCGGAGGGGCGCGGTGCGCTGACGCGGTCGCGGGGAGGCCATGGTGAGTTGAGACGGTCGATGGGAGGTCATGCGGATCCGATGCGGTAGCCGCCCTCGCGGACGGTCTCGATCACCGGCGGGTCGCCGAGCTTGGCCCGCAGCCGGTGCACGGTGTGCTTGACGGCGCTGCTGAACGGGTCGGCGGCCTCGTCCCAGACGCGTTCGAGCAGGTCTTCCGCGGAGAGGACCAGGCCGGGCACCGCGAGCAGGCATTCGAGCAGGGCGAACTCCTTGGGGCTCAGCTCGAGCCGCCGCCCGGCGCGGAACGCGACGCGGCGGGCCGGATCGAGGACGAGGTCACCGTAGGCCAGTGTGGGCGGCAGCGGCGGGGCGGTGCGGCGGGCCAGCGCGCGGACGCGGGCCACCAGTTCGGCGAACGCGAACGGCTTGGGCAGGTAGTCGTCGGCGCCGAGAGCGAGGCCGTCGACGCGGTCCTCGATCGTGCCGGAGGCGGTGAGCATCAGCACCCGGGTCTCGCAGCGGTCGTGGGCCAGACGCCGGCAGATCTCGTCCCCGTGCACGCCGGGCAGGTCGCGGTCGAGTATCACCACGTCGTAGCGGGTGACGGCGAGGCGGTCGAGCGCGGCGGTCCCGTCCAGGACGACGTCGACGGCCATGCCCTCGCGGCGCAGCCCGGCGCCGATGGAGCGGGCCAGGACCTCGAAGTCCTCGACGACGAGGACCCTCACCGCCACCCGCCGGCGGTGATCGTACGGGGGCGGGGTGGGGCGGTCATGCGTCCACGATGCCAGACGCCGGGTTCCAACCAGGTCGCAGCGGCCGCGACCGGACCGCGACCGGACGTCGCGTACAACCGTCGGCATGAGTCGAACCAAGCCGCACCGGCCCGACCAGGACGGCTTCCCCCAGGACCTGCACGCGGAGTGGACCAGGTTCCGCACCGCGCCCGGCCCGCTGCTCGCCATGGCGGCCGCGGTGCTGATCACCGTGTCGCTTGGGCTGCTGATCGCCGCGGGCACCCGCAGCACCTGCATCACCTGGAAGGGTGAGGGCCCCTGTCCCGCGCCCCTGACGGGACCAGACGGGACGGCGGTGAGCGACAAGTACTACTTCGTGCACCAGCCGCTCAAGGGGAACGGCGGCATCACCGCCCGCGTGTCGGACCTGACCGGGCAGATGCGGCAGCCGGACGTCGTCCCCGGGGTGCGCAACGTCGAGCGAGGGGTGGTGCCGTGGGCGAAGGCCGGACTCCTCGTCCGGCCGAGCCTCAAGCCCGGGACGCCGTACGCGGCCGTCATGCTCACCGGCGGCCACGGGGTGCGGATGCAGCACAACTACATCCACGACGTGGCCGGCCGCCCCGGCGGCGGCCCGCGATGGCTGCGGCTGACCCGCTCGGGCGACCGCATCACCGGCTACGAGTCGGGCGACGGCCGGACGTGGACCGAGATCGGCACGGTGGAGCTGGCCGGGCTGCCGGAAACGGTCGAGATGGGGCTGTTCGCCACCTCGCCAGGCGCGCTGTGGACGATGGCGCAAGCCTTCGCCCAGGCCACGGCCACGTTCGACGAGATCACGCGGGAGGGTGTGGGCGGGCCTTGGCGGTATGACGACGTCGGGGTCGGCTTGAAGCCCGACGGAAGGACGCCGCACCATCCGGGCGGGGCGGTGGTGGCCGGTGACAAGATCATCGTTACCGGCAGCGGTGACATCGGGCCCGCCACGATGGACGGCGGGCTGCGGGCCGACCTCCTGCTGATCGGCGGGGCGGTGG
>NZ_JABCPZ010000065.1 GCF_013283785.1 Nonomuraea antri
GGGCCTGGACGGGGACGGTCTGCTCGGTGGGGCGGCGCAGGTGCCGCCCGGGGACGAGGGTGTAACGGTTGCGGCGGCCTTGGCGCTCACGTTGCACATACCCATCGTGCTCCAGGTCGGTCACGATGTTCTGGGCCGCGCGCTCGGTGATACCGATCGCCTCGGCGATGTCACGCATGCGTGCCTCGGGCTCCCGCGCCAGAATCAGTAGTACGCGGGCGTGGTTGGTGAGAAACGCCCAGGTGGAGCGCCGTTCCTTGGGGTCGGTGTGGTCGTCGGTGCCGTCCATGTCCGCGTCGCCCTCTCCGGCAGAGACGCACTTCCCGAATAACGAACATCATATCGGGAAATACTCTTCCATGAATTTCCGGTGCAAGTTACCGTCGGGTGCCCCGGGCACCGGGCCCGATCAGCAGGGGAGAACGCCGAGGTGCGGACACGACCTGAGAGCCGGTCAGGCCGCCATCGTTCCCGCCGCAGGCACCGCCGGCGCCAGGCACGAGACGGAATCGGTCGCCTGATGAGCGATCGGACGGTTCTCGAGCATTCTGGCGTTGCCGCCGGCTTATGGCGCGAGCAGGGGTGCGACCTGCGGCACCGGTTCGACCAGACCCGCCGCCGGACCTCCGTCCTGGCCTCCGTCCTGACCGAGAGCGCGCGTGAAGCGCGCGGCCGACCGCGCAAACCGCGAGTTCAAGTCCACCACGCCCATGACCACGCGGGCGCCATCCTGTTCGGCCTGGCCGAGCCGGTGCCGAGCAGGCCGGGAGGCGTGCTGTGACGCCGCTGGCCCTGACCCATCAGCATCTGCCCGGGGTGACGGTGGTCACGGTGGCGGGCGAGTTGGACACCACCAACCATGATCAGCTGCCCGCCTTCGTGGCCCAAGCCCGTCAACGGCCGGCCGACCAGGTGGTGCTCGACCTGGCGCGGCTGCGTTTCATGGACGGCAACGGCCTGCGCGCGGTGCTGGCCTGCCGGACGGAGACGGTCCGGGGCGGCGCTGAGCTGCGGGTGGCGGCGCCGCATCCCAGCCCGGCCCGCCTGCTGAAGATCACTGGGCTGGACGCCCGGCTGAGTCTGCACGCCACGCTGGAGCAGGCCCTGTTCGCCGCGACGGTGGCAGCCCGCCCTGCCACGTGAGGCCACGGGCCTGGCGCGCTCGTTGCCAGCGCTGGGGCGTGAACACCGTGCCGGGTGGAAGGGGCCATGCGAACCAAGGTGACCCATCCGGGAGACGACATGCCACACCAGGGTCGCGCCGGCCCGCCACCCGGCGATCACAGCTCGCGCGCGTCGCGTGTCGAGGTCAGGCATCTGGTCACGAAGGGAGGGCCTGCCTTGATCGTGACGCTAATGGGCTGCCTGGACGCTGAGGCGATCGCCGACCTGCGCCGGCTGCTCACGGCACGGCTGGCCGACCCCGAGCCGTCCACGCAGCCGACGCACCTGATCGTGGACGCCACTCGATTGACTTTCTGCGACGAGGCCGTGCTGCGCGCTCTGCTCGACGTCCATCAGGCGATCCGGCGCGAGGGTGGCCGGGTGGTGGTGGCCGATGCCGGCGGAATGCTGGCGCAGCGGCTGCGCCGTACTCGGCTGGACAGCATCCTCGAGCTGTATCCCAGCCTGTCGGCTGCCGAAGCGGCCGTTGCGGGCCTTGGTCCCGTCGATGACGGCGGCTACAAGCCTGCCGGCGATGGCGAAGCGGCTGGGCAGGGCTGACCCGGTGGTTCGTGCGTCGCCCGGCTGGAATGCGCCCCAGGCATGCTCCTTCCTCCAGCTCGGCGAGTCCAGAGTTGTCGCCGGGTCTATGCCGGAAGAAGTAGGGAGGAATGCTCCTTCCTGCGAGTGTGCTCTGGGGTTACCGTGAGAGCAGACGAAGCCGCCGGCTCCACCCATCAGCAGGGACTTGGATGTCGCTTCTCGCGCGCACCACCAGGACGGGGCCGAGCAGGTCGGCACAAGCACCCTGCGGCCACGTCCTCTTGCCGCCACATCGGGCCTCCTCGTGAGCGTCCTGTCGGTAACACACCGCGAACTGCCGGACGCTACTCTCCTCCAGGTGGCGGGCGAGCTCGACCGCACGAGCGCCGCCGAACTGGAGCGCCACCTGGGCCAGATCCACCTCCAGCAGGAAGAGTCGTTGATTCTCGACCTGAGCGCACTGTCCTTCCTGGACAGCAACGGCCTGCGCATCTTGATGCGCACCCACGAGCGGCTGGAGCAGGCAGGCAGGGGCGGCCTGCATCTGGCCGCCGTGCAACCGCTGGTGCTGCGCCTGCTGGAGATCACCGGCGTCGGCGCGGTGCTACACGTGCACCCTGACCTGGAGCAGGCCATCGCCGCCGTCGGCCAGCACGCTCAGGCGCGCCGTTCCCGGCGGCCCTTCCCCATCGGGCTCATCCTGCCATCCGACTTCTGGACCGGCGACTTCCACGACGGCAACGGCACCAGCTCAGCTGCAGGCCCTGTCCGGCAGCCCCCTTCGCTCGGCGGTGTCGATGTCGGCACGGCCGGCCAGGACGATTGAGGAAGCACCATGCAGATGTTCATCGAACCGACCGAGGTCAGCCGCATGCGCTGGGGCGATCACCTCTGCTTCACCTACTCCTGCGAACAGGAACGCGCCCAGGTCCTGCTGCCCTACCTGCGCCAGGGGCTGGCAGGCGGGGACAAGGTACTCTACATCGCCGACTCGGCCGACTCCGCGCATGTGCCCGACCTGATCAACGCCTGCACCCGGGGCCAGCCTCACCTGTTCCTGGACGCCAGCCAGCTCGTCCTCGCCCGCGCCGAAGACACCTACCTGGCAGGCGACGCGTTCGACCCGGACGCGATGATCGAACTGCTGATGTACGAATCGGCCAAGGCGGTGAGCGAAGGCTTCACCGCGCTGCGCGCCACCGGCGAGACGAGCTGGGCCCTGCGTCTGCCCGCGATCGAGCAGTTCATCCTCTACGAACGCGAGGTGGGCCGGGTCTTCGCCACCGCCCGGGCCATGGCGATCTGCCAGTACGACCGCCGGCTGTTCCCCGCCCCGACCCTGCGGGAACTGCACGCCGTCCACCAGGGCCACGTCGGACCCGACCCCGACTACCACGACGAGCAGGTACGCATCTTCCGCACCTACCAGCCGCCCGGCCTGCGCATCGCCGGCGCCCTGCACGCCGGCAGCCATCAGCCGCTGCAGCAGGCCTTGGCCGGGCTGGATGATGTCGCCGCCGACATCCACTTGGAACTGTCCCGGCTGGAACAACTCGACCTGGACACCGTGCGGCTCCTCCTGTCCGCAGCCCGGCGCCGTACCCCTCGGACCCGCCTGGTCCTGGACAATCTGGGCATCCACCACCGTCGGCTGCTGGAGCTCGTGAACGTCGGCCACGTCCCTGGGCTGGCGATGAACTATTCCGACAATGTGCAAGCCGGCTCGCTGTAGCCGGCGGGCGAGCGGGACGTGGACCTCCCGGTGATGCCGATCGAACGCCGTAGGGGGTCGGCCGGCTGGTGTCGCGTGCATGGCAAGGGTGCGGCGGACGGTCGATGCGGACGGTCATCGGGTCTCCCATCCGTACCGGGTCAGGACGGCGGCGCTCGGCCCGCTCAGCCGCACCGGTCGGGGTGCAGGATGCTTGCGCGGACGCGCTGCAGCTGAGCGGGCCGGGCGCCGCGGGTCGTCTCGGATCCGGTGAAGGAGCCCTGTAGTGTTCACAGCCTCTCCCGATTTCGCCGCGCTATTGGCGGTGCTTGCGGGCGCGGCTTCCAAAAGCGCTGGAGGATTGGTGGGGCCCTGGGGCCGGCGAAGGGCGCGGTCCTCCTGCTCGGGGATCCGGCACCCGACTGACCGCAACCGATCTACGCGGCTTGACAAAACAGATTCCACATAATCTGCGACTACCTCGCCGAGGAGGAACTGCGCCGCGAAATCCACGAGGGCCTCAACGTGTTGGAGAACTGGAACTCGGCCAACGAGGACTTCACCGGGTCCAGGCGGCGATCGTCTACCTGAACACCCGGATGGTGCAGATCGTCCTGGCCGAGCCGAAGTGGCGCAAGAAGCTCACCGACGCCGACCGGCCGGGGCGCAGGCCGCCGTCCAGAATGAGCAGCAGCATCGCCAGGTCGCGCAGTATCTTCAGGCCCGACAGCAGCGCTTCCACCTCCGGGTCGCCCATGGGCCTGGGCAGCCGCCGTGGCCGCTTGACCTGGATGACCCGGCGCACCGGCCGCTGGGTGCTGGCCTTTCCCATGAAGGGCTGGTGACGGTTCGGCACCCTGGCCAGAGCCGGGTCGGGTCGTACCTGAACCGGGGAGACGCCGTGATCGTACTCGTCGGCGACGATCGCCCAGTCATAGAAGCTGGAGACTGCGGCCAGGATCCGATCGACGGTCGCCGGCGATAGCAGCCGGCCAGGCCACTCCCCGGTATCGGTGACCACGGCCATGCCCAGTCGCTGCGCTGGACGGCGGCTGGGCAGCCGCCGTAGAAATGCCAGCAGCCGCAGCACGTTTGGCGGGCGGAATTCCTGCCAGTCCAGGCCCTCCTGCGTCAGGAACAGGAAGAGGTAGCGCAGGTCGTAGCCGTACGCGCTCAACGTGTTCGGTGAGAACTCCCGATCGGCCAGATGCGCCAGAAACCGGCAGACAGGGCTTACCGGCTCGCCCGCCTCATCGACCAGCCGTACCCGGCGGACGATGCCGCCCTCCCTCTCCTTGACGACCCGCATCTCGGCCTCCTCGCCTTGCGGCAGCAGGGATGTGGGTCAACGTATGCGACGAAGGGGCATCAATGAGGAGAAACTCCAAGGTCATCTCAAGCGATTGTCCAGATAAGAACCTCTACGGCCGGTTCCGGCTGGACATGGAAACCCGGCTCGATCTCACCGCGGCGTGAGCGGACCTCCGGGCGGGACGGTGCGGTGGTTCTGGCGCCACCTCATGCTTCTGCGCCGCCTACTAACTACGCGATCGCCTTCACTCGCGTGTGGCCCGTGGGCCGGCCAGGCTCCTCATGATGTCGTCAAAGCGCTGGCGTCCGTGCTGTGGCGTTCGGGTAGCCAATCGCGGGTGGGATCGTGTTCCAGCCATCGGTTGCGCTCGGCCTCCGTCACGAAGGCGCTTGTCAAGGTGTTCAGCAGTGGGTGGCCGCCGTTGTCGCGCCAGAGCAGTGACCAGGCGTACAGCGCTGCGGGGTCGATCAGCGGGATCGAGCGGATCGCCGGGTGCGGCGGGAGGAGTATGTCTGCGGGCAGCCGACTGAAGCGGTGCATGTCGGCTGCCAGATCGGCCAGGAAGCGGTCCAGTCCCAGGTTCGTGCCTTCGGCGTGCTGGTGGATGCCGAAGGCCATGGCGAAGCGGTGCAGGAAGTCCAGCCTGTGGAGCGCGCCGGGGGTCCACAGTACGCCGTCGCGCAACTGCGCCGGGCGGATCGCGGGCGCGTTCGCCAGCGGATGATCGGCGTGGAGGATGGCGTCCACGGGTTCCAGCCGTACCAGGGGATGGGGCAGCCCGGCGGGCAGCGGCGCGTGGACGCGGCCGAAGGCGGCGTCGATGTCGCCGTGCAGCAGCGCGGTGATCACCGACGGCAGGTCTCGGCCGTGGCCCAGTTCCAGCCGCGGCTTGCCGGTCGCCACCTGGGCCAGGGTGCGCATGGGCGCGTACAGGTGGCCCCACACGTCGATCCGCAGCGGGCGTACCTCGTCACCGCCCTGCTGCGCCGGGGCCCTCGCCGTGTTCGCCATGGACGGGCCGGGACAGGGCGCGCTCGCCGCCACCAGCACCGTCCGCGCCGACTACCACCACGTGATCGGAAAGGTCATCGACACACTCCGCCCGCGCAACGTGGGACTCGTCGGGCTCAGCCTCGGCGGCTACTACGTCGCGGAAAGCGCCGCCCGGGAGAGCCGCGTCGCGGCCGCCGTCACCATCAGTGGCCCCTTCCGGCTGTACTGGGACGTCCTGCCACCTCCCGTACGGGATCTCCTCATCCAGCGGGCCGGTAGCGAAGAGGCCGCCCGCCGCTTCGCCGGCCAGGTGGACGTGTCCGCCCTCGCCCCGCAGATCACCTGCCCGCTGCTGGTCATCGACGGCGGCCAGGACGTCATCCCCGGCGTGACCAACGGCGAGCCGCTGGCCCGCCTGGCACCGCACGGACGCTACGTGTCCCTACCTCATGGCGACCACCTGCTCGGCAACGCCCGCCCCGACTGCCTGGCCACGGCCGCCGACTGGATCTCTGGAGCACTCGCATGACACGCTTCACCGACAAGGCCGCCCTGATCACCGGCGGCACGAGCGGCATGGGACTGGCCGCCGCACACCGCCTCATCGCCGAGGGCGCCCACGTGATCGTCACCGGCCGCACCCGGCGACGCGTGGACCAGGCCACCGCCGTGCTCGCCCCGTGCGCTCTCGGCGTGGTGGCAGATACAGCCGACCTCAAGGCTCTGGACGCCCTGATGAACACGATCAGGACGCGATTCGGCAGGCTGGACGTCGTCTTCGCCAACGCCGGAGTGGGCGCCTTCGCACCCTTCGCCGACATCACCGAGACCGACTTCGATCACACCGTTGACGTGAACTTCAAAGGTGTGTTCTTCACGATCCAGAAGGCATTGCCGCTGATCGCCGAGAACGGCTCCATTGTCATCAACGCCTCCTGGACCCTGCACCGCGGCAACGGCATCCTCACGCTGTACTCGGCTACCAAGGCGGCCGTGCACAACCTGGCCCGCACCCTTGCGGCGGATCTCGCACCCCGGGGCATCCGCGTCAACTCGATCAGTCCCGGATACATCGACACACCGATGTATCCCGCCGCGGCGTTGAGCGAGACGGAGACCGCGGCCATCACCGGTCGTATCGCGGCGGGGAGGTTCGGCCAGCCGGAGGAGATCGCCACAGCAGTGGCGTTTCTCGCCTCCCGTGAGGCGTCCTACATCAATGGCCAGGACCTGGTCATCGACGGCGGCCTGGTGAATGCGATCCTTGCCTGGTCATCGCCGGCCCTCGTAGACATGGGCGGTTGATCTTTCCTCTCATGTACGCGACAACGCGGAATCTCAGCATCCGTCGATTGAGACAGCCAAGATCGAATTTGCACTTCATGGTGGCTGGCAACATCCGTCACTGCAGGTAGGCGTGTCAGCGATCGGCGGGTGTTCGTGTTACTGGTTGTCGTTGAGGAGCTGTTGTGTGCGGGTGAGGAATGCCTGGCGGACCTCTTCCGGGTGCAGTATCTGAAGTGGTCGGCCGAGGCTGAGCAGGTAGCGGGCCAGGCCGTCGGCGTCTGGCCCGCCGATGTCGATGATCGTTGCGTCATCGCCGTCCGGGTGGTGGACGCCGACCGTTGGTGGCACCAGCCTGCGGGCCTCATCGGCCGGTACGGCCAGGCGGATGGTCACCCGCACCGGGTAGGGCCTCAGCGCGATGCCCGTGCCGACCAGTTGGGCCGGATCTGGCGGGTCGGGCAGGGCGGTGGCCTGCCCGGTGGCTGTGGCATCGATGATGCGATCGGTCCGGAAGGTGCGCCAGTCCTGCCGCGTCAGGTCGTAGGCGAGGAGATACCAGCGGCGGCCGGTGTAGATGAGCCGGTGGGGGTCTACTCGGCGGGTGGACGTCGTTCCGGCCCCGTCGCGGTAGGTCAACTGGGTACGTTCGCCTCGTCGGCACGCGGTGGCCAGGTCCAGGAGCAGCGCGGGGGAGATCTGGCTGTCGTCGGGTCGTGCGGTGTGGGTGAACGCGGCGTCCAGCTCGCCGAGCCGGTCGGCGATCCTGGCCGGCAGCACCTGGCGTAGTTTCAGCAGCGCCGACAGGGCTGCTTGGTCGCTGCCGGAGACTCCGCTGAAGGCGGCGGTGCGCAGCCCGACAGCGACCGCGAGGGCCTCCTCCTCGTCAAGGATCAGTGGCGGAATGCTGGTTCCGGGCCCGAGGTGGTAGCCGCCCCATGGGCCCATCTCCGATTCGATGCCGTAGCCGAGTTCACGTAGCCGGGCGATGTCCCTGCGAACCGTCCGTTCGGTGATCTCCAGCTGGGCGGCCAGATCAGCGCACGTCCAGGACTTCCGCGTTGACAGCAAAGACAGCAACTGCAGCAGCCGCGCCGAGGTGTTGACCATGGCTGACAGTCTGCTCGATAACCAGGACCGTTTCTGACCGGGTCATACCGTAACGTCGCCGGCATGACCGAGAACTCCTCGGCCGAAAGTCCATCACGACGATGACCTCCGCCAAGGTGCGTTAGATGACGGAACCGGACGGGCCGAGGTAACCGATGAAGGAGCAACACTGATGGAAGCACGCATGAAGAGCGTGGCGAATTCCGACGTGATCACAGCGGTCCAGCATCTCCAGAAGGCGATTCACGCCGGTGGCGTCGACCCGCTCGTGCTCGAGCTGGTCCATCTGCGGGCCAGCCAGATCAACGGCTGCAGCCCGTGTGTGTTCGCCGGCGTCCAGTCGGCGAAGAAGCATGGAGAGACCGACGAGCGGCTGCACAGCGTGGTCACCTGGCGCGAGACCCCGTTCTTCACCGAGGAGGAGCGGGCAGCGCTCGCGCTGACCGAGGCCGCCACCCGAATCCAGGACGGCGCGCCGGGCGTGACCGACGAGATCTGGGACGCCGCTGCCACTCACTTCGACGAGAAGCAGATGTCGGCGATCATCTTGAACATCGCAATCACCAACTTCTTCAACCGGATCAACCACACGATCCGGGAGCAGGCCGGCAAGGCCTGGTGAAGGCGGGCGGCCGTCATCCGTCCAGAGGACGCGGTGGCGACGTGGCGAAGGACGAGATCGGCCGGCTCAACCGCTGGCCGATCCAGCGCCACTGCCGGCAGGCCCCCGTTCTGGGCTCTCACCTTCGGGTGACCGCCGACAACCATCCCTTTGATGATCAGCAGGGGCACCATGACGATGAGCAACGAACTACTGGAACTGACCGTTGCCGATGCCCGAGCCTGGCGGGAGTGGCTCAGCAGGCACCACGACAGCTCGGCAGGGGTGTGGCTGGTCCTCGCCAAGCAGAACACGACCCGGCCCACCAGCCTGACCTATGACCAGGCGCTCGACGAAGCCCTGTGCCACGGCTGGATCGATGGCCGGCTACGACGGCGGGATGAGATCACCTTCTCCCGGCGCTTCACCCCTCGCGGAAGGCAAAGTCCCTGGTCAGCGCGGAACGTTTCCATCATCACCCGTCTGATCGGCGAGGGCCGGATGCATCCGGCCGGAATGGCCGAGGTCCAACACGCCAAGGCCGACGGCCGCTGGGACACGGCCTACGCGGGACAAGCCGGCATCGAGGTACCAGCCGACCTGGCCGCCGCATTGGCCGCGAAACCCCAGGCACAAGCGATGTTCGACATCCTCACCTCCCAAAACCGCTACGCCGTTCTCTATCGGATCACGAACGCCAAACGCGCCGAGACCCGAGCCCGCCGTATCACCCAGTTCGTTGACATGCTCGCCCTCGGCGAGACGATCCACCCACAAAAGCGCGCCCTCGGCAGTTGAACGCCGGACCACTTCTCTCCCCGCCTCGCTCCTCCAAGCCCACGCACATGGCGGCGCGACGTTTGGCCAGAGCCGGAACCTTACCCAGCCCCAACAACCCATCATTGGCCTGCTCCACGTCATCGTCGCGCTCACCCAGACCGGCCCGTAAGCACCAAGGGGTGGCCCGCGCCCGGCGCGGGCCACCCCTTGTCCTCGAAGTCGGCGGGCAGGTCTTCGTCGGGTTGCGCCCAGGTGTTGGCGCCCTCCACCCAGATTTCGCGGCGCCGGATGGCCTTGCGCAGCGCGACCAGCACGCACAGCTCGTACGGGATGCGCTCCACCAGGCCGCTGTCGGGGTCGAGGACCGCGTCGCGCCAATCCTCGGGCACCACGTGCTCCAGCGGCACCGCCTCGGCGGCGGCGTAGAAGTCGGCGTCGGAGCCGTCGTAGCGCTGCAGCAGGTCCAGGGCGTCCATCACCGGCTTGAAGGTGTCGTTGCTGGAGCGGAACCGCACCGCTTTGAGTAGCTTGGGCAGGCCGCGCCGGTAGTGGTGGGTGTAGGAGCCGCGCAGCTTGGTCCGCACCCGGGTGCGCAGCTCCTTTTCGTTCGCCTTGGCCTCGGCGATGATGTCTTCCAGCGTCCGCTCACCGACCACGGGATACAACGCCTTGCGGACGATCTCCTCCGGCAGCTCCAGCGCCGCCGTCGCGAGCTTCACCAAGATCCCGTTCTTGCCCTGCACCCGCCGGAACTCGGCGTTGAGCTCGCCCTCGACCTTCTTCTCCGCCCGCACGCTGATCTTGTGCACGGGGTGGATCAGCAGTTCCACCAGCCCGTCGATCAGCTCCGACTGCCGCACCTGGCACAACGCGGCCAGCAGGGTGAGGCGCACCGACGGCGCCGCCGCCTCAAAATCGGACGGGTACAATCTTTGCGAGCTGTTAGGGTGGGCCGGCTGGACGGAGTGAGCCGGGACACCGGGGCACGCCGAACCCCGGCTACCCGCCGCAGTGCACGCGCCGGGCAGGATGCTGGAATGCACGTCGAAGAGGAGGCGTGAAGGAACGGGCCCGGCCGATGGCGTCCGAACCTTACTCTTCCGGCCGCCAGGTCGGCCCCAAGCAGCAGACCCTCGACTGGGACGCCGAAGGCCACTTCACCCAGGTCACCGAGGCCGTGGCCACCACCGCATTCGTCTACGACGCCGACGGCGAATGGCTGATCCGCCGCGAGAAGACCACCGATGGGCGGTGGAGGACTACTCGGAGGAGTTCAAAGCCGACACCCGTGGCCTTGTACGAATCCACCCCTGGCGCGACCCACAACCGATTCAGGTACTCCACGCGTCTCGAGGTATCTCATATAGAGTCCGTGTCGCGGTGAACCACTCCCGGTCAAGGAATCGCCCCGTGATCCGCCCAACCATACAGAGAATTAGGTGAAGTTCCTGCTGGCTGCGCATGCCATGCTCCAACTCAAGCCCTTCCGCATACATGGCATATTCCGGCACAGTCACCGGTGCGCCGTCGGCATAGGGAGGATTGATCTCATCGACAAGCGCTCCGTCCTGATACAGGTATAGATCGTCGAGTTCGAACAGCCCACCGTTGTAATACACGGTGAGGAGTCGTCGCCCGCCCGCGCTGAGCGCCTTCGCCTCCGCACCCGTATGAAAGCTGCTGAGCCAAAGGATGTGGGTCCAACCGGGCGTATGGGATCCGATCCAGATGACCTCGTCTTCCAGGGATGCCTCGTATCTGGCCATAGCCTCGGCGAAGCCACACTCCACACGCGTGCCCGGATCTACCCGCAACCGGCGCGCCAACTCCTCAGGGTCGTCGCCCTCGACCCATATCCCGGCGAGCCCACTACTCAGCCCGAACTCCCGCAAGAGGTCCCATTGATTCTCCGAAGGCATCAACCTGGCCATGCCGCCATCGCATTCTCCGTCGTCAGGACGGCTGGAGTGAAGAGGAACGTTTGGTTGCCGAGTTGTTCACCCGGCAACCACACGTCAATATACCGCGCGCCGCAGCGCGCTATGCGCCGGCTACGGCTCGATCAGCATCCAATATGGGCTGTCTTCCGCATTGTCGCCGACTTCGTCGACAGTCAGCCGATACTGAGAGTAGAAGGTCTTGAGATAGTTGCCGTGACGGCGATTCTGATGTAGATCAACGCCGCGCACGGAATAGTTCAACTTGTCCTTCGCTGCTCCCTGCTTGGTGGACGCGTACGGATACTCGTCACAGTCATAGACTCCTGAATAATTCTCCTTGAACTTCTCCTCATATTCGTAGTATTTGCAGTAATTCGTTGACTTCGACTCCCGCCAGAACTTCTAACCCGGCACGGCCGTGCATCTGGCGCATGATCCTCTTCGTGCGGGTGTTGACGCCTTCGGTCCGGCCGTTGTGATGCGAGAGGGTGAGGGCTGCGTTCACGGCGTCGCGGTCGAGTTCGAGGCCGTTGACGAAGCCGTGCAGATGAGGCAGATGCGCGGCGCGGAGGGTGGTGATCCAGGCGGTGAGCTTGTCGTCATTGCCGTCGGTCGGGGTGAGAGTGCGGCGAAGTCGCGGACCGGGCGGGCGAGCGCGGTCAGCTCGGGACAGGCGGCGGTGAGTTCCTGCAGCAGCTGGGCGTCGCTGTCCCGCAGCCGGTCGGGTCGGGTGAGCAGGAGGCGGGCCAGGCGGCGCGGAGTGATGACGGGCCGCTCTCCTTCGGCTCGGCCTTGGGTGATGTAGCGGTTGAGCAGGTTGGGGCTGCCGGTGTAGCCGAGCTGTTTGATCTCGCGGAACAACTGCCGGACCGGAACGGCGGGGTCGGTGGCGCGCCGTTCACGCAGGTGATCGCGGTAAGGATCGACGAGCGTGGGCCGGTAGCGCGGAGCGCGGCGTAAGGCCGCGGGTTCGCGGGTGCGGGCGTAGCGCTTGACGGTATTGAGGGACATGCGTCCGTCGGGGCTGAAGGCGACGGTGTGCACCAGCGCCTGGTGTCCGACCAGGGGTGTTGTGCGGGGCTTTGCCCGGGCTGGGTCGAGCAGGTCCCACAGCCGGATGGTCTGGTCTGGTCGTCGCCGGCGGTGGCCAGCAGGCGGCCGGCGGGGCTGAACACCGCGGAGGTCACCCAGCAGGTGTGCCCGGCAAGGGGAGACCCGAGCGGCTTGGGTTGCGCCGGGTCGCGCACGTCCCATAGGCGCGCGGTCTGGTCATGGCTGGCGGTGGCCAGCAACCGCCCATTTGGACTGTAGGAGGTCAGGTAGACCGCACCGGTGTGCCCGGTGAGCGGGGTGTGCAGGGGTGCATGCTGGGTGGAGATCAACCTGGTGGACACGCTGCTGTCAGAGGGTCTCATCCGGCGGGCCACCAGGTTCAGCTGCGCCCACAAAGACTGGTCACTCGCGCGCATCCGGTCGGCCTCGGCCAGCACCTGCCGGAAGATCGCCTCGTCGCGCTGGTGAACGGCCACCGCCGCGGCACCGGCGGCGACGATCGCCAGGACGATCACCATGGTGACCGCGGCGCCCCGCGCCCACCGAGTACGCCGCCGAAGCCGGGTTGCGACGGCGAGGAACTCCTGTGCCACCTGCGTCAGCCCGGTGAGCTGGCGGGCGGCCTCCAAACGGGTACCGCGATACAGCAGCCCGGGGTCACGGCCGTGCCGATCCCAGACTGCGGCATCCTCATCCAGCCGCTGCCGGGCCACATTCCCGGCGCGGTCTTGATCAATCCACCTGTTGAGTCGCGGCCAGGCCCACAGCAGTGCCTCGTGGGCGATCTCCACCCCGTCGACGTCCACCGTCACCAGGCGCTGGCTGGCCAGCACCTCCAGCGCCCGCGCGGTGGCGGTGCCGTCCGCCACCGATGCGATCAGCTTGGTGTGCCTCGCCCGTCTGCGGGTGTCGTGTCCATCCTCGCCGATGCGGACCAGACGCAGCAGCAACCGGTGTGCCACGTCCTGCTCGTCGGGCCGCAACTGCGCCCACGCCCGCTCCGCGCTCCTGGCCGACCTGCCCGTCGCTGTCGCATTCGCCCAGGTCCTGCAGCATGAGCTCTACCAATCCGGGTTCTGGACGCAGGCCGACCGCTTTGGCTGGTCCGAGGATCGCTTCGCGCAGCTCGGCGGCCGTCATCGGCTCCAGGACCTGTTGGCGATCGCGCAGGGCAGCGGCCAGCTCGCGATAGCGCAGGCAGTGACCGTAGAAGTCGGCGAGAAGGTCAGGGTGTGCGACGGCTTGCCGTAGCCATTGAACTGGCGGCCCGTCCTGCCGCTGCTTCTCAGGCTGAGCACCGGGCCCGCGCCAGGGCGAGGGGAGCCAGGTCGTGCACGCGCGGGTGTCTGGGAATGAGCTGCGGTATTCCCGGACACCCCGCTGTTCCTGACGGGTCTCTGGTCTGGGGAGACGGGCCGACGACTCGTCCGGCACCCAGCCGAACCCAGGGGTGTCCGATCTCGATTTACCGTACGCCTCCAAGTTGGAGCGGCCCTGTTGTCAGCTGTTCAGGTTGAACAGCCGCGCGGCGTTGTCATCGAGGATGAGGCGGGTCTGCTCGGAGGGAAGATCGGCCTCCGCGATGTAGCGGACCGCGCGCGTGTACAGGTCGTCGCGGAAGTAGGGGAAGTCGCTGCCAAGCATGATCTTGTCGGCGCCGAAACTGGCGACGGCGCAGCGCAGGGCGGGGGCGTGGAAGTTGGCGGTGTCGAACCACATGCGGCGCAGCAAGATGCTGGGCCGGTCCGGGAACGCCTCGTTCCACTGGTCGTAGTTGTCGTCGATGCGCTGCATCAGGAAGGGCAACGGCCCGCCGAGGTGCGCGACGATGAAGCGGATGTGGGGATGGCGGGCGGCGACTCCGGCGCGCAGGAGATGCAGAACACCGACGGCGTCCTCGAACGGGGCCCCGACGATCCAGGTGAGACCGTGCTCGGAGATCAGCGGTGAATCGAGGCCCGTGCCGGCTGCATGGACGAACACCGCCGCGTTCCGGCGGTCCAACGCGGCCCAGAAGGGTTCGAAGGTGGGGTCGCCGAGGGTGCGGTTCAGCACGACTGTGGAGATGCCGACGCCGAGGAAGCCGAGTTCGTCCATGGCGCGGGCGATCTCGGCCGCGGCCGCCTCTGCGTGCGGCAGCGGGGCGGCGGCCAGGGCGGCGAACCGCCCGGGATGGGCTCGGACGATCTCGCGGTACAGGTCGTTGACCATCCGGGCTGCGCTGATGGCGTGCTCGGGATCGTCGAAGTAGGGCAGCTGGGGAGTGGCGGACAGGAGCTGCATGTCCACCTCCGCCTGGTCCATCATGCGCAGCCGGGCGTCGATGTCGTCGCCGGTCGAACCGGCGCATGGCATCCGCGCGACGTCAGTGGCGTCGGATCCGTAGCGTCGCAGCGTGTCCAGGTAGTCGGCCGGGTAGCAGTGGGCGTGCACGTCAATGCGCATGGCGCTTCCTTCGAGATCCTTGCGGTCGGAACGTGCCAAGGGCCGACATCACGAACCCACGCAACCGGCCATGACAAGATGTGGCCCGCCTCGCGGGCCTCGCATCCCGGCACCGTTCCCGGGCGCCAAGCCCCGAAACCCCTGCCGCACATCACCCGGCACGCGGCGCTGTTTCAGCGACCGGCGCAAGCATCGCGTGTTACGATCCGGACCGCCAGATGGCCGGATGGTGAACCGTCCCGCAGGAGGTCTGATGGAGGCCGAGGACATCCGGGGCGGATCGACGAGGGCCTGGCATCGTGGCCGGACTTCGGCAGGCAACTGCGATTATGGCGTCGGCAGGCGGGATTCGCCCAGCTTCAGGTCGGCCAGCGCGTGGGATACGACCACGGCGCGATCAGCAAGGTAGAAGTCGGGGCCAGGCAGCCCTCCTTCCAACTGGTCCGTCAGCTCGACGGACTTCTGGCGGCCGACGGGGTGTCACCTGGCCGTCCCCGGCACAGCACCTCCCCGTTCATGGACGTTCCCCGCTGGCCGTCGTGGTTGCCGGACCAAGGCCGGCAGTGCACGCCGCACGGCGGGCAGCGGTGCGCTGTCCCGTCCGTGAGCGACTCCCAGGTGATCTACGGCGGTTCTGCCACCCGTCCGGTTCCGAAGCGGACCGTGACGCGATCCATGTGCTCGCCGCCCTGCTCAAAGTGCTGTTGCGGGCCAGCGAGAAGCACGGCGCCGCCCCGGTCGTCACGCTGGTGGAGAACACACTGCACGCGATGGCGCGGACGCCGATGCCACTGGCCGGACGCTCACTTAGAACAGGCCGGGAGCTCACGACAACCATCGCCACCTGCTGACCTGGCCACTCCGATCCCGGCCCACGTCCCACGTGGGCTGGGCGAACGAGACGTTGGCGTACGTTTCCGTTCGTCCACTCCGAGGGCCGGGTCGAGGCGGGCGAGCTGACGCGTCCGGAAGCGGCCCAGATGGGCGTGCTGCTGCTGATCGCCGGGCACGAGACCACCGCGAACATGATCGCGCTCGGCACCCTCGCGCTGCTCCGGAATCCCGGCCAGCTCGCCCTGCTGCGCGACAGCGACGACCCCGGGGTGATCGCGGGGGGCGGTGGAGGAGCTGCTGCGTTACCTCAACATCACCCACAGTGGACGCCGCCGCGTCGCGCTGGAGGATATCGAGATCGCCGGTCAGGTCATCCGCGCGGGCGAGGGCATGATCATGGCCAACGACATCGGCAACCACCACGACCCCGGGGTCTTCGCCCACCCGGACGAGCTGGACCTGTGGCGCGACGCCCGCCGCCACGTGGCCTTCGGCTTCCGCGTCCACCAGTGCCTGGGCCAGCCGCCCGGCCCGGCTGGAGCTGCAGGTCGTCTACGGCACGCTGACTCTGGCGGGCGAGCTGGAGCAGGCTCCGTTCAAGCACGACGGCCAGGTGTACGGGGTCTACGAGCTGCCCATCACCTGGTGAGGCGCTCAGTGGTGGTGGATGGTGGGGGCCAGGACGTACTGGTAGAGCTCGTACCCCGCGAAGGCGATCACCGGCACGCCCAGCGCGATGAGCACCCGGCGTTGTAGTGGCGGGCGCACGACCGGCAGGTCGAGGTCCTTGATGGGCCTGGCCGGCACCTTGGCCAGCGGCTTGGGCTCGGGCGCCGCCGTCAGCTCGGGATGGCGCTCCAGATAGCCCATGGGGAAAGAGGTCTGATGGAAGGCTCCGCGGGCCGGGCAGCTCATTCCCGACCAGGGAGGTTGCACGGGTACGCCGGAGCTGAGCCAGACCTCCATCTCGTTGCCGTGGTCGTCGACGAGGTGACGGACGAGGTAGTCCTCCTCCCATACCTACAGACAGCGCAGACACTCGAGGGGCCAGGACTCGCGGGATTCGAACCCGTCGCGCACAGGGATCACCTGCTCATGGACGGAGGAAAGCGCGTTCGCTTTGAGTATCCGCCTGGCCCCGCGCATTCGCACAAGAGCCCAAGTTGTGACACTTTCGGCTACAGAAAGGTCACGGGTGTCATGTGTAGACGGGAGGGTGCCCTTGGGTGTCGAATGTCAGCCAATTGAGCCAGCTCGTGCGCAGGGTAATTGAGCCACTCGAAGCGGGTGGCTCAGGAAGGACAGCAGCGCTGTTCGGGCGGTATGCGGCTAATTGGGCGCTTCGGCATTGCCTTGTGGTCGATGTGACCGTTGGATAACCCGTCCCGCCGGGCCCGACTGGGAGGTTGTCTTCGAACCTCTGATTACCAGTGTGATCTCGGCTGAGAGAGCCTCGAGCGTCGTGGATTCTCGGCCACCTGGTGCACGTAGGCCACGCCGGACCGCTGAGGCCCGCTACTCCTCCAGCGGTGCGGTCGTGGCTGCCCTGAACCGTTCATGGGCGGCCTGCTTGGAGATGCCGATTGCCTCTCCCACCTCGGCCCAAGTGGCGCCGGCTTCCTTGGCTCCGGCGACGGCCTGGTCGAGCAGGGTGCGTTGCCAGCTCTCCACCTGGCTGAGCAGGGTGAGGGCGGCGAGCGGACGCTCACCGGCCAGCTGTACGATCCGCTCGCACAGCAGGTTCGATTTGATCACGAGCTCCACGGGAGGGGCGGCGGCGGCGAGGGGCGGGACATGCCTGCTCCACCACCGATACTCCGCTTCCTTCGCTCCCTCCGGCGTGGCCGGAAAGCGGCGCCGGTCGGCCCATCCGCAAGAACATGTTGCCTGGTAACCGATGAAGGTCTTGGTGAAGGCGCTCGCGGAAGAGGCCAACTCGCCGTTAGGGAGTACTGGCGCGGCGAAGCCTTTGTGGTTGGGGATGTCAGGGGACTCGAACGTCATAATCGTCAAGGATTCCTGACGGCTAGGGGTCTATGCAAGTGCTGTGGCGCGTTGAATGCGATCACCGAAACCAGGCAGGTTCGAAGACAACGTCTTGTGAACGGGGCTGCGACCGTGCTCTATGCCGCGTTGCGGACGAAGGAGGCAGCGGAGCGCCGATCGCCCCCGGCCATAGATGGCGCTTGTTCGGCCGATAGCTGGGGGCGTCATGAAGACCCGGTAGCTGGTGTTGATCAGCCGGTCCAGGAGCGACTCGGCGATGACGGGGTTGGGGAACATCGCCGCCTGGGCCAACCAGCTCGACAACCCGACCAAGTCGGAGAAGATGTGAACGCGATACCAGCACTCGCCGGCCAGGTCATGCGGGTCGTCGACACTCTCACGGACGACATCCGGCCCACGCTCCTCACCGCGGGATGTCTGGCAACCTGTACCGCTTCACAACTCATCGCGTGGTGCTTGATCTGCGGTTTTGACCTCCAGGCGCCGCGCAGGCAAGATCGCGGTCTGTGTCGGTTCGTCTGCTGTATCTGACCTTGATCCGGATGTTCGGCCGGCTGGTGTTGCTGGGCCGTGGTCAAGCGTCCAAAGACGCCGAGATCATGGTGCTCCGCCATGAGATGGCGGTATTGAAGCGTCAGGTCGGCCGGCCGAAGCCGGACTGGGCCGAGCGGGCGGTCCTGGCGGCCTTGGCCCGCTTCCTACCGACGGTGCTGCGAGCTCATCGGCTGGTCACCCCCGGTACCTTGCTCGCCTGGCATCGCCGTTTGATCAAACAGGCGTGGACCTATCCCCCGCGCCGGCCGTCCCGGAACAACCATGGAAGTCCGGGAACTGGTCCTCCGTCTGGCACCCGAGAACCCGAGGTGGAGGTATCGGCGGGTACACGGTGAGCTGGTCCGACTCGGCCTTCATGTCAGTGAAGCGACCGTAAGACGGATCCTGCGTTCGCGCCGACGGTCCGGCTCCCCGAAGCTTGGACACCTCCTGGCGGACGTTCCTACGCGTGCAAGCGAAAGGACTGTTGGCCTGTGACTTCTTCCACGTCGACACGATCTTCCTGAAGCGTCTGTACGTGTTGTTCTTGATGGAGGTGGAAACACGGCGCGTGCACGTCCAACCCCAGCCGAAGGCGCCGACGCACAATCAGTGCAGCGCTCGCCAGCATGACGAGCAGCCCGAACGCCAGCGCAGCGCCGACCGGCCTGCGCGTATCCGACGAAGCCCCCGTCCGCTGCCCATCTCCCTCGCGGCGCCCACTCGCCGCGACCGCCGGTCTGGACGGCTTCTCCCTCGGGTTCGGGCCCTCGGGCGTCGAGCGCACCCGCGGCTTCGGAGACGGTGCCGTCTTCGCCGGCACACGCCGTGACTCCGCCAGCCGCGAACCCCAGACGCCATAGAGGAGGCTGGATACAAGCAGATGTACAGAGACTGACAAACGCATGCGCCGTCGGTTACGGCCTTCCCGCACGGGAATGGACGGGGATCAACCGGCGGCCGCAGACTGTGGACGTACTACTTCGCGGCGAAGGCTGGCGACCGGACATCTGGAGAGCGTCTGATCGAGCCGGGCCACCAGCACGGGCTCGCAACTCCCCCGAGTATTCGTTCCCTGGTGGGAACGCCTGATCGTATGTGGATCATTGCAGCAGTACGGCGCCGAGGGTGCTCGTGGCGAGGAAGGCTGTGAGGACGACGGCTGTCGGAGGGAGCGCCCGGCGGGGAGGCTCGGGCGGGTCGTTCGAGACCGGCTCTTCAGGCGGAAGGTTCGCGGCGGCGTGGAAAGTTGCGGCGAGGGGGATGCCGCGATACCAGTGGCGGGCCAGAGCTTGCCAGACAAGACGTTCATCGTCGTCTGCCGTGTCCTGCCGGCCGATCGCTGTGAGCAGGAGAGCACGGTGAACGTCGAAGGTGACCTTGACCTGCTGGCCGTAGAGCCGTGCGCTGGGCAGAGCGGCCCGGTAGGCGAGGAGTGCGACGGCGCCGCCGGTGGAGTGGCAAAGGAGGAACAGGCTGGGGGCGGCGCCGGCGAAGAGCAGGAAGATCCCGGAGGCGGCGCTGTAGACGGCGGCGAGGGCGGAGATGGTGAGGAAGAACTCCAGTTCGGTGCGGGCGGCGACGAGCGTCCTGCGTTGCTCTTCAGGGAGTAACGGATACAGGCGCGGCCATACGACGACGGCGTCGAGGCCGTAGCGGTCCTCGGGATGGAGTTCGGCGTTCTTGAGTATGTTGCCGAGACGAGTCGGCATGATCTCGCCGGGGTCGCTGGGATAGCCGGCGTGGAGCCGGGCGTAGTCCGCGTCGTCGCCGGGATCGAGGGCGGCTGAGCGGTGGCGGTGCCAGCGCAGGCCGAGTGCCCGCAGAGGACGACCGACGAGGCCGGGCCAATAGCCCTCGTAGAGCCGGACGAGCGTGGTCGCGGCGCTGGCCAGCCACGCGGCGGCGAGGAGCGCGACGATGAGGAACGTCAGGACGTGAACGGTCTTGATGGTGGCGTCCTGGCGCTGCCAGGTGGTCATCGCGGCGACGACTCCGCCGCGCGCGGCCGCCACGGTGAGGAGACAGCAGCCGAGGAATGCCAGCACGGGCAGCAGGCCGTTGAGGAAGAAGCGGCGGTCGAGCAGTCCACCGGCCTCTTTGACGACGGTACCGAGCACGTCCTCAGCCGCCCGTCCGCAGCCGGTGGCGGGGCGGTTCCTGGCGCTGGCACCAGGGTGGCGCGCCGTGCCGGTATTGGGCGAGCCGGTTGAGATGTCCGCATCCGGGTTCCTGGCAGATGATGGGTGCCAGGCCGGTCCGCGGTTGTCCGGGAAGGGTCGTATCACCGAGGCCGCCCCCTCCGGCCATGACGGGTGCCGGTGGCCTGAAGTCCGGTGAGGCGAGGTGGGCGGCGATCACCTCGGCCGGGACGACCCCGACGCTCCGTTCGTCGTCCCGCAGGACGAGGTACGCGGCGTCGAGGTCGAGCAGGGTGACGGAGGGGGAGGCGGCGAACTCGGCGAAGGTCATGTCGGCGTCCACCTCGATGACGGGTGCGAGGCCCGGCACAGCCGAGCGCAGGTCGGGAGCGGCGAGGTCGATCAGGTCGGCGTGGCGGACGGCCGCGACCGGATGTCCGGCGTCATCGTGGACGATCCCGAGGCTGCCGGACTTCAGAGCCTTGCGGGCAGCTTCGACTTCCATGTGCCACGGCAGGGCGGTGAAGAAGCCGTCGGCCTCGGACAGCAGCGTCGGGTTCATCGCCAGTCTCCAACCAGTACGAATGCGGCCCAATAATAGGGATCACTGTAGATCCGCCGCTGGTAGTCGGGGGGACGATCCGCGGCGGAGGCCGCCCACCTGCTGCGGGTCTCCGCCGCCTGGAGCCTGGCCGCGTGGTCGCCGTGCGGGTCGGCGGCCTCGAGGAGACGGCTGTAGGCGTCGCGGGCCGCGGCGAAGTCGCCGCAACGGAACCGCACGTCGGCGATGTCCTCGGCGTAGGAACCCGGCGCCTGCTCACACCGGCGGATCACCTCGTCGCCGCTGATCGACCGTAGCGTGTTCTGGGCGCGCTGGAGCGCGACGGCTTTCCCGGTGCCGGCCGCGATCTCGTGGTAGAAGTCGGTCATCAGCAGGCTTGTCGACAGTTCGTCGACGGCCCAGAGGGTGACGAGGACCGAGGCCGCCCCGGCGTAGATGAGCGCACGGGTGAGGCCGACGAGTTCGTCGCCGGGGTGGCGGGCGTTGACGCCGCTCTCGCAGGCGCTGAGGGTGACGAGGTCGGCGGGGAGTGAGCGGCTGAGGATGTGCTCGGCGGTGAGCTCGCCGTCGGCGAGGGTGATACCGGAGTGCAGGGGCGCGGTGGGCACGAACGTTCCGTGACAGCCGAAGTGGATGATGCGATGGGGCCCGAGGCGGAGGTCGGTTTCGAGGGCCGTGGAGGTGGCGTGGGGGCCGAGCCGGATGACGGTGTCGTCGGCGAAGATGCGGGCGAGCGCTTCGGCCTGGCGGCGGGCGTGGGGCAGTGGCCGGTCGGAGGCGGAGTCGGCGTAGGCGAGCACGCGGCGCCGCGACGGGTCGTGCTTGGCCTGGCAGTATCCCATGACGGTGGCGCTGGGTGTGGTGCACAGCGGGTTGCGGGCGGCCAGGGGCGCGCCGTCCACGGCGAGCATGCTGAACGGCAGATAGTGCAGCGTGTCGTGCGGGACGATCCAGATGAGGTCGCCGGGCGCGCTGATCTGGGCGAGTGGGGCGGTGAGCGCGGCCAGCGCTCCTTGGGCGGCTGAGGTCTTGCCGGCGTGCACGGCGCCGGCCAGGTCGGTGATGTGGGCGCGCAGGTCGTCGCGGGTGAGAGGGATGCGTTCTGTGCGTGGCTCGTCGGCGTCGGCGTCCGCGAGGAAGAGGAGGGTCTCCCGCTCGGTGACGAAGTACTCGGCCAGCACGGTTCTCAACCGGACTCCTCGGGGCGCAGTAACGTCTTCACTTCGGCGAAGGTGAGCGGGGTGCCCCGGGACAGGCTCACGTACTCATCGCCTGCCAGGTCGACGGCGGCGATGCGGGCCTGGGCCGCCGAGAGGGCCGACAACGCGTCGCGCAGGGCACGCAGCGCGCTCTCGCTGCCCGCGGGGCTGCCAGCGACGGCGAGGGCGGCCCGGCTGTCGGCGACGGCCCGCCGCGCTTCAGCCTCGGCGGCGAGCAGATGGGGTGGGGTGGTGCTGCCGGGCGGGACGGTGGTGCCGAGCAGTTCCAGCAGCTCACGGGAACGGGCTCGCTCGACCAGGACGAACGCTTCCGCGCGCGGTGCTCGCGGCCAGGAATCGCCGTCGCCTCCCGGCGCGTCCAGGAGCAGATCGAGGATGAGAAGTGTGAGACGTTCCACGGCGGCCCCCGTGCTGAGCCGCAACTCATCGTCCAGGATGCGCATCCGGAGCGTCTCATAGACCTCGGCGGCTTGATCGAGTGCATGGTAGGCGCGGGAGGGTGCGGTGCCGTGCTGGGCGCGGCCCAGTTCGAGCAGGACGAAGAACGCGGTGATGAGCTGGTCGCTGGTCCGGAGCAGCTGGGCGGTCTCCAGGAGCAACGCCTCGGCCTTGTCCCGGCGTCCCAGAGCCCACATCCGCAGGCCGCGTGCGGCGCGGTCGCGCGCTTGGCTCGGTGGCCAATCGCTCAAGGCGATGGTGGGGGCGCTTGCGGGGGCGAACATCGTGATGTTGGCGAACGGGCCGGTCGCCAGGTCCATGAGCCGGCCCGTGGTGGCGATCGCCGACCGCTTACGGGGCAGGCCGGCGGCTCGGTACTGCCCCAGGAGGCGGCGGCTGTCGCCCCGGCGCTGCCGTTGGGCGAAGGCTTCGGCCTTCAACTGCGTGGCGAGTTCGGGGTCGCCGAGCTCTTGGTGGACGAGGGAGGCGGCCAGCAGCGCGCGGCGCCGAGCGAGGGGGGTGAGGGCGGGGTCGTGCACGAGCGGGTCGAGGAGGGCGAGGCCGTCGGCGGGCGTCAGGAGGCGGAACAGGTTCTCGCCGCCCGAGCTGAGGTAGGTCGCCACGCTTTCCGCGGCGGCGAGGTCCTGGTGGCCTTCCTGTCGCCAGATGGTGCACGCTTCGGTGAAGGACACCCGGAACTCGTCACGGTGGCCGGTGGCGAAGTAGACGAGGGCTCGGGCGTATGCGCAGTGGGCTCGGGCGAGCCTGAGGCGGCGGCGGGCGCCGGGCGTGCCGGGGATGGCTGATTCCGCACGGTCGAGGAGGGGCAGGGCGGCATCGACCCAGTCGAGCGAACGGAGCCCGGCGCGGCCGGTGAACGCGCTCATCCCGGTGAGATCGAGGGTCATGGCACGGGTCTGCCCGACCGATCGAGCGGCCTCGTGGGCGAGCGTGTGGATGAAGCCGAGGTCGGGACGGCCGGGCCGGCGGAGCACGAAGTCCTTCATCCAGGGCTCCTCAAACAGAGTCCGCCGGTCCTCAGCATCACTGTCGAGGTAGAGGTGGGCGTCATTGGCTCGTGCCTCCCAGCCTGGGGAACGCGACTGGATCGCCATGCCGAGGGAAAGAGGCAGATCGAAGAGGGCCAGCCACAACGCCAGCCACAACAGTCCGGGAGAGGAGGTGAAGAGCGCGGCGTAGAACAACAGGACGCCCTTGTCGAACAGGACCCGGTAGGGGCCGGCCAGCAGCCAGACGACAGGGTGCAGGCGGTGCTTGTAGACCGGCACTGCGATGAACGACATCAGGGTGATGGCGAGGGCGGTCCAGAACTCGTTTCCGTGGAGGGCGGGCAGCGCATCCCACAGCTTGTCGATCAGGTAGCCGAGGAGAAGGCCGGCGAAGATCTGCAGGCTGGCGACGGACAGTTCGCCCCTGAGCCGCGTCCCGCGTGTGACCTCCGTCAGGGTCATGTAGGCGCGGTACTGCAGCAAGTAGTTCGCGGTGACACACAAGGCTGCGGCAATCGTGACGGTCATGCGAACCGGCTGGTCGACGGCCCAGGCGATGGTGCTGATGACCAGGGGCAGGATCGCGGCGTAAAGGTAGAACAGGCGGGCGGAGCGGGGGGTCATCGGCCGATCACCTGGACACCTCCGCGGCGGAGACGGCGTGCAGGTCGGCTGCCTGGCCGGCCAGGACCAAGGCGCTCTCCTCAGGGGTCCAGTTGGATCGCAAGCGGCCTCCGGGCTCGCCTCGCCAGGCGGAGCGCAGCGCGCGGGCCGACACCGGCGGTGGCGCGAGGGTGGGGCCACCGGCGAGGGCGGCTGCGGCCAGAGCGACGCAGGCGCGTAAGACGGGGGTGGTGGTCCCGGTCCGCTGGAGCCGTTCGACGGACCTCGCCGCGTCGGCGGTCCGTCCGAGGCGGACGAGCAGAATGGCGATCATCGTGTGGGCCAGCAGTTCGTGCGCGGGATGGCCGAGGATCATGCGGCGGGTCGCGCAGTCACGCCATTGGCCGCACGCCTGATCCAAGGACGCGGCACGGGTGAGGACGATCGCGCGGCTCCAGGACACGTCCGCGCGAGCGTTGCCGACGGCGAGGGCCAGCCGAGCCCGGTGCTTGACCGGGTAGCGAGGGCTAACCTCGCCATCGACCAGATCGAGGAGTCGATCGGCGAGGTCGGTCCAGCACAGGGCGTCCAGGCCGGTGCGATGGGCGGGATCCCCTGTGCTGTCGCCGCGTGAGGCGAGAGCCGCGCGTTTGGCGAGGGCGCGGATCAGGTTGAGGTCCGGGCGGGCGGGGCGGTTGAGTATCGAGTCTCGCAGCCATTTCCCGGCCAGGGTTCGAGCCCGGTCGGGATCGTCGGTCAGGAAGCTGACCGCGGCCCGGTAGGAGACGGCCATAGGAAAGGTTCGTCCGCGGCCGGCTGCCAGAGTCGCGGTCTCCGCCGCGGCCAGGAGCAGGGCCGCGGCGGCGAGCCCGGGACGCGAGTGGAGAGCCGCCACGGCGACAGCCGCGAATCCGCTGGTCAAGGGCAGGCGGATCAGCGTCGCAGTGACCACCACGGGTGCGGGCAAGGTGCGGCCCAGGCGTGCGGTCACGTTGAGGAGCAGCCACGGAACGCTCGCCCAGGCGGCGAGGATCAGCCCTCCGGCGACACCGGTAGGGCCACCGCTCCACAGCTTCGCGCAGGCCGCGCCGACAGGCCCGGTCGCCACCACGACGATGCCGCAGCGCAGCAGCGCGAGGCCTGCCAGGAGGACCAGCCGGGTGTACCTGTCGGGGATGAGCAGGAAGCGCACGTCGGTCCAGGCGGCCTGCACGGCCACGAGAACGGCGGCGGCGGTCAAGGCGGCGCGGTCGGTCAGGCCGAGTCCCTGACCCGCCGCGACCACGGCGGCGAGCGGCGCGAGCCCGCCCAGCAGTCCGGCGGCCCGCCAGAACCACTCGGCCGGCGCGGTGCCCCTGATGACCGGCCCGTACCGGTTCACCATGAGCATCATTCGCCAGATGCCGCTCCGATGCGGCTCGGAGACATGGAGGAACCTGACGATGCCACCCGCGGCCAGCGGCGCCGCCCACGCGTACACGATCAGCGGGTCCAGCGGCCACAGCAAAGCGTAGGCGGCGGCGCCGAGCCCGAGGAAGCTCAGCCCGGCGACGCCGAGGGCGAGCCCGAGGGCGGAGACGAGCACGATACCCGCCGTACCGGCGTTCCCGAGCCGGGCGAGCAGCGGAGCGAACACGGAGGTGACCCCAACGCCGATCGCCCCGAGAAGCACCACCACACCTGGGCTGTACGTGCGGTGAACAGGCCGTGCGATCTCCTTGGTCAGTTGCGAGGGCACCCACCGGCGTTTCAACTCCTGGACGTTCACCAAAGTCACCAGCGCCGCCACAACGGCCACCCCCGGCGTCACCACCAACGCGGTTGCCGCCACAGCCGACCCCCTCCCTGCTGGGCCGACGGTACCGGGATTCCGCCGGCGCATGAGGTCGTTGTCCGGATCCGGCCAGTCATGGTCGGTTGCCCAGGGCTCGTCGAGACGTCTTAGGGCACGGGCCAGTTCTCGTGCGCGAGCGCATGTGACGTCGTGCTGAGGCAGCGACTCGTCGCGGAACGCTGCCTTCATACGGGACGCCGCCGGTTCGAGGCGGACAGTCGGTCAAACATCGAGCGCGATCTGCTCAGCCTTGGCCAGGTGCGGCGGCTTGTCCTGTATACGTATGCCCGCCATTTCGACCAGCTCCTGCGCCGTGGGAGTGGTCGTGGCGGGCAGGTCCTCGACCAGGGCGGGTAGCAGCAGGGCTGCGCCGACCGCGTCCCACAGGGCACGATGCGGTCGGCCGGTGGGGACGAGCTGAGCGACCTGGGCGTTGAGAGCGTACTTTTCCAGTAGCCGCACCAGGTTCCAGCGCTGACACGCGGGGTTGAAGTGGCGGTAGAGCCGGGCCGTGTCGATCAAGGCGGCCGGCTGGACTTGGGGCGGGTGACGGTGCAGCAGGCGCCAGTCCACGCCGATGTTGTGCCCGACGATGATGCGCCGGTCGAGGCGGTCAAGGATCTCTGCCTGGATGTCGTCCAAGGTGGGCGCGGTGGCCAGGCGGTTCCCGGTGAGGTCTCGGGAGATCCACGGGCGGGGCGCGACCGCGCGGCCGGGGTTGACCGTGCTGTCCCAGGCTGCGGCCAGGTTGGGGAAGCCGTTATCCAGGGGGACGATCGCGATCTCCAGGATCTGTTCGCGGTCACGATCCTGACCGCCGGTCCCCTCTAGGTCGAGGGCCACCAGAGGCGCGGTCGTCCACGGCTGAGCTGTCATGTCTTCTCCGATGGGGCAAGGCGGGAGTGTGGGGCCGCGGCGAGCAAAGCGCGCAGGCGTGCTTCTGCGTGATCCATCCCCTTGGTGATGGCGGTCCAGTGGACGTCCGGGATGCTCCCGGTACCAAGCGATGCGGCGGCGATCACGGCGGTGAGGTTCTGGTGCTGCCGGCTGGTCATAAGCGAGCGCATCGCCGGGTGGCCGAGGACGTCGCGGGCGGCGTAGGCGTCGGTGGAGGCCACGTCGATGACTGCCTCGGCCAGCCGGGTGCTGCCCGACGGGGTGTGGCCGGCGGCCACGTCGAGTGTGGTCAGAGCGAGGCGGACCCGGAATGCGGCCGTTGTCGGGTCCTCAGCTGCGAGCAGGCTGAGCGCCTCCCCGACCACACGCTCCAGCTCGTCTTCCGGGCTGGGTTTGATGCCGGGCCGGGTGGCGATGCGCAGGAGCGACGCCACGGTGGCTTCCCACGGCTCGGCCGGCACCGTGGAGTCGATCACCTCGGCCGCTTCGTCAAGGAGCCCCTGTTCCACCAGCGCCATGATCTTGAGTTGGCGGCCGTCCAGCAGGCGGTCGCCGATGCCGCCGTGGGCGGCCATGGCGTCGGCGGCCTCGCTCCGGCGGCCCTGCTGGGCGAGGGCGCGGGCCCCGTCGATGAGCAGCGCCACCCACAGCTCCGTGCAGACCGCACGGTGCTCGTCGCTGCTGCGGGTCAGGGGCGAAAGGTCGACGGTGTGGCCCTAGATCACGGTGCTACCGCGCCGCTGGGCGGCGCGGTAGAGCTGATCGAGTATCTCGTAGGCGGCTTTGCCGTCCCCTTCGCGGATCAGCAGTCGGGCGATGTTGATCAGGGGCATCAGCGACATGACCGCTATGTCCTGAGGCAGATCCCCAGCCTCGGCGAAGACCTTGTGCTGCCTCCAGCACAGGTTCGCGGCCAGGTCGGGCAGGGCGGCGTCGGAGGCGATGAGCGCGGAGATGTTGAGGACTCCGCAGGCGCGGGCCACCAAGTCCCGGTGGTCAGCACCTGCGGGTTCGATGCTCAGCGCGGTGAGATCGGCGATGCGCTCCGGCAGGGGTTTGCCGGGCGGCTTGGTACGGCAGACCAGCGGGATGCGGGCGGCGATCGCAGGGTTCATCACGACGCACTGTGTCCCTTCTACGGCCAATCGACCACGAGGCGGCTGGCGGGTTTGTCGATGATGAAGCGCGGGTCGGCCGCTTTGAGCAGGTCACGGCTGTCGGCGGTGGCCATGCGGAAGCCGGGGGCCGGGGCGTGGTTGCCGTAGTCGCGATCCCATTCCTCGATCGCCGCGGCGACCTGCTCGGCCAGAGTGGCGGCCTGCGGGCCGTGCCCGATGACGCCGATCTCCCAGAAACGTCCCTTGGCGTCCTCGCCTTCGCGGACGGTCAGGTAAGCCAGGCTGTCGCCGTCGAGCGCGGCCATCGAACCCCATCCGAAGTGCGGCGTGAACCCCGGACGGTTGCCCGGCATCCGGGACAGCCCGTTCGGCAGGACGCACGCCAGCCACAAATACACCCACTGCCACGGGTCGCCTTGCCGGAACTCCACCCCGCTGTAGACCGGGTGCGCGGGGATGTCGAGGATCGTGCGCATCGCCTCTCGGTCGACGAGTTGCTCGCCGAAAGTCTCCAGGTGGACATCGCCTTCCCCGTCGAGCTGAACGCGGGTGTAAATGTCGTCGCAGATGCCCTTGCGCAGCGGCACGAAGGTCGCCATCTCGCAGGAGACCGTCTTCCAGGTGTCGCCGTCGCGCTCGAAGGCGAAGGATCGGGAGATGCTGCCGCGGATGCGCATCGGGATGATCAGCCGGCCGTCGCGGGCGAGCTGGTCGAGTACCTGGACCGGGATGTCGCCGGCCCCCACGGTGAACTGGATGCGGTCGTAGGGAGCGTGCTCGGGCAGCCCGGCCGCGCCGTCGCCGAGCACTGCGGTCACGTTGGTGGCCCCGGCGGCTTGCAGGTGCCGTTGCGCGATGTCGACGAGGTCCTGGTCGACGTCGATGGTCCACACCTGGCCGGTCGGGGCGACGAGGTGGCCGAGGAGCGCGGCGTTGTACCCAGTGGCGGCTCCGGCCTCCAGGATGTTCTGTCCTGGCCGCGCGCCCACCTGCTCCAGCTGGGTGGCGACAATGGACGGCGCGGAGATGCACGAGATCATCTCGCCGCCGGCGTCGTGCTTGATCGCCACGGCGTCATCGACGTAGGCGGCCTCGACAGCGGCGTCGGGGATGAACGTGTGGCGCTCGACCGTACGGAACGCCTCGATGATTTCTGGGGTGCGCAGGTGGCCGGAGTCGATGTACTTGGCCACCATGGCCTCGCGCAGCTCGGTGGGGTCGGCGATGGTAGTGATGGTGGTCTCCATCCTGGTGAAGGTAGGTGTTACCGGTGAGGAGGGGCTGGTGGACACGGCCGCCGATGCGGCATCTCCGAAGGCGGCCTGCCGGCCGAGCCAGGCCGCCGCGGCCTGCTCGGCCACGGGCGTGCCGGCCCGGTTGAACGCGAAGATGGCGTGGTGGGCGAGGACGGCGCGCAGCCCTCGCGTCAGATGCCCGGCTTTGGCGAGCCGGGCAAGACGCCGACCGGCGTCCTGGAACGCGGCCACGCGCTCGACCCAGCCCGGTTCGGGGCAGGGCCGCTGGGCGGCGTCGGCGTTCATGAGGCGCCGCATGGCGATGATCGCCGCCGCCCGGCGCGCTCCCATCGGCGGGTCGATCGCCGGGCGGAGGTTGCCGATCTTCGCCCACACGTCGCCGATCTCGAACGCGTCAAGCCCGGCCGCTCGAAATATCGCCGACAGCAGCAGGATGCACCGCTCCCTGCTGTCGGGACTGCCGGTCTCGGCCAGCGCTGCGGGGCTGTCGGCGCACCACACCTCGTGGGCGATGGCCATGCCCTGCGGGCCGCCGAACGCGTCCGTCTCAGGTTCATAGATGCCGCCGGCCCATCCGGCCACCACCTGCTCGGTGACGAGCCGGTCGAGGAGGGCGGCTACGGACTGATCGGTGCGCAGTCGCAGCCCGCCGTCCTTGCGCAGGAAGTGGAAGCGCCGGTTGGCCAGCGCAGCCGAAACCTTGGCCACCGCCTCAGGGCTCACCCCGGCATCGGCGGCAAAGCGGATCGTGGCCTGCCACCACTCCGGCTCGGCCGGCGGGGCCAGATTGTCCTCGTAGCTGTCCATGGTGTTCGAGTCGCTCCTGATCGCTCCGTGTTCGCCGCGTGTTCGTACCGGGTGGTCCAGCGAGAGTCAGTGCAGTAGCAGGGCGCACGTCCAGCCGGTGAGATCCGAGCCCTCCAGCGCTAGTTGCGCCCCGGCGCGCCCTTCCAGAAATCCGGGTTTGGTCAGGTCGCCGAGTCCGGCGGCCAGGCGTTGACGGGTGTGCTGGATGCTCGCGGTGAACCGGCCGGGGATGGCGCTGTCGGCAGCGATGGCGGTGGTGACGGTCAAGATCCCGGCCCAGCCGTGACACAGTGACGCATCGCACACCCGGCTGAGCCGATCTGCGTCGAGCAGCGCCGCCAGTGCCATGTCCTCGGCCTTCTGCCTGCGGGCCGGGTCGCACAGCGCGAGCGCGGTCAGTTGCAGGGCGCGGGCGATCCCCAGATCCCCATAGCACCACGACGGCCGCAAGGGAAGCACCTGCGGTGGTTCGTCGGCGGTGAGCTGGTCGAGGGTGATCCAGTAGGAGCCGCCGAACTTCTCCAGCCACGTCGCGAATGTCTTGATGGCCTCGCGCTGGCCGTCGACGTGGAAGCTGCGGCGAGCGGCCAGCGCCAGCAGAGCCAGCGGACCGGCGATGCCGTGGGCGATGCCGTTGTTGCCATGGCCGCCAGGCACCTTTACCTCGTGTGTGGGGGTGTCCGGCGACCACCACCCCGGCAAGATCCGGTCGTCGGTCTTGACCGGGCTTGCCAGCGACACCAGGTAGGTCAAGACCTCTTCGAGCAGAGGTGAGGAGCCGGTCCGGGTCAGCAGGAGCGTCCCCAGCCCGGTCAGCCCGCTGATGAGGTCGAACTCCGCCAGCGGCGGCAGTCGCCCCTCCTGCTGCCGTCGGCGGGCGGCGGCCAGACGAGCGGTTACCACCCGGTCGACACCTGCCTGCACGTCGCGATCGACGCGCCCGGCGCGGCCGAGGACGAACTCCAGCGCCGGGGCTCCGTGATACAGGCTCGCGTTGGAGCCGATACTGACCCCGCCGGCGACTGCCTCCTGCAGCAGAGGGTGCGCGCCGGCCAGGTCGGCACGCTCGATGTGCAGCAGAGCCTGGCCGAGTGTGCCCTCGGCCAGGGCTTGTGTGGTCAGAGCGCTCATCGCCGTGACTCCAGCGAGACGACGATGCTGTGCGCCCGTCCGCCGTTCCACCCATCGGCATCTGGCGGCGGTGCCTCGAGCAGCACCGCGACTGGTGTCCCGTTCAGGTGCGCGCGCAGCAGGTCCATGTCCATCTCTCGCGTCAGGTCCAGTGGAAGGTGCTGGTCATCGACCGCAAGCATGACCCGCTCGGGCACCCCGGCCCAGCCGCGCCAGGCGTGCAACTGCTCGGCCCACGCCTCCAGATGCGCCGGACGGCCGGGCAGCTTGCGGGCGTGGAGCTGCCAGCGGGCGGCGACCAGGACGGTACGCCGGTAGTGCACGGCCGGGGTGAACGGCAACGTCCACGCGGCGCCCCAGTCGAACCAGGTCACCTGCGCCGTGGCGGCACGGCTGATCTCGGCCAGGAACCGGACCAGCGGCGGCGTGAAGCTGTTCCACAGGAAGTTGATCGCCGTGGGCGCCAGCAACTCCAGGCGCTCCCCCGTCGCAGCCACCGCCAGGTACAGGTGACCGTCGCGAGAGCCGACGACCAAGTCACGGGGATGCAGGACGTTCTCGCCCGCGTCTCGATACTCGCCGACGCTGACCAGCTTCGGCAGGACACGCGGAGCACGGGTGAGCAGGTCGGCCTCCGCCCGGGTGGGGTGGAACGACAACTGCGCCGACGTCGCGTCGGGCGCGACGGTGGGCAGGGCGGCGTATCCGGCGGCCAGCTCCGGCAGCAGATGCCAGAACCTCCCGGTCATCGTGCTGGCCGCGCGGGAGACGGTGTGGACGCGCAGCCGGAAGTCGCCCGCGTCGAGCGCCTGCATCGTCCGTGCCTGGACCTGGGCGCACACCTCGAAGTGCGGCGCGGGTACGAGGTTGGTGAACGGCTCGGCCGCGGCGGCCTCCAACTCCTCGATCACGGCCTCGGACAGGATCACCGAACGTTTGCCCTCGACGGCGGCAGTCCCGGCCAGATCCAGCAGCAGCCGGTCACGGCGTGACATCGGCCTCGGCGGCTCCGACAACACGCCGAACCCGTCCGGCAGGCCGAGTCCAACGCTGGGGTCGGTGAGCTGTTCCACCGAGACCTCGGTCCCCTCGCCGAACCGGTCGACGAACCGCTCGATATAGCGCCGCCAGGCCGGGGTACCGGCGGGATGCGTGGCGAGGCGGGCCAGTACCGTCGCCGCGGTCTCGGTCGAGATGGAGACCGTGTCGGGCAGCCGCACCTCGGCGTCCAATCGCATGTCGACCGCTGTGCGCTCGCAGGCTGCGAGAACCGGGGCCGGCACGACGGCGGCCGGGTTGGTGATGGTGGCGGCGGCACGTAGCCGGGAGCGCAGCAGCCGCGTGCGCAGCAGGTCGGTGACCAGCTCCGCGCGGCGGCGGGATTCGATGTGCGGGAACTCGGCGGCGAGTTTGCCGAGCAGGGCCGCGTGCGGGATCGGGGAGCCGGCCGCCTGCAGCACCAGTTCCACTGCCGTCGTCGATGCCAGGGTGAACTCGTCCGCTCCCTCGGCTGGGACGTGAACGCGGCCGTCGAAGACGCGGGCGAGGTTGTTCACGCACACCTCGACGTCGGCCATCCCGTCTTCGCTGGTCTCCCACGCGGTGATCGCCGAGTCCAAGGCTGTCGGGTCGGGCCGGTGGACGGCCTCGTGTGCATCTCCGATACGCACGAGTGAGCTGTCGCCGAACTCGATCAGGGCGACCCCGGCGAACAGGCCGAACGGGGTGGAGCGGTGCGCGTAGCGCAGGGCGTACCGGGCCATGGCGAGCGCGGCGCGTCGGGCACGGCGCACGTTGTTCACCCGACCGTCGAGCACAGCCCGAACCTGACGGGCCAGATCCGGGCTGGCGTTGGCGACCGCCTGCCGGAAAGACTCATCTGTCCACACCGCAGACAGCCACGACCGCCATCGCTCCATCGAGCAGCCGGGCTCTGGCCAGTCCGGAAGGCGAGGTGGGGTCGGATGGATCGCGGCGCGCAGCATCGCGGTGCCGGTGCACCGATACCGTCTGATCCGCGTCCGTGTCATCGTGTTCACTCCGTTCCTACTCCCGGGGCGCAGGCCCGGGCCCGTTACGGGGACCCGGGCCGATGGCCGGGCTATGACGTGGTGCAGGCGCTCGGGCAGGAGCTGCCGCACGTATCACCAGTGCCGCACCTCAGCCACGTGTTGGCCGCCGGGGTGTTCTCCGTAAGCTTGATGTCGAGGTCGAACGGGTCGAACGCAGCTTCCTCAAGGGCTACGGCGCCCGCCCGGCCGGTGTTCGGCTCGATGGTCGAAGTGCTCATGACTTCTGCTCCTGTTCTTCGATGGGGTGTTTCCGAGGGGAGGGCACCTGTTGCCCGTCTCCGTCTTCCTCCTCGACCGGCCACGACCCACATGTGCGGCCCGGTGGCTGGGCAAGGTTTCGGTGTAGGGGGAGGCTGCACTCGTCATGGCGGCTCCAGAGCGGGCAGGCCGAGTTGCCGAAGCCGAAGCTGGTACTTCGTGGGAAGGGCAGCCACATCCACAGAGGGCTCTACCGCCTGGGTCAGCGGCCTGGTCATCACCCGGATGCAGGCAGCTCCGTAGGTGGCCTCATCAGGCAGACAGGCCATCCACTGGCCATCCGGCCTGCAGAAGTAGTGAATCTCCATCCGCTTGGGCCCCGCCATCTCCCGCCCCCGCGCCTCCAGTTGGCAGGCGACGCTCTCCCCGAGCTTGGTGAGCGCCACCTTGGCGGACTCCTGCGGACCGCGATCCGGAACGACCTCGAAAACGAGCTGCAGAAGCAGGTCGTTCGACGACACATGGATGATGGGCAGGCAGCCGGAGAGCTGGGAGAGTTCGGGGAGCATCGACTATTCCTTCACCGACTCGATAGGCGCCCAGATGCCGCCGAACCGAGGCATTGATCACCCTGTTCGTGGCCGCCGAGCAGGACCGGTTCACCCGAGGCAGAGCCGCTGGCTCCGGGCGCTCGGCGGCCATCAAGGTTCACCGGCTCGTGCCAGACGTCTTCGCTCAGCACCCACTCCACCAGGGCTTCGGCCGCATGCAGCGCGCCGAGGTCATCGGCCATCAACGGCTCAACGGCGTGTGGCCCCTGGTAGAAGGCACAGTGCATCCTGCGCCATACCAGCTCTACTTCCAGCCAGAGGCCCGGCGTGGGGACGGCTGGTACGAGTGCGGGCTGGGCCATGGTGGGGTCCTCCGGTGCGAGAAGGTCAACGACAGCGACTTGGGGCGGCGGGCTGCGCAGCGTGGGGCAGGCCGGGACGGGCTGACCGCGGAGGGGTCCCGGCCCGCGCCAAGACGTGGCCAGGCACCGCATGCGGACGAACGCCTGTCTCGCCGCGTCTGGTCTCATCGCCCGCGTCTCTCGCGGCTGGCGCGGACGGCGTGTCGTCGAGGCAGGTGGGCGGTACCGGCATCCCCTGACCGGGCATGGAGCGCCACAGCCGGTGCACCTCCTTGCCCATCCGGTGGATCAGCACCAGCTGATGATCCGCCTCCACCTGCAGGCCGCCCGGAGGGCAGTACCCCCGGTAGAAGGCGATCAGGGCGCGGTCCCGGCGCGAGTACATGAGGAGCCAGTCGCGAAAGCGCGGCTGGTGCTCCCTGACGAATTGGAGGCCGTAGGCGTCGGCTTCGGGGTCGGTCACCCAGGACATCATCGTGATCGGCTCCGGATGAAGGCGGTGGTTGTGGGGGGTGACGCGGGCCGGACCCCTGGCGGTAGTAATGGGGTCCGACCGGCGCCGCTGGTGCGGGACGGCGGGGAGACGACACCGGGCCGTCCGCACGGCGCGCGACCGTCCAGCCTGGGTGTGGCTGCGAGGCCGGCCGCGCCGGACTGTCACAGTCGTAAGGCGACCGCGATCAAGAAGTGCGGGCGTCCCGGATGGGTATGCGCTCAAGGCCGGACGGTATGAAGTCGATCGTCCGGGCCAAGCCAGGGTCCTCGACGCTGAACAGCTCCAGCAGCCTGCTGATCTCCTGACGGGTGCGGACGTGGATCCGCACTCCGTGCAGCCGGTAGTACTTCTCCTGCCCGGCGGTCACCTGTGCCTCGTTGAGTCCTTCGCCGGTCACGTGCGTGAGCACCACCTTGCTGCCGGGAGCCAGGCACGTGTACAGCACGTCCATCAGGTGGCGGGCGTCCTCGTCCCCAAGGAAATGCACGACGGCGCCGAGAACGACGGCGACGGGCCGAGCCATCGACAGGTGCATGTGCATGAGGCGGGCGACCGTCTCCGGTTGCCGGAGATCCTCCTGCTCGACGCGTACGCCGTGGTGGTGCAGCATGGCCCGGCAGTAGGTGACCACCAGCCTGTCGCTGTCCAGCGCCAACCACCGCAGGTCTGGCTGGAACCGGGCGGCGACATCCACCAGGTTCGGCAGCCGGAGCACGTCGGTGCCGGAGAGCGGCTTACCGCATCCCAAGTCCGCCCACTGATCGAAGCCCTGCTGGGCGAGGTAGCTCACGGCACGGGCCAGCGCGGCAGCGTTCTCCTGGACGACCTCGTCCACCCCCGGGATCGCCTCCTGGAGCTGTCGCGCCGCCGCCCGCTGATGGAAAGTCGTTTCCTTATCAGCGCCGCGCAACGCAGCGTAGGTGTGCGACGGCGTCGGCGCGGTCGGGTCGTAGATGTGACCGAGCGGCGGGGTGTCGGTTGTCATTGCAGTGGCCTCGGATATCGCCTCGACGGCAGGTCACATCATCGTGACCTCCCGTAAACCGGCGTCGTAATGACGGCGCATTGCCTTCTTCGCGGGCACACGGCTGCCTTCTCACTGCCTTCTGACTGACGTCTTCTGGTATCCGCCTTCCACCGGGGGTGTGACCGTCTTACGCTCCAGACGTGGCCAGGGCAGACGTCCCGAAGACAGAGACCGTGCTCAGACGGCTTGCCCGTGACCGGCATCTGCTGCGGCATGCCGAGTTCAGCGCCGCGTTCGCCGAGCAGGCCCGCGCGCTGGGACTGGGCGTGGTGACGGTATCCGAGCGCCAGTTCTGGCGCTGGATGACCGGCAGAGTCGTCAGCAGGCCCTACCCGCGAACCTGCCTGATACTGGAGAAGCTGTTCGGACACCCCGTGGACGTCCTGCTCTCCGCCGGGGAGAACCACCAGGGCCATCAGCCCAGGACCGACACCAGCAGCGACGACCGGGTGGCCGACCACAAAGCCCTCACATCTACCGAGACCCGGCCAGGCATCCGAGAGGTCCACCCGCACGAGCGACTGCTTGACCTCATGCGCGCGGCCGCAGACGAATCCCGCCAATCCATCCCAGGAACCGAGGCGACTGTGGGGGCAGCCACCATGGAATATCTCGAGCGGGACGTGATCACGCACGCACACATGTACCCCATGTGTTCCCCGCTGGACATCGTTCCCAAGATCATCCAAACTCGGCGTGAGATCGAACAGCACCTGCAACGCACCCGGTGCCCCGACCAACTGGGGCACCTGCAGTTCCTCGCCGGCGTCGCATCGGTGCTGCTGGCCGAGGCGTGCAACGAACTCGGTCAGCACGACCAGGCCGTGGACCATGCGCTAGCGGCCTGGGCATACGCGGACGCGATCGGGCACATCTCACTGGCTGCCCATGCAAGAGGAAAGCAGGCCACCAGTTACTACTGGTCCCAGCGGCCCCACGAAGCCGTCAACACCATCGCCCGAGCCGCGGAAATACGCCCGTCAGGGATGGCCGCCGCCCGGCTGCACAGCATCTCAGCGCGGACGTGGAGCTACGTCGGCAACATCGACCGCACCATCACCGCCGTCCGCGCGGCAACGGACGCTCGCGAGCACGCTCACGGCAGCGACGACCTGCACGACAACATCGGTGGCATCTTCCGCTGGACCGCCGCCCGGGAGCAGCGCTGCCACTCCACCGCCTACCTCCAACTGATCCAAGTCCGCCGAGATGAGATCACCCCCGAAGCGCTGGACCGGCTCACGAACGAAATTCTCGCGCACACACACCGCGCCATGGCCGCATTCCAAGCCGCCCCGCCAGACCAGCAGTCGCCTGCCCTGCGGGCGACAATCTGCCTCGACATGGCAACGGCGCACCTGATCCTCGGCGACGCGTCCAGCGCCGGGGAAGTACTGGCCCCACTCTTCGAGCTGCCGCCCGACAGGCGTACTCACCCGGTGCTCTACCGGCTACACGGGCTGCGCGCCGAACTAAGCACCATGACCTCCTCGAGGCCGGTGCGCGAACTCACCGAGAGCCTGCACGTCTTCGCCACCGGCTCCACGCTCCGTGCTCTGCCTTCTGGCTCCTAGACCGGCCGCGCGTCCCATGCGGCGAGGATCGCCGCCTCGCGCTCGGGAGTGATGCCCAGCCGAGCGGCACGCTCGTGCACCAGAAGCGAGCCACCTTCACAAAGCCACGCCCAGGTATCAGCCACCGTGTCCGCCAGCGGCCGACACACCAGTCCTACTGCGCGCGCTCGAGCAGCGTCCACCTGCCATGTCCCGAGGTAGGGGCGCCATAGCGGCAGTTCCGTCCACTCCCGTACACCCTGGGCTTGGAGAAAATCATGCGGCAGCCACTCAAGGACAGCATCGCTGCCGGTTTCCTTCCGGCAGGCGTCAAGCAGGTCCCCGAACGTCGCGTGCCCGATCGGCGCGGCGATGTTGTACGAGCCTGTCAGGTGACGTTCCGCCGCATCCAGCGCGAACGCCGCCACGTCGCGAACGTCAACGGGCTGGATCGGCCATTGCGGCATCCCCGGAGCCAGTACACGCCCGCCAGCGGCGATCCGGCGCAGCCACCACGGGACACGGCCGACGTACTCACGCGGCCCGAGAATCACGCTGGGCCGCAGCAGAGTCGCGCGGTCCCCGAACACGCTGGAGACGGCCAGCTCGCACCCGGCCTTCTCTCTGCCGTACTCGTCGGTGCGTGACTCGCCCGGCGGCCCGAACAGCTGGTACTGGCGGATAGGCGAGTCATCGTCGAGCGGCTGGGTGGGCCAGTGCTGGTACACGTTGACCGTGGACACGTAGACGTACCGGTCGGTGGCATTGGCCAGAGTACGAGCCGAGATCTCGACCATGGCCGGTTTCATGCCGCTGGTGTCCAGCACAGCGTCCCACGGCCCCTGTGCTGCCAGCTCCGTCATATCCATGGGGTTGGAGCGATCCCCTAGCAGCAGGGTCGCATGTGGAACGCTGGAGCTTGATTTACCACGGGTGAAGGCGGTGACCTGGTGACCGCGCTGGCCGGCTTGCTCGGCCAGCGCCCGGCCCAGAAACCAGCCGCCACCCAGGATCAGCAGTCGCATAACCCGATCCTGACGCATCCCCCCGGTGGCCGGTAGGAGGCGGGAGGGAAGACGGGTTCTTGCCACCTCGGTGTCGCCGGCGCTGACCTCGATTAGATCGGCCGCCTCCAGCCCGACCCCACTCCGCCAAGTCCGTTCTTGGGGAGCCAGCTCACCGTCCTCGGGAAACCTTGCCACCGGCCTAACCCGGTCAGCTCCCACCGACACCACGATCTGTAACCCCTATCTGCAAAGATCTCTACAGATACGGAACCTCGTCACGCGCCAGGATCCCGGCAACACGATCGCTGTGATTCTTGTGAACAACCAGCATCAGCAACTGCTCAGCCCTTGAAACTCCAACGTAGAGCACTCGCTTGGCTTCTGAACTGGTGCCCTCCTCCCAGTGATCGAGCGCAGTAAGACCTTCCGTGTCACGGAACAAGCTTTTGGGCATCACCAGCCCCACCGCTGGCGCTTGGCGCCCCTTGGCACCGTGAATGGTGGACCACTGCAGGCCGCTACTCGGATTGCCGAGGCCCCGGCCGGTCCACTGCTCCGCGGTGGGAGCTTGGAGACGGGCGAACTCGCCGGGCGGAGACATTGCGCCTCGGTCTTCGGCCTCGACACCAAGACCGCCATCCACTACGCCGACTCCGCCCGGCAACTCCTGATCACGGCTGCCGAGGAACAAGACCCCGCCAGTTCCAGCGAACCCAAGGGTCAAAACCATCCATAGAACGTGAAGACCCTTGAGTTCATCCTGAAGACCCTTCAGTTCGCGTGAACTCTGGGAAATCAAGGGGGTCAGACACATAAGCCCCAAACCCACATTGGGATGATCTTGGTGACGGTGGCTGAGCGGGTGGAGGGCGTTGAAGGTCCCGAAGCTTCGAGCCGTCTCCAGCAGCGAAGCAGTGCGGATGGGTCTGTGGCGGATCGACGCAGTGCTACGGCGAGCACCATGGCAGCGACGCCCGGCTCGGGCCAGCCCCACTCGATGCAGTAGCTCGTCTCCGCCCTGCAGCCGCTTGGAATGTACGAGGGTGACGGCCGGCCAGGCCAAGCATGGCGCCAAGGCCGAGCGCCTCGGCCAGCGGCGCTACCAGTGCGCCTGGATGACGTGCTGCTGGGCGCGGCCCGGATCGAGGCGACCCTCGCCTGCGGGAGGGTCGGCCCTGGCTGAGGCACACGACCAGTAGCTGGTCACCACAGGGGTCCGCGACGATCCAGGTCAAGCTGACCGGCTTCCTGTAGTGGCAGACGTTGTGGATCTCCGGGCCGTTGCGGCTGGTCGCGCAGGAAGGTTCTCGAAGTTCGCGCCGCCAGAGGGCCGCAGCGAGCAGGGCTCATTCAGCCTGGTCGTATCGGTGCCCGACGACGCCGACACCCGGCTGGCCGCCTACCTGGGGGCGCCGACCTGAGTAGCACGCGTTTCGCAATCTTGGGTCGGCAGGACCATCCCCATGAGGAACCGGGTCCCGGTAGCTACTGAACCGAGGTGATCTCGAGGCAGGAGCGTGGGTACATCTCGGGAAAGAAGGCGCGATCACGGGGAGCTGCCCTGCGGTCAACTCCGGTGAGGAAAGAGGCGGCCCCACTGCGGGATTGCCTCCGCTCGTCTAGAGATCTTTGATGTAGCTGGCGGACCGCCACTACTGCTTGAAGATCACATATCTCATGATCCGTCGCTCGGAAGGCTCGGCGTGGCCGCCAGCATTACAGCAGGAACGGCCCCCGGCGCAAGAGGCGCAAGCCGGGGGCCGTTATATCTGACTGACAGTAGACAGCATGAATTATGTCATATCAAGCCACCCTATTTGGCGTCTGATAGAGATCTCCTCGTCACCTTCCAGCCAGGCTAGTTCGAGTTGCTCGCCATACCACTCGTAGCTTCCCTGCTCCAACTCCGCGACTATCTCATCGACAGCCTCGTCGTCAAGGACATCCCATACTCGCCAACTTCCCGCATGGTCGGGGATCGCTTGAAAGATCTGAATATACGAGTTGCGGGATCCGTCGCCATACGTCAGGGTCCCTGCCTTGATCAGGATATAGCTCACCGAGCTCGTGGTTACGTTGACAGCTCTGGCTAGCCTGCCATCGAGACTCATCAGTCTATTTGAATCAGCCACGGCCGCTCCTCACTAGCGTCGTTTTCTCCTTGGCGGCTTGTGGTATACGTGGTAGTTGTTCGCACCCTTCTTATCCCATTTCTGTTTCTTGCTACCTCACCATCGACGGCCTGGACCGCGTAACCGACCAGCGCAAGCGCATCCGGCTCCGGGGCCGGATCCATGCTGCGGCTCGGGTCGCCGCCGAGGGATGCCACACCACCTACTACGCCACCGACTCAGCCCTCACCATCGGCATCCAGGCCCCCGACGCCCAAGAACGCATCAACCAGCTCCGCAATGCGCTGTCCAGGCTCATCACCAAACATGGCTGGACTACCAGGGACGAGCCTCGCTGACCAGTGCCTCATTGCTTAGCGGGAATTCCCGGCCGAATATGACCAGGACCCCATGCAGCGCCTGAGCCCTCGGACTGCGTGCCAGGTATTCGGCCAACGTCAAGCGCGGCGCGCCGATGAAGGACCCCCGGGATTGCCGCCACTGCTGCCAGCCCCCCCAGGTCGTGCGGTCAGGTGGCGGTCCGGCCCGCAGGAAAGGGATCAGCGGGCTGCCGCCCAGGCTGTTGTGGTCATCCGTGCTCGGCCGGGCCACGATCCTCCTCATCGTCGTCGGGCAGGATGAACACGTTGCGTTCCCGGAAACTCGACCCCAGCGGGGGCGGCGGTTTCGGGGTGACCGGGACGGCCGCCTCGCGCCTGCGGCGGCGTTCGGCGTCGATGCTGTCGATGGTCTGCTGGGCCCGCTGCGGCCAGCGCAGCGCGGTCAAGTTCGACCGGTCCCCGGCTGTCGAGGCAGCTGGCCCAGTGCCGTCGCCGGGCGGGTTCTGCGCGGGTCGGTCGGTTTGGGCGGCATCTGCCTGGGCGATTTCGCGCGCGTGGTCGGTGCGTTGGGTCTTGGTCATCTGAGTCGGCCATTGGCTGACGGGGATCTTTGAGCCGATCAGCTCCAGCAGCACCGGCAGCAGCTCGGCATCGGACTTGGGCTTCAGCCCGCAGGCTGCGGCCTTCTTCAGCAGGTCACGAACCCGTGCGTCGCCGAAGGCGGGCATCTGCCCGACCGGCGGCAGCCCGCTCCAGCCCAAGGTGTGCCAGGCGTGAGTGATCGGGTCCTGGAAGAACACCCGGCGTCGGTCGCGGGGATCACGGCGAATGACCCACTGGCCTTTGTGCCTGCCGCCCCAGATGGAGGTGGCGCCGCGGTACTCCTCCAGGGCGCCGCCGTCGTACCAAAGTCCGCGGATCTTCACCCCGCGGCGGGAGATCCGGGTGATGTGGTGGACCGGCAGGAGCTCATAGAACAGTTCGGGTGAGGGGATCTGCATCGCGAACCCGGTCTGGGCGAACGAGGCCGCGAACAGCGTGTTGGAGCTGTGGGTGCCGTCGGGATCCCAGGCCGGGGCGTACTCGCCCAAGGCCCGCCGCTGCCAGACGCTCACGATCCATGTGGCGACCACATGCTCGAGATCCTCCATCGTCAGCATTGCGTCCGAGGCCGGTCTGCGCCCCGGTCGGCGACGTCCACCCCGGTGTAGCCGACCAGCCGCTCGAACAGCAGCTGCCTGATCACTCCGAAAGCACGTTCGCAGGCGGCCTTGTCCTGGGGCCGCAGGACCCGAGCGGGGAGGATGTTGCAGCCCAGGACTCTCTGGGCTTCCACGAGGGCGTGGTTTCGATAAACGCTGCCGTGGCCGGTGGTGACCGTCTCCGGGGTGAGGAATGGCAGGCCTGCGACCTTGTGCCCGGCGAACTCGGCCACCACCGCCGCCGGGATACCCGGGTAGGGCCACTCCGGTTCCTCACCCCAGTCCTCGCGCATCGGCAGCGGCATCATCACATCGCGCAGCAGCATCGCCACGTCCACCGAGGTGTCGGAGACCAGCGTCAGCCGGAACGCGCAGAGCGCGTGGGAGTAGACGTCCAAGGCGAGGGCGAGATGGCATTTCACCGGGTCGCCGAACACCCCGTCCCGGACCATCACCGGCAGCACCGTGGTGTCCAGCGCCACCACCTGGCCTGGCCGGTGCACCAGCACGTGCCCGTTCTTGACCGGCAGCTCCGCCGACCGGGCGTAGCGCTGGCGTGCTCCGCTGGGGCCAAACCACTCTCGCCAGACCCGGCAGAGCGTCTGATAGCTGGGGACCGCGGTGTCTGGGCCGAAGGTCTCCCGGACATACTGGTGGATCATGCTCTCTTTGGTGCGCATGCTCACCTTCTCCCGGCGCAGCGTCTCTTCGCGGACCGCGAAGATCGCCTCCCGGACCTCCTCGGTGACCGTCGGGTGGCCGCCGCTCTGGCGCAGCCACCGATCGTCCGCGCAGCCGACCAGGCCGAACTGCCGCCGTGCGTTCTCCCAGCGGATCAACGTGTGAAGACTGACGGCGTCCAAGGCCAGCAGCTTGGCCTGGTGCCGGTCCATCGCAGCCAGTTCCGCCACCTTCGCCCGGCGCCGGCCGGTCAAGGTCGTGCTGTCCGGGTCGTACTCCGGCTTGGGCTCACCAGGTCCGGGCCGGAACCGATCTCCGCTGCGGAATCCTGTTGCGACTTCCAGCAGGTGTGCCATCCGCAGTTCGGCCAGTTCACGCCGACCGGGCTTCAGGTCCTCCAAGGTCTTGGGCTGGCGGCCCCGGTCCGCCCCCGAGGCCTCCGTCCGTGATGATGGCCAGCAGTTCGGGTGGTTGGCCAGGAACCGCAGGCTGACGTGCTGCCGGGCGCCATCGGCTGCCACCAGGTGAACACGGCCGAGATGCGGTTCCCGCCGCTCGACCTCCCACTCCACCCCGTCCAGCACCACGGCGGCGCCCGCCGACAGCTCCAGCACCGCGCCCCCCGGCCTCACGCGATCACCCCGGGGACCAGCGGCGACCGCCAGCGGCTGAGCCAGGTCCGTTCCCAACTGGCGGTGCCAGAGCAGGTGCAGCAGTTGAGCCCGGGCCACCGGCTCGCATCCACTCGCTACCGCGATCTGCCCGAACCGCGCACCCGGCCGGGCCGCCGCAGCAAGCAGGCCAGGCCGCAGGCCCAGCGGGTCCGACAACGGCCGGCGCTGCGAGGACAACGCGTCCAGCGTGGCCGGCACGTGCTCTTTCCACCCCCCGCCACCGCAAATCGCCAGCCACACGCGACCGCGACCTCGGCCGCCGCGGCGAACGATTCCAGATCCGTCTCGCCGATCAACCGAACGGGACGCACATCAATCAGCCAAGTCCCCGATCTCGTCACGGCCAGGAAATCGGGGGTGTGCTCCCGGTCTCCGGTGGAGGAGCCGAACCGCAACCGCAACGGCTGCGAGACGACATCGACCAGATCGCCCGCGAAGTCCAGGGCCAACAAGAGCCTGGCCTCCTCCAGACTCTCGAACCCATGATGGCGACCTGTACTGACCATGTACTGCAGCCCTGGGCGGTGACGCTGACTCCGCCGCCAGGAGAACCAGCGGATCGGGCCGCCATCGACCGCCGGCCGTCGTACGAGTTCCCGGACCGAGCACGAGATCAAATCGCGGCCTGACCTCCAGGTCACCGACCACCGGTCGGTCCACCCCTCGCTCAGGTCCAGGCCAGACGCACCTGCCTCCACCGCGACTGGGGCCAGCAGGCCATCCCACCCTGCCGAGTGCGACCACAGCGGATCAGCCCGACCCACTCCGCTATCACCCTCAACGTCCACGGACCACAGCAAACCGCACACGAACCGCTACTGTTCGTCGATCGCAAGAATCGGTGTTCCAAGAAAGCCTGAAAAACTACCGCCCGGTGCCAACTACCGCGAGAAATCGGTCGCAACAAGCGTGAGCCGACTTACCCCGGACCGCAAGGTCAGGGCACCCCATCGGTTCCAACTATCTCGATCAGGCTCACCGTGTCAGACTGAATTCCAAGAGCCCATGCCGGACTTGGAAGAACGACACTGCTGACTGCGGTCAAAGAGAATCGCGACGCGCCCGGCCTGTCCTGAGATGCGGCGGTCCTGCTATGCGACGGATGGCCGCCGCGCGGCACGAACCCGATGACCTCACTGCTGTGGGGGGCATCCGCACCGTCAGCGTGCCGGTGGAATGGCATTCGAGGGTCCGCCGGTCTGATCTCCGGATCGGACCGATCGGCGTTCCCAGGCCAGAGCCACGACCACGCCGATGGCATAGGCGACCAGGTCCCACGGGTCGGGGAACGCGCCGACCAGGACACCGCCGATGCCCGGCGGGGTCATGCCGACTATTTGGTAGAACTCGACGGCGGCGGCGATTGCGGCCGTGGCTAGGGCGCGGCGTACGGCGGCGGTGCGCCACAGCAGCCCCAAGAACGCGTAGACCAGCATGGTGGCGCCGACGTCACTCACGTAACCGCGGATGAACGGTTCTCCCGGGCCCCGGTAGAAGAGGGTGAACGCGCCGACGGCGAGGGCAACGCCACCCAGAAGGACCATGGCGCGGCGCATGAGATTGACATCTTCTCCGAACTCGGCGATCAGGACGAACCTGATCATAGAGCTCGTCCCTGATGGCGGCGTGCTGATTGCGTCAGGT
>NZ_JABCPZ010000066.1 GCF_013283785.1 Nonomuraea antri
GGTGGAGAGTGAAGGCGGGGCCGGGGTGGTTGCGCCAGTAGCGATCCCAGGTGGTCACGTGGTCGTGCAGCCTCTGCACGAGTCGGGCGCGATCAGGGCCGTGACCGTAGACGCCGAATTCCCTCCAGCACTGCTCGTCGTCCCCAAGGAGTTCACGGAAGGTGAGGTAGGCGAAGCTGCGAGGGGTGATGAGAGCGGGACAGTACCAGCGGAGGGCGGGCTCGACGAGGCGGCCTTCCTCGCGGGTCTCGTCTCTCCAGATCGTGCCGAAGGCGTCGTCGGCCGTGGCGCCCCACAGGTTCAGCGAGTCGAACGGCTGCGCCCAGTCGAAAGTGACACCGGTCCACAGCTCGCTCCGCTCACCCCGCAGCGCACTCTCAAGCGCGGCGACGTCAAGCGGAGGCCCGCTTTCCAGTGTCAGCTTCACCGCTCCACCCGCCAGAGCCACCACCTGATCCGGCAGCGCGCCTTGTCCCTGGCAGGCGACGAACCCGCACACAGCTGGATCCAGTCCATCGAAATGATCGCCATCGCGGATGAAGGTGAGCGACCTGCTGACCGTGGAGAACCTCAGAGGCACCACCATGCGGCCGGCCGGGGCGAGCAGATGTCCCCAGGGAACGTCGTAGACGCCGGCGGTGACGATGATGGCGTCGAAGCCGCCCTCGGGGGTGTGCTGCTCGACGGTGTGCTCGGCGTCGCCGAGGACGACCTTCACCTGGGGGAAGCCGGTTTCGGTCAGAAAGCGGGTCGCCCGTTCGACCACCCATGGGTCGATGTCGAAGGAGACGACCAGTCCCTCGGGCCCGACGATTTCGGCGATCAGCGCCGCGTTGTAGCCACCGCTTCCGATCTCTGCGACTTTCGCCCCGCGAAAGAGCCGGGCGGCTTGCAGCATCTCGGCCTGGAGCCAGGGCGCGCTGATCGAGCTGGTCGATGTGCCTGCGGCGTCGCGCTTGGTGGTGACGGTGTCTCTGGCGGAGTAGGCCGCGGCCAAGGGCGCTTCGGGCGCGAACCGGTGGCGCGGGACCTTGGCGAAGGCCGCTTCCACCTGAGGCGATCGGACCGAACCTCGCTCGATCAAAGTGGCGACCATCTCGGCCCGCAGGCGATCCGGAGATTGCGGGGAGACGGCGTCTGTGGTCATCGAAATAACGATACTTTCGCTCGTCGACGGAGTCAGGCGACTGGGACCACAGTGGGCGGTCATAGCCGCCTGCGGGACTGTTCCTGGCCGTCTCTTGCAGCTCGCGCATATTGAGCGCGGGGCACGTCCCAGTTGGACGTGGCGCTGGTCCAGATGGTCGGGATAGTCGATAGTTGCCCTGAAACTCTCGCTCTCGACAGAGTGACCGGCCTGACCGGGGAGAAGCTTGCGGCCGCAGTCGACGCGGTCCGCGGGCGCGCTCTGGCGGTCGCTACCGGCCTGGCCGCGCTGGCCACGGTCTATTACAGCTACTTCTCGACACGTTTCTTGGACGCTCTGGCGGCGGCAATCATGAGATCGAAGAGACCTTAGTGGGTTTGCCGAGAAAAGTTCGATTCTCCGACACCTCAGACCGTTCGTCAGTCCCACCAGAATTCCCACGAATTGAGTCCGACAAGACGCTCCGCGTAGGCGGCAAGCGTGGAGGGGTGACTGTTCTGCCAGATGTTGTCCGGGCAGAAGGCGAAGTGCTCGGCTGCGACGTGGAACGCCTCCTGCAGCGTCGAAGGCGGGGCGGCGATGCTCAGATACAGGGTGGCGTAGCCGACGCCGACGACCACGGCGCCGAATCGGTCCTCCCAACTGCGCACGACGGCGGCGATCTCACCGGTGTCGTTGGTGTAGTTCACCGGGCCCGTCCATCCAACGGCGGCCAGGGCATCCGCTCCCCGGCCCGCTAACGACTTGCCCGGCGCCAATCCGGGCCAGAGCTGACCGTAGGGTGCGGTCACGGCGATTCGCTCGGTCTCCGGCAACCAATCGGTGTCCGTATCGACCTTGGTGCATCCTGCCCACCAAGTCTCCAGGAGAGCAGCGTGGTCGTGGAGATCCGGAGAAGTGATCATCTCTGGCAAGAGTTCTCCGGAAGATCGGCCGAGGCCGAATCCACCGTCATCCATAGGCCCGGATGGCCTTCGCCCTCGTCCGTGTCGACGAGGCGGCCGGGTGGCAGCAGGCCGCACAGTTCCACGATGCTGTCCACGCGACCGGTCAGTGCTGCCAGTTCCGACAGAAGCCGCTGTTGCGAGCACATCCCAGCACGATAGGACATGATCGCTACAGGCGGCTGAGGGTCAGAACGCCCCCGGCTTCCGAACGCCATGCAGCCGCGAAGACATCGCGTCATTTACCGTCGAGAAGCACATACCGGGGCGTGGCCGACCGGGCTCACCGGGGCATCGCGGACGATCAGGACCGTGTCACCGCAGATAGTGCGTCACTATCTGCGATAGAACTCGTAATCGTCTCTGGCTCCGATCCGATTTCTGCACTCAGACTCCTCGCAGGCCAACTCGATCACATCGATCGCCAAGCTGCTGGGTCTCACCTGGGGCGCCGGGCAACCACATCCTGACCTGCGTCAGCTAGCCGAGCGCTGCGAGGTTGCCGCGCACCGCGATCGTCAGCGGATGATCCGGGCCCAATACCCGCTCGCAGTCGGCCAGCGTCGCCTCCAGCAGCGGGATCGCCCGGCCCAGGTCCCCCGCCGAGTAGTGTGCGGTGGCGAGGTTGTTGCGGGAGGTCAGGGTGTCAAGGTGGTCGCCGCCCAGCACCCGCTCCCGATCAGCCAGCGTCGCCTCGTACAGCGAGATGGCCCGGTCCAGATCCCCCGCCGCCTGGTAGGCGTAGGCGAGGTTGTTGCGGGAGGCCAAGGTTTCGGGGTGGTCGCCGCCCAGCACCCGCTCGAATTCAGCGAGCGTCTGCTCGTACAGCGGGATCGCCCGCCCCAGATCCCCCACTTCCCGGTAGGCGTAGGCGAGGTCGTTGCGGGAGGTCAGGGTGTCAAGGTGGTCGCCGCCCAGCACCCGCTCCCGATCAGCCAGCGTCGCCTCGTACAGCGGGATGGCCCGGCGCAGGTCCCTCGCCGAGTAGTAGGCGGTGGCGAGGTTGTAGCGGGAGGTCAGGGTGTCGGGGTGGTCGCCGCCCAGCACCCGCTCACTGTCGCCCAGCGTCGCCTCATAGAGCGGGATGGCCCGGCCCAGATCCCCCGCCGCCTTGCAGGCAATGGCGAGGTTGTTACGTGAGGTCATGGTGTAGGGGTGGTCGCCGCCCAGCACCCGCTCACAGTCGGCCAGCGTCACCTCATGAAGCGTAATCGCCCGGCCCACATCCCCCGCCTCCTGGTAGGCGTAGGCGAGGTCGTAGCGGGAGGACAAGGTGTGGGGGTGGACGACGGCCAGCACCCGCTCACAGTCGGCCAGCGTCGCCTCGAACAGCGGGATCGCCCGGCCCAGGTCCCCCGTCGTCTGGTAGGCGGTGGCGAGGTTGCCGCGTGAGGTCATGGTGTTTGGGTGGTCGACGCCCAGCAGTCGCTCGTAGGCGATGTTCGCGCGCTGGAAATAGTCGATCGCGCGGGTGACGGCTCCCTGATCTTCGAGGAAGAGGCCGGTCTCGTTGAGCAGATAGGCGCTGACTGGGGTATCGGTGCCGGTGTCTGTGTGGTCGGCCAGGGCGGAGATGTGGGGCAGCAACGTTCGCCAGGTCGGCCGGCCTTCGGGGTGATCGGGCCGGCCGGGGATGGCGTTGTTGAGCAGGGTGGTGGCCTGGTCGCGGGCGGCGTCGATGTCGGCCGGCCGACGGTGCGGGTCTGCGGGGTCGGGGGTGCGGGCGACGGCTTGCACCAGGTGGTGCACCGTGACCGTCTCGGCGTCGAGGGTGATCATGTTGTAGGCGGCCAGTTCCCCCAGCGCATGGGGCACATCCGCGGGCCTCGCGTCCTCGCCTTCCAAGACCTGCAGGTCGTCCAGCAGGGTGCGGGGAATCGGCTCGGCGCCGTACCAGGCCAGGATGCGCAGCAGCGGCCCGGCCATCGGGACCTCGGCCAGCCGGTCGAGGGTGAGCCGCCAGATGCGGGCGATGGTGCGCTCGCCGTCGGCGCCGCGGGCGGTCCGGTCGTACATCACCGCGGGCCGGCGTCGCAGAAGGTCCAGGTAGGCGCGCGCCGACAGCCGGCTCTGGTGCAGGTAGGCGCCGGCCTGCTCGATCGCCAGCGGCAGGCGACCCAGCTCCGCCACGAGCTCGGCCGCGCCGTCCAGGCTCTCGTGTCCGCTGGGGCCAGGATCAGGACGATCATGGGTGGCGATCCGCATCAGTAGCTCGATCGCCTCCTGTTCGCCGAGCACGTCCAGGCGCAGCACCCGCGCGCCGGCCCGGTGCCGGCCCTCGCCCAGCCGGCTGGTCATCAGCACCTGCCCGGCCGGCGTGCGGTCCAGTAGTGGTGCCACGTCGGCCGGATCGACGACGTCGTCGAGCACCAGCAGCCAGTTCTCATGAGCGGCCAGCCAGGCCGTGGCCCGCTGCGCGAGCGCCTTCAACGGCAGCGCCGTGGCCAGCTCCGGCTGCAACGCCACCGCTAATCCGGCCAGGCCCGCCTCCACCGCCGCGGGGCTGTCCGCGGTGATCCACCACACCGGATTCGGCCCGCCGCCAGCACTTCGAACGGCCTGCGCTTGGGCGTAGCGGGCGGCCAGCGTGGACTTGCCGACCCCGCCCAGCCCGTGCACCGCGGCCACCACCACGTCCCTGCCGCCGCGCAATGCAGCTTCCAGAGCGGCGAGTTCCGTGTCGCGTCCGACGAACACGCCGGTGTGGCGGGGCAGGTTCATCAGCCGGGGCGGCGCGGCCACCTCGCTGACCGGTCGTATGGCGCTGTCCGGCAGCGCGTACCGGGTGACGCCCGCTTGGTCGGCGGCTCGCGCGTGCCGGCGCACGTGGTACGCACGGTCGATGGTCGAGGCGATGCCCGCAGTGCCGTCCTCGACCGTGATCGACGATGACCCGGCAGATTTCTGCCTGGGGCTGTGTGGCCGTTCGCGCTCAGGACCCTGATCGCGGGAGTTGGCGACCAGCGCGTACCCGGCCACGGCCAGCCCGGCCAGGCCGACGAACAAGCCGATCGCGCTGGTCAGTTTGTCGGCCTCATCCAGGCCGACCTGGGCCAGGTAGACGGTCAACCCGGTGAGGGCCGTCATCGCCACCACGCTTCCCGCCCATAGCGGCATGCGTCTGCGCATACCGGTCATCATGAAACCTCACCCAAGATCATGCGAGGTTTCTGCGCCGTTGCAGCCTGAAGGCGTTGTTCATCCCGATGGAAACCAGATCCCCCGACCCGCAGCCCGTCCGCAAACGCGCTTTTGGGACGAGCTCTCACCAGCGCCAACCCGCCGTTGCGCTGGACGCACCCGATCGCGAGCCGTGGGCGAAGGCGCCGGCCCCGTGCCGGTCATGGGGCCGGCATGGGTTGTCTCCGTAGCGGGCGTTCGGGTTCGGCCGGTTCTTGGCACCAGGGACGGTGCGCATCGCGACCGCGGCACGTACGGGACGGGCCAGTTCCTCATGGCCTGCGGCGGGCAGCCACACCAGGGCCGCATACAGGTGCTCGGCGTCGCAACGGCTGCCGCTGTCGTCGGCCACTTCATCGCCGCGGATGAGCTCGCACGCCGAGGTGGCCACGGGCGACGGGGCGGAGCCGCTGGTCGTCATCGCGCGTGCGCTGCTCGGTCTCCGTGCGCAGGCACTCGACAGCATCCAGCAGTTCCATCAGGTACCAGGTCAGATCCTGATCTTTGCGGCTGTGGAAGGCGTCGGCTCTCCGAATATCGGGGTCGGCCGGGCCCGACGACGCCGGGCGTGGCCAGCCGCCGCTCGGTCAGCGTCAGCACTGGCGTGCCGAGCAGCTGATGCCTGCCTTGGTCGTCCGGCCCGCTGACCTGCTCGCCCGGCCCGGCGACCTGGCCGGACTCGTTGGCGAGCGTGCGCTCGCGCTGGGCCACGAGGGCCCGGGTGTGGGGATCGGCGGGGTCGAAGCCGGGCGTCGCCGATGAACGCCGGGGCGCCGGGGCGCCGGGTTCGACGATGGCGGCCGCAGCCGTCCCACACCCGTGATTCCCAGGTCAGTAGACCTCATATGCCGGCAGGCGGCTCGTCATTGCCGATCACTCGTATCCGGAGAGAGCCGCCCGGTTCTCGTGCTTCCGAACCTGGAACCAGCCGTCGAAGCCGACGATGAACCAGTCGCCCTACGTGGCGTCCTCACGCCGAGCGCTCGAGCCTCGGGAGCCAGCCCCGAAACCGTCGGGGAAATGCCGGCCGTGTCCGGTGGCGCCGTCACGAGGTTCGCCATCCGCCACACTGGTGGCCCTGCCCCGGCTCCGAGATCATCACCCCATGAGTCTGACCCGTGCTCTCGGCACGCTCCCCGCGCAGAAGTCGTTGTCCTCGCTAGTCCTGTGCGCGCTGACCGGCCTCGCGCTGAACGCCTTCACCGGCCCTTTCACCTGGATGGCCGCGGGGCTGGGCGTCGTGCTGGTCGTGGTCTCGTTCGTGCTGGCTTTCGCGCTCGGGTTCATCTTCAAGAGCGCCGTGCCGCAAATGGAGGTCATGGTGCAGGCGGCCCTGCTCAAGGAGCTCGTACGAGCGTCGGTGCTCTACAAGTCACAGGCGGGCGCCGCCGAAGCGGCCTGGATCGGCTTATCGGCGGCAGTCGCGATCTCGGTGACCAGCCTGCTCGTCCTGATCAACGCCGTGGTGAAGACGGGCGAAGTGCTCGACGACTGGTGGTCCAGGTCCGCCTGGCACCCGCTGAGCCTGATCCGCAGCGGGGGCACGATCGCCGCGGAGATCGGCTTCTGCCTCCTGCTCGCCTGGAACGGCTGGCTGATCATCGCCACGGGACTCGCGGTGATGATCACCATATGGATCTACTCGGACGAGACGCGGGCCAGGTACAACACGGCCGCGGGCTACCTGGCGTTCGCGGCAGGAGCGGCGCTCTGGATGGTGGCCGGGTGAGCGTGTGCCCATCCGGGTGAGCGCGTACCCGGTCAGGTGAGCGCGTACGGCTCGGCGGAGCCGTACTCGGGGCATGACGAGCATCCGCCCGGCATGTCCCGTTAGGGGCTGTTCGAGGTTCGGATCTTGATGAGGGCCGCTGACGGGCTGTCCATCGCTGGTACAACTCGGATGTGGCACTGCGGGTGCCGAATATTCATCCGTGCATGTCATGGAGGTGGTGCGTTCTCTTGCGCTCCCGTAGCGCGCACTCCACGACATGATGCTGCAGCGGCAGGTGACCAAGCCCGCGCTCACGTCGGCTGAAGCGCGCCTCGCGGACATGCCCGGTCCCGGCTAGAGCTGCGGTAGCCGGTCGGCAGGCGAGAGAGCCCGCCGCTCGTGGAGCCAGAAGAGATAGACCTGGAGGTGTGCCGCCAGCTCTCCGTCGAGGTACGCCATGTAGTCGTCAACGGCCTGGGCCGTACCCTGCCCGGACCTCTCGTCATCGGCCTCCCACGCGGATCGCCGAGCCACCAGATATTCTCTGATCCGAGCCCGGTCGCGCCACCATTCCCGAACCGCCGCCGGAGTCCAGTGGACATCGCCGTCACAGCCGTAGCCGGAGAACACCTCGGCCTGTGCGGCGTCGACCAGTTGCCGCAGTTCCTCCGTCGTGCGCGGCTGCCGGTAAACGTACTCGGTGAAGTATTCGCCCTCATAGAGCACGAGCGCCGGGGCGTGGATCCGGCCGGTGCCGCAGTTGTCCGTGGCGGCGCCGTAGAACGGGCCGGGCACGTTGAGCCACTGGCGATCCGCCCACCGTCCCTGGAACGCCGCTCGCGCCTCGCCGAGCAGAGGCACCGGATCGAAGTAGAGGTCCACGGCGGAAGGGTAGCCGAGTCGCTGAAGGATTCACCGGGTAGGCCCCCGTGCCGGGGCAGGAGCTGGGTTCCGCGGCCGTTGACGAGCATTGTGCCTGCCGATAGTCATATCCGCCCAGGTCATGGCCGTCTGGAGGCTTCGCGTCGCGGCGCGAGTTCCAGCTACCGGGGAAGGGCAAACACATACGACATGATGATTGGCCGTGCTCCTTTCTCTGGCCGCTCTCACCGTCACGAACACGTTCGCAGCGCTGCGGCTGCGGCCTTGGGCGATCGAGACAAGGACATCGAGATCCTCGCCCTACGCCACCAGATCACCGCCCTCGAACGCCGACTCGGCGCCGACACCGAACTCGGATTCGTTTTCGAGGTCCGGGCCTTTCTCGCCGTTCTCCTGACCTCGCTGCCCCGCGAGGTCCTACGTCGGCTACAGATGCTCATTCAACTGGACATCGTCCTGCGCCGGCATCGTGATCTGATGAAACGGCGTCATCCCCGTACCTGCCGGCCGAAGCGGCCTGGCGCGCCCACCCACCGTCCAGTCCATCCGAGAGGCGGGTCCACGGTGAGTTCACCACCCTCGCTATCAAGATCACCCTGTCCACAGTGTGGGAGAACCTCAAGCAGGCGGCGCATGATCCGGCACCTGAGCGGGCGTCCACCACATGGGCCGACCTCCTGCGCTCACAATCCGATCCTCACCTGATCCTCACCAGCGGGCAACAAATCAGCGCCGGCTCGCCGCCCAGGAGCAACTAGCAGGACGGCAACCACCAGGAGAGCAACTCCTCCGCCGTCCCCGCCCGGCCAGGCTCTGATCGGCCGTATGCACACCGGTGACGAGAAACGACGTCACCAGCTACCGACACGCGACGATCACCGGCTAATTGGCCACAACGGGCCATCCGGTGGTGGCTCCTACAATGCGTGGCATGATCAGCCGCATTGCGCTCAACCGCGCCACCCTCGCCCGCCAGCTGCTGTTGCGCAGGCACTCGTTGACGGCGCTGGAGGCGGTCGAGCACCTGGTCGGGTTACAGGCGCAGGCGCCGTTCCCGCCGTACTTCGGGCTGTGGTGCCGTCTGTCGGGCTTCCGGCCGCAGGAACTGGCCGAGCTGCTGACCGGGCGGCAGGTGGTGCGGATCGTGCTCATGCGCGGCACCGTCCACCTTGTCAGCGCCGCCGACTGCCTGTGGTTGCGTCCGCTGACGCAGCCGATGCTCACCCGCTCCTTCCAGCACGCCTTCGGCGCCCGCATCGCGGGGGCCGACCAGGACGCGGTGGTCAAGGCGGGGCTGGAACTGCTGCGCGAGGGGCCGATGACGGCGGCGGCGCTCGGTACGGCGCTGGCCGGCGCCTTTCCCGGCACGGCCGCGGCCGACCTGTCGCAGATCCTGCGCAGCCTGGCCGCGCTGGTGCAGGTGCCGCCGCGGGCGGTGTGGGGGAAGTCGGGCCAGGCCGCCTATGCCACGGCCGAGGCATGGCTGGGGAGGGAACCGCACGCCGAACCCTCTCCCGAGGAGCTCGTCCTGCGCTACCTGCGAGCCTTCGGCCCCGCCACGGTGGCCGACGTGCAGGCCTGGTCGGGACTGACCGGTCTGCGCGAGGTGGTGGAGCGGCTGCGGCCCCGGCTGGTGATGCTGAGCGACACGATGTTCGACCTGCCGGACGCTCCCCGCCCCGACCAGGACGTCCCCGCCCCCGTACGCCTCCTGGCGCCCTTCGACAACCTGCTGCTCAGCCACGCCGACCGCACCCGCGTCATCGCCGACGAGCACCGCAGGCGCGTCATCACCGTCAACGGGCAGGTGCACGGCACCGTCCTGATCGACGGCTTCGTGCAGGGCATATGGAAGCGCGACAAGACGACGGTGACCGTCGAACCGTTCGCGCCGTTCACCGACGACCAGGCCGAACAGGTGCACGCGGAGGCGGCGGCGCTGCTGGAGTTCGCCGAGCCGGGCAAGGCGCACCGGATCGAGGGACTGTAACGCTGTCATCGCGCACCCGGACTGTCTGGAACGCGACTCGGGTCCGCTTCAGTGGTGACGGAACGTGAGGGCTCGTCTCGGTCCACGATCCCCTCTCGCCGTGCTGTGGGAGTGGACGGACCTGGTTACGTCGTCATCCGCGACGACAGGTCTGGCGACAAGAGCAGCACCCGCCGCCGCCCGTTTCTGCCGTATTCCGGTGGCACCTGTAGAGGGCACCAGCGCGTCTCCTTCAGCAGCCTGCTCAGTGCCGTGTCGGCCAGTTGTCCGGGCGGACGATGCCGGTTTCGTACGCGTACCGCACCAGCTGAGCGCGATCCCGCAAGGCGAGTTTGGCCAGCAGGCGGTTGAGGTGGGTGCTGACGGTCGACTCGGCGATCGACAGCGCGCCGGCGATCTCGGAGTTGGACAGCCCGCCGGCGACCAGGCGAAGCACCTGCTCCTCTCGGGCGGTCAGAGGCGAAGGCGGGGGACGGCGGGCGTCCGTCGCCGGGCCGCTGGCCGCGGGCATGGTGCGGCGGTAGGCGTCCACGACGCGTCCGGTCACCGCGGGGTCGAGCAGGACGTCCCCGCGGGCGGCGCTGCGGACGGCGGCGAACAACTGCTCCGGCGGCGAGCCCTTGAGCAGGAAACCGCTGACGCCGGCATGCAGGGCGCGGTCGAGGTTGATGTCGGTGTCGTACATGGTCAGCATGATCACCCGTGGTGGGGCGGGCGCGGACAGGATGCGGCGGGCCGCCTCCAGACCGTCCAGCCGGGGCATGTCGATGTCGAGCAGCACGACGTCGGGGCGCAGGGTGCGGGCCAGCTCCACGGCCTGGCCGCCGTCGCGCGCCTCGCCGAGCACGGCCAGGTCCGGCTGCGTCTCGATGATCAGCCGCAGTCCCGCTCTGATCATCGCCTGGTCGTCGGCGAGCACGACGCCGATCTCGTGCCCGTGCTCGGGGTGGGTGCTGGTCATCGGGGCAGCACCGCCTGCACGCGGAAGCCGCCGGAGTGGTCGGGTTCCGCGGTGAGCGTGCCGCCGAACAGCGCGGCCCGCTCACGCATGCCGATCAAGCCGTGTCCGGCCTCGCTCGTCCGGCTCGGCCTGGCCCGCCGCTCCGCCGGTCCGTGGTCGATGATCTCCAGACGGAGCTCGCCCGGCCGGTAGGCGACGGTAACGGCGGCGCGCGTGGGGCCGGCGTGTTTGAGCGCGTTGGTCAGCGACTCCTGGACGATCCGGTACGCCGACAGGTCGAGTGCCGCGGGCAACGGCGCTGGCTCGCCCCGCACGTCCAGGGTCACCTCCAGTCCCGCGGAGCGGATCTGGTCCAGCAGGTCGGGCAGCCGGTCGAGGCCGACGCCCGGCGGGGCCGGATCGTCCTGGGACGTGCGCAGCAGGCCGACCATGCGGCGCAACTCGATCAGCGCCTCCCTGCCGGTCTCCTCGACCGTCACCAGCATCTGCCGTTCGCTCTCGTGGTCGTCGCGCAGCCGCAGCCGTACGCCGCTGCTGTGCATGGTCATCACGCTGACGCTGTGGGCGATGATGTCGTGCAGCTCGCGGGCGATCCTGCCGCGCTCCGCCGCGACCGCTTCGCGGGCCAGCAGTCTCCCACGTTCGGCGGCCAGCACGGCGAGCTCGCGGTGGCGGTGTACGGCCAGGCCGGACCCGGCCGCCAGCGAGGTCATCACCAGGGCGACGGCCACGTCACCCCATCCGGGTGAGGACGAGCCGAGGGTGGCCATGACGACGACGTACCCGAGGGTCGCGGCCAGGCCGGTGACGGCCTTCGCGCTGCGCGGGGGCAGCTCTGACAGGAGTGTGAACAGCAGCAGGAGCTGCGTGTAGAACTGCCAGGCCGTGGCGGGTCCGCCGGTCAGGGCGAGGGATGCGGAGTTGACGGCCGAACAGGCCATCAGGATCGCGAACGGGAACCTCCGCCGCAGCAGCACTCCGATGGCCACCGCCACCACCACCGCGGCCGCCGCCCACGGGGAGAAGGATTCGCGCGAGAGCGCCAGCGATCGCTGCGTGACCTCCTCCGCGATCACGAACAGGCTCACGACGGCGGTGACGAGCCAGTCGATCGCAGTGAGGCGGTGAGGGGAACGCATGCAGGGAGAGTAGTGGCCGACGGGAAATGGAGTGTTCCCAGGTGAATATCCACCGGGAGGAGGATGGCGGGTCAAAGGCTGCTTTGACGACGAAAGCGGTGGGTGATCCGTAGGGTCCTCCGCGTGATCGCCAACGCCGACTCCTTCCGCCGCGTCGCGGCCGGCGCGAGCCTCGTCCTCGCGCCCCTCTGCCTGCTCGCCGGCATGATCGCCGACCCCAAGGAGCCAGGCGTCGACGACCCCCTGGTCTACGCCCACAACCCCGGGGCGGCGGGACTCAGCGCGACGCTCCTGCACTACGCGTGGGTCCTGTTCGTGCCCGGCGTGATCGGGATGGTCCACCTCGTCCGTCGCAAGGGCGTGGTGCTGGCCAACCTCGCGGGCGCGGTGGCGGTCATCGGCCTGATCAACTTCTCCGCCATGATGGTCGCCGACTTCTTCGACATCGCCCTCTACCGGGACTTGTCCGAGTGGCAGGCGGCCAAGATCATGGCGGGCTCGGCGCATCCCGCTCTCATCGCCGGCTGGCAGTTGCCGGGCATGATCGGGTCGACCGCGGGCCTGGTGCTCGTCGCAGTCGCCTACGCCTGGGCGGGGCGGGCGCGATGGTGGTTCCCCGCGGCCGTGCTGGTGGGCCTGGTCGTGTGGATCGCCGGCACGCGGAGCTGGACCCCCGTCCTGGCGTTCGGCGGCCCGGCCATCCTGCTGGCGGCCTTCGGCCACGTCGGCTTCTCGATCATCCGCATGCCGGACGGGAAGTGGTGGCCCCGCGAGCACGCGGCGAGCTGAACATTCTTCGGCGACCCCGGGAATCCTGCGCCGACGTCGGCGAAGGCCACTACACAACCCCGCGGCGCACGGTCGTGTGCCCATTTGACGAAAGGATCGCGATGAAAGCGACAGCGTTGCTGCTGAGCATGGTCGTGCTCGGCGGGCTGCTGGCCGCCGCTCCCCCACATGCCGCCGCCGCTCCCGCACATGCCGCCGTCCCATCCGCCGCGCCCGTCAAGACGGCGGTGGCGAAGGTGAAGGCGTCCCCCGCCGCGCAGTCGGGCGCGTGTCCGACCACGGTCGGGTTCTCCGCAGTGGTGGCGGCCAAGGGCAAGGGCACCGTGCGCTACCGGTGGGTGCGCGGCGACGGCACCAAGAGCGTGGTCAAGAGCTTCCGGGTGAACGGCGCCCGCAAGGTGACCGTACGCGACCGGCAGACCTTCGACCGCGAGGTCACCGGCTGGCAGGCGGTCGAGATCATCGGCAGGAAGGGACTGTCGGGCAAGGCCCGGTTCAGCGTCTCGTGCGACGGCCCGCCGCAGGTGTGGGACGCCTCCCACCCGCTGCCCGCCGACGACACGCTCCGCTCGGCCGCCGACGTGGACGTCAGCCCGGCCACCCACACCGGCGTCTGCCCTACCACGGTGACCTTCACCGCGACCGTCCAGGTCTCACGCGTCCCGGCCACCGTCCGCTACCAGTGGATCGACAGCCTGACCGGCGAAGACCGGCCCGAGACCCTGCACTTCCCGGCCGGCGGGCCGCGCCTGCGCGAGGTCAGCCTGCCGCTGACCGTCGGCGGTTCGGCGAGCGGCTGGAAGGCGATCCGCATCCTGAGCCCCGGAGGGCGCGACTCCGGCCGCGCCGCCTACACGGTGACCTGCCGGCCCGGCCCGACCCCGACGCCGACCATCACCGTGACCATGACGCCCACGCCGACGCCGACGACCACGCGGCCCCCGGCCGTCCCGGGACGGCAGATCGTCCTGGTCTCCCCTGGCGACTACATCGGCTCGTGCGTCGAACCGGTCCCCTACCATGCCACCGGCAGCATCACCCTGCCCGCCGGCGCCGCGCAGACGGTCACCGCCTGGTGGATCATCGACGGCGTCGCCGGTCCGAAGCTGGACATCCCCTTCCCCGCCTCCACTCAGGCCCGCGCCTACCTCATGAACAGCCGCTGGAGCCTGGGCAAGGACGCGGCGGGCACGCACCAGGTCGGCCTCATGGTGCAGGGCGGCCCCGTCCAGCCCGACACGCGTTCCTACACCTTCACCTGCGACGACGGCCCCAACGACGCCACGCTGACCTTCCGCTACGCCCGCGTGCCCCACCACACCGGCGACTGCGACGCCCCCTTCGCCTTGAACGCCGCGGCCCTGTTCATGACCGACCGCGAGACCCAGGTCAAATACCGGCTGGTCGCCGACGGCAAGCCCGGCCCGGTCAGGACCAAGACCCTCAAACCGAACCTCCGCAACGAGCTCGACGACCTCTGGAACGTGCCGCGGCAAACCGGCAGCGGAAGCGGAACGGTCCGCATCGAAGTGCTCAACCACAACAAGCCGTATGTCCAGTACCCCTACACCTGGACCTGCGTGCCGAAGGAGCCCGACCCGGGCACGGTCCGCATCGGCAGCGTCGTGAGTGAGAGCTACCACGGCGACTGCAGCCTGAGGCCGAGCACGCAGGCGTCGGCGCGACTGCACGCCGCACCGGGCACCGCGATCTCCTTCCGATGGCTCGTCGACGGCCGCGCCATTCATATCCTCACCCAGACCACAGGACCGGACGGCTTCACCGACACCACGTCCTCCAACTGGGCGGCCAACCCCAGCGGCGGCACACTCGCCATCGAAGTGGTCAACCACAACAAGCCGGTCAAGCAGGTCGCCTACCAGGTGCAGTGCACCTGACCCCAACCGGGGCCACCGGGCCTGCCCCTCAGGGAAGAACAACCACGATCAGCACCGCGCGCAGGCTCGCCGCCGGCGCACTCGTCTTGGCCCGTGAGGAGGATAAGAACGGAGGTCAGCGGTGGCGAGCCGTGTTCGGCATCGGTCTGGTGACGAGCCGTCAGCCCCGCTGATCGAGCAGCAGGCCGGCCGGCGCGGTTCACTCCATGAGTGCGAGACTCCGTGGGTGCGAGCGCGGGCCGGGATGGAGGCGCCCTGCTCGCGGAACGCCGTCCACACCTCGTCGGTGAGTTCGTTTCACAGGTCGCGCTGGGACTGGCCGACCGAGGTGACGACATCGATGATCAGCGCGGTGGTCGAGTCATTTGCGGTGAGGCCGTAGAAGTTCGACAGGACGCGCAGGGCGACGCGACGGGCTCTGCACCGGTTGCGCACGTGGTGGATGTCGACCGTCTCCCGGTCCCGAATAGCAGCACCCGATCGGCGGGCGGAAGCCTTCGGTGTGCGACAAGAGGCCGGCCTCGGTGAGGATGTGGCGCTGACGCAGCAGCGACGCCTGGTGGTCAGCGTTGTCCCTGGCGTGGCGTTGTCAGATGTCGTGTTCGATGACCGCGCGCGGTGGCCGGATGCGTTCGGCGGCGAAGCTCTTCCGGTCGAGGTTGGTGTGGGGACATGACCGGCCGTGCGCGGTGAACGCCGCTCCCGTCTCGGCGCTCATGATCGGGAAGAACTTCTCGGCCTCCGGGGACTGTCCCGAGGTGACCCAGGCGTACGCGGGGCCGTCGCGCAGGGCGCGGTGGATCAGGCGGCGGCCGAGCCCTTGGCGTTGCGATTCCTGGTCGATGGAGATCTTGTTGATGCTGCCGCAGCGGCAGACGTCGCAAACCTGCCAGACGAGGCGGGCGATGTCGTAGTCGCCGGGATCGTAGACGTAGATTTCGCGCAGGCCGGCCGGAAGTGCGGGCGGGTGGTAGACGAAGCGCAGCGGGGCGTGTGGCGTGGTGATGCGAGTCCACCACCAGCGCAGGCGGGAGACCCGCTGAACGCGAACGGGGGTTCGGCCACGAGGCATACGATCACCGCCGGTGAGCGGCAGGGTCTTGACCGTGGTCACGGGGTTCGGGGCCTTTGGTGTCGCGGAGGATGAACGTGCTGTCCATGAGCGCGTTCATCACCGCGGCGATCTCGCCGAAAGGCCGCGAGTGTGCCTGCGGCAAGCTGCCGGTCGGGTAAGGCTTGGCGCGGATTCGGGGATCACCGGCAGGCTCCTGTATGACAGGGAAGGCATCGCCTTCGACCGTAGAGGCGCGAGGCGGAACCACCGGCCGGAATGAGGGAAGGACCTTGCATGCGACAGGGAATGGCTACTTCCTGGGTGTGTGGTCTCGCGACTTCCTTGACCGGGTGCGCTCTGGACATGCTTGACGCTTCGGGCGTGCCTTGCCAGCAACAAAGGTCTCAGGAGATGTTGGACGGTTTGCCTGGGTTGGAGTGGCGGGCGTGGACCTTCAGCTGGGTGATCGGAGTGGTGTTCTTGCGAGGCCGGACGGCGATCTCCTCCTCGCCGTGCAGGATGCGGAAGTAGGTGTCCTCGATCACCACGGTGACGATCTTTCCGGCATTGCCCTTGCCGAGCTTCATCCGCTGGTTGCCCACCATGATTCGGCCGTCCCGGCCCACCCGCCGTTGCACCCGGATGGACCCGGTCGGCAGCGGTGGGGGCGGCAGCGGGGTGGCAGCGGCCTGGGCGCCGCGCATCGAGGACAGCCGGTCTGCGGACACGGGACAGGGCCAGGTGGCCACCAGCGCGCCCTGGCTGACGGCGTGCATCAGGTGACCGTCCAGCCGGACGGTGAGGCGCTGCCCGGCATAGTCGCGACCGACCAGAAAGGCCCGGTCCGCGACCATGATGAAGCCATTCCGACGGACGTTGCGCTGCACTTCGACCGGCTGGCCGACGGGGACGACCTGATGGCCACCGGTCCTGGCGAGCGCGGGTGGTGCGGGCGGTGGCCCGGCCGGGCGGGCGCCGCGCATGGTCAGCTGGTGCAGATGATCGGCCGATAGGCGGGAGGCCAGAGTCTTGAGGTGATGGCCGTTGACCGACAGGTGGATGCTGCACTGGTCGGCCCAGACGGTGATGGTCCGGCCCGCCCAGACCGGTCCGATCCACACGCTCTGGCCGGTGGAGGCGAGGGTGGTTGCGCCGCTGGGCGGCACGACGATCTCGAACTCCACCGCGCCGGGGAGGGGCGTGGGCAGTGGGGACGGGCCGATGACGGCGAAGTCGTCGGCGAGCGGGTCGTCGGGTTCGAGTTCGTCGATGGGGTGGGCGTCGACGAGGGTGACCGGCATGTCGGACGGGCTGGAGCTGGGCCGGAAGCGTTCGCTGGGGGTGGCCATCTGCAGGGCTTGGTGCGGGCGCTGGTGGTTGTAGGCCTCGACCCAGCCGTCGATCGCTTCCTGGGCGATCTGTGGCGACTCGAACGGGCCGGCCTGGTCGAGGAACTCGCGCCGGAATGTCTTGTGCCAGCGCTCGATCTTTCCGGTGGTGGTAGGGGAGCGCGGTCTGGTCAGCCGGGCGGTGATGCCGTTGTGCCGGCACAGCCGCTCGAACATCACCTCCACCGGCAGAGGCTTGGTATAGCGGCCGGTGAACTGCTTGCCATTGTCGGTCAGCACCTCGGCGGGCACCCCGTAGCGGCGCATCGCCGCGGCGAACGCCTCACACACCGCCCGGCCGCTGGCCACGGGCAGCACCGTAGCGAGCACCACGAACCGGGAGTGATCGTCGATCCCGGTGACCACCTTGCAGGTGCGCCCGTTCGTCAGCGGCACGCCGTCGACCAGGTCCAGCTGCCACAACTGCATCGGCGCCGCGCGCTGCCACCGCTTCCAGACCCGCTTGCGTTCCTGGGTTTGGGCGGTCACCAGGCCGTTGCGCACCAGGATGCGATGGATCGTCGCCCGCGACGGCACCGGCTGGGCGCCGCGCCGCTCCATCTCGTATCGGATCCGCTTGGCGCCCCATCGCGGATGCTGCCGCCGCAGCTGGCAGGCCAGCGCCTCGAGGTCGGAGCCGGTGCGCGCCGGGCTGGTGCGCGGCCGCCGAGAGCGATCGAGCAGACCAGGCAGGCCCTCGGCCAGGAAGCGCTTGCGCCAGGTGTCCAGCGACTGCCGTGACGTGCCGTACCGGACGGCGACCTCGCCGATCGCCGATCCGTCGAGCACCTCACGCACCGCGCGGTAGCGGTACTCCTGTAACTCGCGTGGTTCCATGCCGCACCCCCACCGCAGGCATCATCACGCCTGGCAAGTGGGTGCGGACCGGCAGATTGCGCTAAGCGACGGAGATGTCACGGGGAGGGAAGTCAAGCATGTCCTGAGACGGCGGGACATCCCTGCAAGATCGTCGGTCAAGCAACTCCCGAGCTTCGCCCGTCAACGATGTCCTGAGGCCACACAACCATACTTCCCTGTCCCATCGGGCCACGGTGCGCGGCGGACGCTCAGTCGTCGGCTGCCCATCCTCCTGTCTTGTCGGCGGCAACCGGGCCCGGCGATCGAGCGGCTCCTTCCCGGGAGCGTTGCCGACTTCCCGCTCAACGAGGTCAGAGCGATGGTACGAGCGCTGCGATGGCGTCGAGGACGCGATCGAGTCCGTGCCCGAAGCGTTCCTCAGGGGCGAGGTGGGCGGTGCGGGAGTCGAGAACCGATCGGTTGAACAGGGGGAAGGCGCCGGATTCGACCACCTGGCGGACATAAGGCCCCATGTAGTCCCGCTTCCAGCGCTCGGGGTCCAGGCCGGTGCGGCGGGCCTCCTCCAGCCAGCCGATCTCGCGGCGGATCGCGCTGTGGACGTAGTCGTTCAGCATGCCGGCGAAGCCGGTGATGTCGTCGATGTCGAGCCCGGTCCCGTTGAAGGCGCTGAGTGCGAACTCGTGCACGCGCAGCAGGTGGGGGCCCAGCGTGGGCCGGCTGGTGAGCAGCGCGATCAGCCAGGGATGGCGTAGGCCGGCGGCGCGGGTCTGCCGGGCCAGCAGCGTCAGGTCGCCGCGCCACTCACCGGACGGGCCGTCGGGGAGCTCGATCTCGCTCATCGCCAGGTCGATCATGAGGTCGAACAGGTCGTCGCGCCGGGGTACGTAGCGGTAGAGCGACATGGCGCCGGTGCCCAGCTCGCCCGCGATCCGCCGCATGGTCGCGGCCTCCACTCCTTCGGCGTCGGCGATCCGGACGGCCGTTCGGGTGATCTGCGCACGGCTGTAGCCGGGGCGCCGTCCCGGGCCGGAGCGTTCGTGCGCCTCGGGCTGCATCCAGATGCTGGTGATGGGTTCCTCGTCGGCCATGCGCACCCCTTCCTCCCATTTGCGTACATGGTACCTGAATGAGCTATGGTCCATTTCACGTACGAAGTACGCGAAATGGAGGACGCATGGATCGATCCCGGCCCGATGCTGGGCATGATCACAGCCCCGTTGGACGGCATGATGCTCGACCCGGCGCTGCCGGTGATCGCGAAAAACCTCGGCGGGCTGGGAGTACTTCTCCTGGGTGGCGACCGGCTACCTGATCTGCATGGCCGCCACGACGCCGATCTGGGGCAAACTCGGCGACCTGTACGGCCGCAAGGTCGTCGTGCCGCCCCGGCACAGCGGCAGGCTCATAGGGCTGTTCGGGGTCATGATGCCGATCGCGTTCATCGCCGGGCCGCTGCTCGGCGGCCTGTTCGCCGACGTGGGCCGGCGGTGGGCGTTCTTCGTCAACCTGCCCGTCGGCGCGGCGGCCCTGCTGCTCATCGGCGCCGCCGTACGGCTGGAGCCGCGCCGGATCAGGGCGCGCATCGACTATCCGGGGGCGCTGCTGCTGACGGTGGTACTGGTCGCGCTCAGCCTGGTCGCCGGCTGGGGCGGCACCCGGTACGCCTGGGGATCCGCCCCGATCCTCGCCCTGATCCTCGTCGCGCTGGTGGCGCTGGCCGCCCTGCTGCCGGTGAAACGGCACGCGGCCGAGCCGGCCACCACCCCCTACACCGCATGAGACAGAAAGGCACATCATGACGACATCGACCGGCAGGACGGCGCTGGTGACCGGCGCGAGCCGGGGCATCGGCCGCGCGATCGCCACCCGGCTGGCCCGCGAAGGCGCCCGGGTCGCCGTGCACTACGGCGGCGACCACGCCGCCGCCAAGGACACCGTCGCCGCCATCGAAGCGGCCGGCGGGCGGGCCTTCGCCGTCCAGGCCGAGCTGGGCGCGCCCGGCGACGCCGAAGCCCTGTGGGCCGCCTTCGACGCGCACGCCGACGGGCTGGACGTCCTGGTCAACAACGCGGGCATCCTCGGTGACCAGAGCGAGATCGACGGCGTCACGCGGGAGGGCTTCGAGCGCCTGTTCGCGGTCAACACCACCGCACCGTTCCTCATCACCCAGCAAGCCCTGCCACGGCTGCGCGACGGCGGGCGGATCATCACGGTGGGCACCATGCTGACCCGCGGGGCCGCCATGCCCAGGGCGATCGACTATGCCATGTCCAAGGCCGCGCTCGACGTCATGACCGTCGCCCTGGCCAAGCAGCTCGGGCCACGCGGCATCACCGTCAACCTCGTCGCCCCCGGCGTCATCGACACCGACATGCACCAAGGACGCCTGGTCGGCCCGGCCCTGACCTGGCTGACCGCCCAGACGCCCCTCGGCCGGCTCGGCACACCGCAGGACGTGGCCGACGCCGTCGCCTTCCTCGCCTCCGACGACAGCCGCTACATCACCGGACACCGGCTCGACGTCTCAGGCGGGACGACCATGTAACCCCGCGAGTGCCGCCCCGTGACGAGCCCTTCCTACCTGCGGGACGCGGGCGTCACGGGGCGGCGGGTGCGGCGATCTTCGCCAGTGCCCGCAGCCCCTCCAGCACTTCGGCCGAGGTGGGTGCGCTCGCCGGATTGCTGAGACTCTGGACCATCACCCCGGTCATCAGCGCGGTCTGCACCATGCCGAGGGTGCGGGCGGAGTGATCGGAGACGGTCTCCTCCGGCACGCTCTGCAGGATCGCGGCCATGCCACGCCAGCCCTGCGCGACACCGCCGGCCAGGTGGGCGGCCAGGTCGGGCTGCCGCTGCGCCTGCAGGAACAGCTCCACCGTGGCCAGCCACAGGTCGGGATGCGCGGTGAACTGCTCGATGAGCCCGTCCCACATGCGCTCGAAGCCGCGGGCCGCGTCGTCGCCCGCGCCCGGGGCCAGGGCGCGGCCGAGGCTGTCTCCCCACTCGTCCAGCAGGTCGAACAGCGCCTGGGTGAGCAGGGCCTCCCGCGATCGGTAGTGGTAGCCGATCGCGGCGGTGCTCACGCCCGCCGCGCCGGCGATGTCGCGCACGCTGGTGCGGTCGTAGCCCTTCTCGCGCAGGCACCGCTTGGCGGCCGCGAGCAGGTCTTCACGGTTTCCCATGCGGCACACCCTACCAACAGATTAGCGCAATCGTTTCATTCGATCGTTTTGCTCGTTCGTTTGACTCGATCGTGCAAATCTGGCTATGGTCCTCCCATCGCTTGACGGACAGGGAGACCGAACATGAAGAAGACGATCGCGGCGACGGGCCTCGGCCTCGCTCTGCTGGCCACCATGGCGCCGACCGCGCAGGCCGCCGCCGACCCCTCGGTCGTGGTCACCTCGAAGGGCGCGGTGCGCGGGAGCGTCGGCCAGCAGGTGCGCTCCTTCCAGGGCATCCCGTACGCCGAGGCCGCCCGTTTCGCCGCGCCCCGCCCGGCCACCTCCTGGACCGGAGTGCGTGACGCCACCAGGCCGGGCGCCGTGTGCGCGCAGCCCGCCGGCTACCCCATCGGCAAGCCCAGCACGGACGAGGACTGCCTGAACCTCAACGTGACCACGCCCGTGGGCAAGCGCGGCAAGCTGCCGGTGATCGTGTGGATCCACGGCGGCAGCATGATGTTCGGCATGGGCGACCTGTACGGCCCCGACCGGCTCGCGGCCGGCGGCGCCGTCGTGGTGTCGATGAACTACCGTCTGGGCGTCGCCGGTTTCCTGACCCACCCGTCGCTGAAGGAGTCCGGCGGCCTCGCCCTGGACGATCAGCGCCAGGCGCTGCGCTGGGTGGGCGAGAACATCGCGGCCTTCGGCGGCGACGCGGGCAACGTGACGATCATGGGCCAGTCGGGCGGCGGCTTCGCCGTCTGCGGCCATCTCGCCTCGCCTGCCTCAGCCGGGCTGTTCCACCGGGCGATCGTGCAGAGCGCGCCCTGCGGCATCCCGGGCAACGCCTCCCGCACCCCGGCCGTGGCCCGGGCCGAGAGCAAGGAGGTGATCGAGAAGGTGGGCTGCGCCGACGCGTCCGACGTGGCCGGCTGCCTGCGCGAGGTCCCGATGGACCGGCTGCTGAAGGCGTACGGCACGGCGCGGGAACCGCGCCCGGTCAGCGGCACGCCCGCGCTGCCGCTCCCGGTCGACGAGGCCCTGCGCACGGGCCGGTTCAACCGCGTCCCCGTCCTGTACGGAGTCAACCACGACGAGGAGAACGGCATGATCCTCGGCCTGGAACTGGCGACGGGCAAGCCCCTGCCGGCCGCGGACTACCGGCCCGCGATCGAGCAGGCCTACGGCAAGAGGGCCGGCGCCGTGCTCAAGCGCTACCCGCTGGGCGCCTCGGCGGGCAGGACCCTGGCGCGGGTGAAGACCGACTCGACCTGGTCGGCGCCGACCCTCGACACCGCCCGCACGTTGTCCCGCTGGACTTCCACGCGCATGTTCGAGTTCGCCGAGCGTAAGACCCCCTGGTACGCGGGTTACCCGAAGCCGAGCTTCCCCGCCGCCGCCCAGCACATGGCCGAGCTGCCGTACCTGTTCGACCTGGCCCTGTTCGACAAGCTCTCGCCCCGGCAGGCCGCACTCGGTGACCGGCTGATCGGCGCCTGGATCCGTTTCGCCGCCACCGGCGACCCCAACGGCGGCGGCGAGCGGACCTGGCCCCGCCTGCGCGACGACCGCGGCCAGGCCGGCTGGCACGTGCAGTCCCTGACGTCCGGGGCCTGGAAGCGGGCCGACTTCGTCACCGACCACGGCTACCGCTTCTGGAGCGGCAACTGAGCCGCAGCCGCTGAAAAGGGTGCGCCCCGAGAAGGGGGCGCACCCTTCGGCGTGCGGAAGCTCGGGCCGCTGCCACCAGGCGCCTGCCTGACGTTTCCGGTGATCTACTGCTCAGCCGGGTCAGGCCGGCCGCCCAGACGGGGAAACTCGATATGAGTGAGGAGTTCGGAAACCTCCCAGAGCTTTTGCGCGATGTCATCGTCGAGTGCTTCACCGGACAATTCTTCGAGTGCGGCGGGGCCGCGTACCCCGAACCGGCTGGGGCCGGAGAAGCTTGCGCCGGGGACGTCGCCGACGGTGGCCAGCAGGGTCGGCCGGGCCCCGCCTTCTGGGCTTTGGGCCAGCAGCCGCGTTCCCAGTGCGAGGGTGCGGTCCAGGATCCGCCGGCCGGTGGTCATGGTGAATCCGGTGGCTGCCCAGCCGGGATGCGCCGCCGTGGCCAGGATCGGCGAGCCGGCTCTGATCAGGCGGCGCTGCAGTTCCCGGGTGAACAGCAGGTTGGCCAGCTTGGTCTGTCCGTAGGCGCCGAACGGCCGGTAGGGCCGTCGTTGCCACTGCAGGTCCGCGAAGTCGATGTGTGCGCTGCGGTAGTTGGTGGACGACACGGTGATCACCCGCCTGGTGATCCGGCTCAGGAGCAGATTCGTCAATGCGAAGTGCCCGAGATGGTTGACGCCGAACTGGCTCTCGAAGCCGTCGGCGGTGTGCCGCAGGGTGTCGGTCATGGAACCGGCGTTGTTGATCAGGTGGTCGATGGGGCCGTCCATCGTGCGGGCGAACTCGCGCACGGAGGTCAGCGACCCGAGGTCGAGCGGGCGCGACTCGGTGAGTCCGCCTATCTCGGCGGCGGCCGCGCGCCCGCGGGTCTGGTCGCGCACGGCGAGAATGACCCGTGCGCCCTTCGCCGCCAGCGCGGCAGCGGTGGCCTTGCCGATGCCGCTGCTGCCGCCGGTGATGATGACGGTCCGGCCGGTCTGATCGGGGATGTGCATGGTCATGAGGTGATGGCGGTCTTTCGGTGATCGTGTTGCGCGGTGTTCGAGATCGACGGCTTCCGAATGCGCCGGTTCACAGGCTGTTCCAGAAGTCCGACAGCATGCGGGCGGCCCGGGCCGGGTCCTGAAGCATCCACCAGTGACCGAGCGCGTCGAGGTCGACGGCACGGGCGCCGGCGCGCTGGGCGGCGCGGTGGCGGAGCGCGACGCTGCCGGCGGTGAGGTCGTCGGTGGCCACGGGAACCAGACCGGGCCGGGCCGCGACGTCTCCCGAGAAGGTCTCCTCGACGTGGCGCTCCCCGTGGTCCAGGAAGGTGGCGCCGAAGTCTGCGGGAAGTGCGGCGCCGAAGCCCGGAGGTGAGAGCCGGACCACGTCCTGCCGCTGGGACCTGGGCAGTTTGCTGATCAGCGGAGCCCAGACCGCGGAGGTCACCGGGACGCCGTGGACAAAGACAATGGTCATGCCAGGTATGACACCACCGGACCGGCGGAGGCGTCCAAGGCCTGTATTGCACCCCGTCATGCGAGAAGTGCATAACGCGGGACTAGCCTGGGGGCATGCTTCCCGATCTGGATCTTCGGCTGGTCCGGTACTTCACGGTCGTCGCCGAGCAGTTGAACTTCGCCCGGGCGGCCGAGGAACTGCGTGTTGCCCAGCCGTCCCTGAGCCGTCAGATCCAGCGTCTGGAGAACACTCTCGGCGTGCGTCTCCTGGAGCGCACCACCCAGGGCAGCCGCCTCACCGCCGCGGGCGCGGCTTTCCTGCCCAAGGCACAGCAACTGCTGCACAACGCCCAGCAGGCGGTCCAGGCCGCCTTGGCCGCGGCGCCGGCGCGCACGATCACCATCGGGTACGTCGACGATCTCGTCATCACCCCCGCCGTGCGCGACCTGCGCCGGCGATTTCCGGACGCCCACGTCCGCACTCGTCACCTCGGCTCGCAGGACGCCTCCATGCTGCTGGAGCGGCAGGTCGATGCCCTGGTCACCCGTACGCCGCTGCCGATCCCAGCCGCGGATCTGGCGGTGACGGTTCTGTACTCCGAGGCCCGGGTCCTGCTCGTGCCCGCGTCGCACCGCCTCGCGGGGAGAGAGGCGGTCACGGCCGGCGACATCGCCGCGGAACCACTCGTGGGCTGTACCGGGATGGGCGTCGAATGGACCACCTTCTGGCGGCTCGAACCCCGATCGGGCAGCGAACCCGCCCCGGTGGGTCCTGTCTTGGCCGAGGCCTACGAGGACAAGCTCGAGGCCATCGCCGACGGCACCGCCATCGCCATCGTCCCGGCCGGCGACCGGCGCCACACCCTGCGTCCCGACCTGGTCACGGTGGCGCTCGACGGGATCGAGCCTTGCCAGATCGTCGTGGCAACCCGGACCGCGGACACGAACCCACTCGTCACAGAGTTCGTGCGATCCGCGAAGGATCTCCTGGTGGGACAGGCACTTCCCGCACCTGCCTGACCGGGAAATCGCCGCCCCGCGGGCCCTGCCGGATCTGGACCCGATCGAGGCTTGTACCGAAACTGTACCGGCTGACCGGTATAGTTTGGGTATGCCACGACCAAGCTCGAAGGACCGTCTCCTCGACGCCGCCGCCGACGTGCTGCTGTCGCAGGGAGGCGAGTCGCTCACCCTCGAAGCCGTCGCCAAACGGGCCGGGGTCTCCAAGGGCGGACTGTTCTACCACTTCCCCACCAAACAGGCCCTGGTCGCCGCCATGGTCGACCGGCTGACCAAGGCCTTCGAGTACGCGCTCGCCCAGGCGGGCACCCAACCGGGCGACTTCCTGCGCGCCTACGTCGAGGCGACGATCCCCGAGCGGCACACCACCGCCACGTCGCCCGCCGACCGCGTCACCGCCGCGCTGCTCGCCGTGGTGCTCGTCGACCCGGCGGAGCTCGAGCCGTTGCGTCAGCGGTTCGCCGCCTGGCAGGCCAGGCTCGCCGACGACGGCATCGACCCGGCGGCGGCGACGGCCGTACGACTGGCCGTGGACGGGTGGTGGGCGGCCAGGCTGCTCGGGCTCGGCTCCCCCGGACCCGAGCTGCATGACGGAACCCGCCGCTACCTGATGGAGGCCATCGACCGTGCTGCGCGCGACTAAGTGCCTGATGCTCGTCACGGATGTCGGCTTCGTGGTCTATTTCGCCGTCACCGGTCTCGGGCTGATCCCGCCGGAATGGGCGTTCGCCGACTACGCCAACCCGCTGATGGCCGACTGGAACTGGTCGTTCCTCTGGATCGACCTGCTGGCCAGCGCCACCGGGCTGACCAGCCTGTGGCTCCTGCGCCGCCGCAGGGCGAGCGGCCCGTCACTGATGCTGGTCTCGCTTGTGCTGACCATGGCCTCAGGGCTCATGGCGATCGCGTTCTGGACGCTGCGGGGAGACTTCTCACTCGCCTGGTGGATACCGAACCTCTACCTCATGCTCTTCCCCGTTCCCGGGATCATCTGCCTGACGAGGCAACCCGTCGGGGTCCGCGCATGATCTTTCAAGGTCCTGCCTGAGGGCCGGCCCGATCCCGGTGGGACCACTGGGACAGTTGGACCGCCCCGACACCGCGGACTCTTAGAGATATCGCCCCACGACGTCGGAGATGCGTCCCCCGCGGACCAGGAAGCTGTAGGTGAACAGCTCTTGCCCGCCGTGCCCGGTGTCGAAGGTGAACGCCACGGTCAGGCGCTCGCCTTCGACGCGGCGCGAGGTCTCGCGGTAACGGCCACCCGCATCCGTCACGTCCGGTTTGAGAAAGTCGTCCACGATCGCGGCGCCCGTGAAAACCGTTCCCGCCCGGTCGAAGCGCGCGTCCGGGGCGAAGAGCTTACGCAGGGCGGCTGCGTCCCCGCTGTTGGCCGCCCGGACGAAGGCGTCGACGACGTCCTCGGTCCGCCCGCTGGTCGGGACCGCGGGGGCCGTACTCCCGCTGGTGGCGATGGGTGAAGGAGTTGCCTGGGCGCAGGCACCGGCTGTGACGGCCAGCGCCATCACAGCCACCGCCAGGTTGGCCACCTTCATGCGAGCCGCTCGGGGACCGGGGCGAGCCGGTAGTTGGCCCAGACGAAGGCATCCATCTGGTGCTGGTCGCCGGACAGGTTGACCACCCGGTCGACCTTGCCGTCGGCGTCGAAGTGCCACACCAGCGCCCACAGAGTGTCGACCCGGCCGACGCCCTGGGTGGTCCAGCCGCGGTGGATGTCGACGACGTACTCGTGGTCGGCCTCCAGGAAGACCGGCTCGGCCTGGAAGCCGGCCTTGCCGAGCTCGGCCAGGAAGGCGGCCACCTCCTCGACACCGTGCTTCACGCCGGAGAGCGGGTGATGGCCGGGAATGGTCCACGCGACGTCGTCGGCGAGGACCGCCCGCATGCCGTCCAGGTCGTGGGCGGCATAGGCGGTGAAGAAGCGCCGAATGGCTTCGATCTTGGGGTCGGGCATGCTCATGTGATTCTTTCTGCAGGTAGTTTGGCGTCGATCTTCGGCCCCTTCTTGATGACGTGCACCAAGGCCATCGCGTGTCCACGTCCGAGGTCGTAGTCCTGTTTCAGCCAGTCGACGATCACTCCAGGCTTTCACGGACGGCTCGTCGAAGCCGCGTTCCTTCGCCAGCGCGATGAACTCGCGTGGGGTACGGCGCCGGTCACCGACGGCCGGGATCGGCACGATGTGATCAGAAGCTCACGTCGATCAGCTTCAGCGCCTCCTCCCTGAGCCCGCCCAGGGTCCGCATGTCGTACGGCGGGTGCGGATCGTATTCGATCGCCAGCTGTACGGTTTGCGCCGTACGCTCGCCCGCCTCCCGGGCGAGCAGCTCCAGCGCCATGTCGATGCCCGACGAGACGCCCGCGGCAGTGACGATCTTCCCGTCGAAGACGACCCGCTCGTCGACCGGCTCGACGCCCAGTCCTGCCAGGTGCTCGACCCAGCCCCAGTGCGAGGTGGCCCGTCTGCCGGCGAGCAGTCCCGCCGCGGCCAGGACGAAGGAGCCGGAGCAGACCGAGGTCGTCCACGTGGTGTGCTCGTGCGCGCTGAGGAGCCAGTCCGTCAGCGCCTTGTCGGTCATCGCGGGCACGGTGCCCGGCCCGCCCGGCACGACGATGACGTCCGGACGCGGCACCTCCTCGTAGGAAGCCGTGGCCATCAGGGTCATCGTGCCCTGATCGTCGGTGACGGGGCCGGGCAGCCCGGCGACCAGCGTGACCGTCCAGCCCGGCGCGAAGGCCAGGGCCGTGTACGGGCCGACGACGTCCAGCGCCGTGAAACCTGGATACAGGGGAATGGCAACGTCCATTTTCAGCCTTCGTTCGAACGGAACCGGCGACGGTAGTCACCGGGTGAGATCCGCCAGTGCCGGCGGAAGACTCGGTACAACGTCTCCGGAGCACCCAGTCCGGTGAGCCTGGCGACGGTGTCCTGCGAATGATCGGTGGCCTCCAGCAGCCTCCTGGCCGCCTCGGCGCGTGAGCGCTCCACGTAGCGGCCGGGAGACAAGCCGCTCTGCTCGGTGAACACCCGCGAGAAGTGCCGCTCGCTCATCCCGGCGCGGTTGGCGAGGGCCGGAACGCTCAGGTCCTGGGCCGGGTGCGAGTCGATGTAGGCCAGCAGATCACGCAGCGGTTCACGGGTAGGGGCCTGTATCTCCATCGGCGTGCTGAACTGGCTCTGCCCACCCGGCCGGTGCAGGTAGACCACCAGACCGCGGGCCACGTCCCTGGCCACCTCGTGGCCGTGATCCTCCGCCACCAGGGCCAGCGCCAGGTCGATCCCTGCCGTCACTCCGGCCGAGGTCCAGATGTTGCCTTCCTTGATATAGATCGGATCGGCGTCCACCCGCACTGCCGGATGCCGCTCGGCCAACTCCCTGGCGGCCAGCCAGTGCGTGGTCGCACGCTTGCCGTCCAGCAGGCCCGCCTGCGCGAGCAGCAGGGATCCGTTGCATACCGAGGCGATCCTCGTGGCCTTTCCCGCCAGCCGTACCAGGCCCTTGATCAGGACCTCGTCGTGCCGCACCCGCGGGACCGACAGGCCGCCGGTGACCAGCAGGGTGTCGATCTCGCCGTCCAGCGAGTCGAGCGCGTGCTCGGCCATCGTGGTGATGCCGCCGTGCGCCTTGACCGCGCCTGCGCTGGGTGCGGCCACCTCCACCTGGTACGCGTCACGACGGAACAGGCTCGCTGTCGCGAACACATCGGCGGGACCTGCCATGTCGAGAAGCTGGAAACCTTCGTGGACCACGATGACGACTCGCATGGCATTCATGCTGGTCGTAGTGGGGTTATGGCGTCAACGACACACATATTGCAAATTACGCCATGGTCAAAGGTTGGAACGGGATCCGGCGTCAGCAGGTTCCCGCTGATCAGCGGGCCACCTTCCCTTGCCGACATTCCGTCCGGATCGGGCGTCCGAAGGATCTGTGAGTCTGGTGGTGGCGCTTGAGGCGACGGGCCGCTACGCGGCGCGGTGGTACTCGTTGATAAGTCCGCCGAGCACCCTCCGGAGTTCGATCCGGTCTTCCAGCGGGACGGCGGTCTGCTCGTCGTGATCGGGTGGCCGCTGCACGCGGGACTGGTGCGGCCGATGCCTGTTGTAGTGATCGACGTACTCACCGAGCACCGAGTGCAGATGCCGTTCGCCGTAGATCAGCATGCGGTCGGTGCACTCGGCCCGTACGGTGCGTACCCACCGCTCGGCGTAGCAGTTCGCCCGCGGTGTGCGCGGCCGGATTTTCAGCACCGTCACGCCCGCGCCGGCGAAGTCCGCGTCGAAGGCACCGGTGAACTTGGCGACTCGGTCGCGGATGAGGAAGCGAAAGGATCTGACCCGGTCCCCGAGGTCCATGAGCAGGTTGCGGGCCTGCTGAACCGTCCGGGCTCCGGTCGGGTGGGCGGTCACACCCAGGATGTGCACGTGCCGGGTGGCGACTTCCATCACGAACAGCACGTACAGGCGCTTCAAGGAGACCGTGTCGACATGGAAGAAAGTCGACGGCCAGCAAACCGTGCGCCTGAGCCCGCAGGAAGGTCCTCCACGAGGTGTCGGTGCGTGGCGGAGCCGGGCCGACCCGCCGGCTGCGAAGGATCCGGCGTACGGTCGCTTCGCCTGGTAGCCGAGCCGGATGAGTTCACCGTGCACCCGGCGATACCCCCAGGCCGGATTCTCCCGCGTCAGGTGCACCACCAACTCTCGGATCTCCTCGCTCGTCCTTGGGCGGCCGGAGCGGCTCGGATACGTCCACCGGCGTCGGATAAGACGCCGATGCCAGGCCAGCAGCGTGCCCGGCGTCACCAGCCGATGAGCCGCAGCCCGGGCGGCAGGAGTCGTGTCAGCGCGGATAGGAGCGCTCGATCGGCCCAGTCCGGCTTCGGCCGGGTGCCTTGTCTTCGCAGTATCGCCACCTCATGCCGCAGCACCAAGATCTCGACGTCCTTGGCCGCCTCGCTCCGGCACCGCAGCGCCAACCAGCCGAACACCCGGATCATGATCAGGTACAGGAGACGGACAGGCATAAGAGCCAATCTTGCCCACACCGCTGCATCAGCCCGACCTTCAGGTCAAGCACTCTGCGACGACTTTGAAGCGGTACAGCCTTCCCCCACCTGGACCAGGTCGCCCGTGTAATCACTGCGTCATCGGAGCACATCGTTCAACCGGGGTCCCTGCTGGTCGCCTCGACCCCCAGCGAGGTACAGATTGTCGAGACCCTTGTCCCGGTGATTCCCAGCCGCGGCATGCTCGCGGTCAGTCCGTTCTACGAGTCTGATCGCATGTGGCTCCTGCACGATCTGCGGGCCAGAGCTGCTGAGCTTGTGCTGACAGCCCAAGGGAGGCAGGCGCGCGAGCTCAGCAGGAGGATCTTTGAGCAGCAAACTGTCCGATGGCCTGATCCAACGGTGCGAGAGGCGTTCGGGCGCATTGCCGGACCGCTTCATGAGCGGGCGAAGCTGGCGACCGCGGAGAACCGGACCTTGGACGCCCTCGCCAAAGCGGCATGGCGTGAGATGACTCCCCCAAGCGACTGGCCACCACGCGACTCGTAGCCTCCGGCCCCGGAGAAGAGGACAACTGAGCGATTCAGAATCGCTCACGGTAGGTGCCAGGAAGCGGCTGCGATAAGCGTGGCAATGAGAGCTCCGATATGAGGCCAACTCTGCTGGCAAATCGGCTTTAGAGTGTTAGTGCGGATACTGCTGGGCTCGACCACGTTCCCGTATCAACCCCCAAGCGTCTGCTCGTCCGTTGAGCGAACTGAAGCAACAATTCAGGACAATCTACCTTTCCCCTTGTTTCATCGTCATACGTCTGGCAGGTTCCATATGTTCAGGTCGAGAAAGGACGATGTATGTACGAAGACGTCCGGCCGGTTGCCGAGCCACGAGCGTGGATGATTCGCGGTGGCCGGGAAGGGCAACGCGAAGCGCGGGCGCTACATGAGGGGCTGGTCATCGTGGGCTGGCAGGAGGCCGGCGACCTCAGCCGCTACCCGAATCGAGAACAGCTGGCCGAGGCTCTACGTCTGGCATTCCCCACGGCGGCTGCGAACGTTATCTCCAACTGGACTGGGCAGCTCTGGCGATTCACCACCGAGATCCGTACCGGAGACCTGGTGGTCATGCCCCTGAAATCGCCCGCCGGCCACATCGCCATCGGCAAAGTAACCGGCCCCTATGAGTACCGAGCGCACGAGCCGGAAGACTTCCAACAAGTGCGCACGGTCGACTGGCTCCGCTGGGACGTGCCCTTAACAGCCCTCCGACCTGACCTGCGCGCCAGTCTGAGCTCGTTGCTCACCGTCTGCGGCCTGACGCGCAACAACGCCGCCGGCCGGATCGCCGACATCGCCGACACCGGCGTCGATCCCGGCTTGGCAGGCGAGGAAGAAGTCACCAGCGCAGACGAACTCCTCGAAGACGCGGCCTCTCGCGACCCGGCCAGTCCACGCCAGATGACCATCCGCAGTCTGCTGGAGCACTGGGGGCAACGGCGACGTACCGGCCCCGTCATAGCCACCATCAAAGCCGATCTGGCCAACAAAGGGCTGACCACCCGCCCGCCCTTCACCGAAGGCTCGGTCAGCGACGAGATCGCCCTCGTCCCCCTCGGCGCTGAACCGGCCTCCGGCGCCACCACCGTTGACGACACCACCAACACCGAGGACGTCTCAGAACCCGAGCATATGAGCCTGCGCCTGGGCAGCCTGCCCACGCCGCTAGTCTCCGTACCCAGCACGGTCACCCTGACCTACGCCAAAACTCTGATGGTGCAACGCCGGTTCTCCCAGATCGCTGTGATCGACCCCGACGGCACCTACCACGGAGCGATCAGCTGGGAGTCCATCGGCCGCGCTCACATCGCTGCGAACCAACCTTCCCTCCAAGCCGCGATCGCGTCGGCCCGGGTCGTGGACCATGACGCGCTTCTACTCGATCAGATCGAGGCCATCTACGCCGACGGCTTCATCTTCGTCCGCGACGCCGATCGCGTGCACGTTACGGGTATCCTCACCGCCGCCGACCTCACCGGGCAGTTCGGGAGCCTCGCCCGTCCCTTCGTCCTCATCGAAGAAGCGGAGAACAGGCTCCGGCGCATCACCGACGAAGTCTTCACCGTGGACGACCTCAGAGACGCCGTACAACCACACCGCAAATCAAAGGTGCACCGAGCCGCCGACCTCACCTTCGGTGACTACATCTTCCTTCTCAAGGACCCACAACGTTGGTCTCTTCTGCAGTGGCAGCTCGATCACCAACTCTTCCTTGCGCACCTGGACGAAGTCCGAGAGATCCGCAACGATCTGATGCACTTCACCCCGGATCCGCTCTCTCGTGATCAGTACGGGACCATCGAAGGACTACTCAGCCTGTTGCGCACGGTTGATCCCAGACCATGAACAGGTACGCACGGAGGAACGCAGCTCAGCACGCCCATCTGGCGAACGTCACGTGAAGTATCCACACAGTCACACACTCCGGGTTAATGTCAGTCATGGAGATCGGGGAAGAGTGGGCCTATCGCGAGCGGCCGAGGGCGCTGGCCGATCCCGTGCACCGCGTCACGATCGTGAAGATTCGCGATAACGACGACTCAATCAGGATCCGCCGACTGGACGGCGACGACGCCGGGCTACAGGAATGGGTCTCCTACGCCTCTCTGCTCGACCGGTGGACCGACATCGAACCGCGGCTCAACGACGAGCGGCGCCTTGTGGCCGTCAGAGAAGCATCGTCTGCTGCCGGCGACACGATCGAGTACAAAGCCGCGTTGCTCGTCGTGAAGGTCTGTGGGCTTGGCCGACGGGTGATCCTCGGACGAAGCAAGACCGAGACGGGGGTCCTGCGGATCGACAAGCCTGTGGGGGTAGCTGATCGTCTGGGACTCACCGTCGAAGAACTAAGCGGCATTCCAGAAGTCCTGCACGTAACGGGGCGTGAGATCGCAGACGCGGGCAGGCATTGACAGGGACCTCGCCGGGGGTTGGATCGAAGTTGCCTGCAACGCCCACCCACCCGGCGAGGTCGTGGTCAGTATGCGCCCGGTCAGCGTGTTCGCCAACGGTCCCCAAGGCTCGATCGAGCAGGTGCGCGCCGACCTGCGCGGCCGGTGGCGGCAAGCCAGGCGGGCGATGATGGTGCTGTTGTCGGTGCACGGGCTGTCCCCGGCCCAGATCGCCGACCTGCTGGAGTGCGACGCGAGCACGGTGCGGCGGTGGATCGGCCGGTTCAACCGCCACGGGTCCGCAGGCTTGGCCGACCGGCCCCGTCCAGGACGACCGCGTATCGGCGGGCCCCGCCTGCTCGCCCGGATCACAGCGCTGCTGGAACGAGCCGGACCGTGGACGGTGTCCAGGTTGTGGCAGTACCTGGGCCGTCCGAAGCTGAGCCCGCGTACCCTGTATCGGCGACTGCGCCTGGTGGCGATCTGGCGCCAGCCCAAGCTGGTGGCCCGCGGCGATCCTGATCGCTGGCGGGCGGTGGCCGCCATCAGCGCCCGGCTGCGACGGTTACAGCGCGGCGCGGTGGTGTGGGCCACCGATGAGACCCACGTCCACCTGCTGCCACACCTGCGCGCCACCTGGACGCTGCGCCCGTGCCGGCCCGAGATCGTCACACCTGGCAAGAACCGGCAGGTAACGGTGTTCGGCGCGCTGGAGATGACCACCGGCCGGTGGGTGTATCGGCTGGGCCGCCGCTGCGCCGCCGACTTCATCGCCCTGCTTGAGCAGGTCCGCCTGGCCGTCCCGACCGCCCCGGCGATCGTGGTCATCTGCGACAACGACAGCATCCACCACGCCAAAGCCGTCACCGCCTACCTGGCCGAGCACCCCACCATGGAGCTGCTGTTCGGAGCCCGCTACAGCCCGCACGACAACCCGGTGGAACGCATATGGGCCGCGCTCAAGGTGTTCATCGCCAACTCCGCCGTCAGCTGGCCCGGCAGGCTCAGACAGATCCACGCCTTCTTCCGCGCCCGCTCACCCGATCAGATGCTCACCGCAGCAGCGCCCTGGACCAGCCCCTGGCTGCCTGCGGGTTACAAGCGGAACTTTTGGAATGCCGCTTAGCCGACGACCCTCTCGCCTTCCATGATCGTCATGGGACGCTGATCAGCCCTTGGCGGGCAGCACGGCGGCTGATGCCGACGATTGCTACGACCTTCTCCGAAGGGATCATAGAAGCGATCCACCGGGAAGAAGCGGAACTGCGTTCGGAGAACCTCTACGGGTACCCGTACCGTCCATCCTGGGAGGACGTCCGCAAGGAACGCAAAGTACGGCTGCGCGAGCGCGAACCTGTGCACGCCTTGGTGCGGCAGTGGTGCGGGCAGGAAGCCGTTGAGCGGTTCGATGAGCTGATCGCCTTGCGCAACGAGGTTGTACGGCTTGGCAAGCTCCTGGACCGGGCGGTCGAGGCACTGCGCAAGCGCGGGGCTACGACTACCGCCGCCACCATTGAAAGCGACCTGGGCGTCCCCATCGCCATGCTGATGGATAGAGATCGTCGCACCTGACGCCGGCGGGTTCTTCCGGTCGTGATTCTCGTTCGCCTCGGCTCTCCTCCCGTAGGTAGCGGTGCAGGGCCTCCGGGGTCGGTTCGATGTCGAATTTCGCCTCGGTCAGCACGCTCGGCGTGTGCAGGGGATCCATGTGATCTGCCTGTGCTCGCGCCCACGTCACCCACTGCGTAATCGTTGCCTCCTGTGCAGGCAGAGTCGCCGCAAGTGCTTCCAGCCCTCGACAGAATTCGCGGATCTCCGCGGCACAGGCCCATCCCTCCAGCGCCTGGCCGAAGACTCGCCGCCGATGCTCCTCCCTTGCCTGGTCGGCGGCCTGCGCACGTTCCTTATCGCGCGCTGCTTGCCGCTCCGCCTCCCGCCACCGCTGTTCCTCCTCCTGGCGTCGCCACTTCTCAGCGCGTTCCCGCTCAGCCTTCTCTCGCGCCAGGCGTGCCGGCTGGTCGACCTCAGCGCGCCGCTCAATCTCCTTGACGGCCGCTCGTATCTTGTCCTCCAGACGTGAACGCTTGTCGTCCGCCCAGCACTGCAGACCGCGCCCTTCCCCCAACTCGAGCCGGAGCCGGCCCGAAGGGACCTCGTCGTACTCGGGCGTGAGCCGTTGCCAGGTGTAGAGCTTTCGGCTCCGGAGTTCGTCTTCGGTGTACACGTGAGGAACGCGGTCGAGTTCCTCCTTGATGTTCAGCTGTACCGCTTCAAACCTCGTACACGTAGTTTGATCTGGTGTTTCTTCGGGTAGCTCAGGCGGCTCGGTGGTACTCGTTGATGGCTCCGCTGAGCACCTTCCGGCGCTGAATCCGGCCTTCCAGCGGCACCACGACGTCCTCGTCTTGATCGGGTGGACGTTGCCGCCGGGACTGGTGCGGGCGGTGCGCGTTGTAGTGCTCGACGTACTCGTTCAGGACCGATTGAAGGTGGCGTTCGTCGTAGATCAGCATGCGGTCGGTGCATTCGGCTCGGACGGTGCGGATCCAGCGTTCGGCGTAGCAGTTGGCTCGGGGCGTTCGTGGCGGTGTCTTCATCACCGTGACGCCCTGGCTGGAGAAGATCTCGTCGAAAGCGGCGGTGAACTTGGCGTCCCGGTCACGGATGAGGAACCGGAACGAGGTGGCCCGGTGTTCGAGGTCCATGAGCAGGTTGCGGGCTTGCTGGGTGGTCCAGGCACCGGTGGGATGAGCGGTAACGCCCAGGATGTGCACACGTCGGGTTTCCACCTCCATCACGAACAGCACGCACAAGCGCTTCAAGAAGACCGTGTCGACGTGGAAGAAGTCACTGGCCAACAGCCCCTTCGCCTGCAGGCGGAGAAACGTCCGCCACGAGGTGTCGCAGCTTCGTGGCGCCGGATCGCGCCTGCTCGCACGCAGGATCCGCTGAACAGTCGCCGCGCTGACCCGCACACCGAGCCGAACCAGTTCACCATGGACCCGCCGATACCCCCACCTCGGGTTCTCCCGCGCCAGACGGAGGACCAGATCCCGGACCTCCTTGGTTGTTCCGGGACGGCCAGCGCGGTGTGGGTATGTCCATGCGCGTTTGATCAAACGCCGATGCCAGGCCAACAAGGTGCCGGGGGTGACCAGCCGATGGGCGCGCAGCATTGACGGCAGGAAACGGGCCAGCGCCGCCAGGAGCGCCCGATCGGCCCAGTCCGGCTTCGGACGCACAACCTGGCGCTTCAGCACCGCAACCTCGTGGCGGAGCACCATGATCTCGACATCCTTGGACGCCTGGCTACGCCCCAGCAACACCAGCCAGCCGAACACCCGGATCAAGGTCAGATACAGCAGACGAACCGACACAGACCGCGATCTTGCTCGCAGGGCCTCTGAACGTCAAAGCCGCAGATCAAGCACCACGCAATAAGTTTTGAAGCGGTACAGGTGACCAGTCACGTTTTCTCCGGGTTGGCGCTTTTTCATTCTGTTTGAGCAGCTCGCGCAGCGAAATCGCGGAGACCTCCTCACACAGACCGGATTCTGCATCAGGGCAGCACTCACTTGAATTCACTCCCCATGAGCGCGTCGTCACATGGTGTTGTAGTTTTCGGCGAGCCAACCCAGGGCTGTGTAATCGCCGCGTCTGGTGAATATCGCCGCTCCCCTGTCGGCGTCGTCCGGCTCGTCAGCTGATCGTGGCGGGATGTCGACGGCTGCCCGACCCGTTACGACGGTGCTGGTGGTGGTGCGACCGTTCCAGGCGATCAGGATGCCAGCGGCGATGTTGTCTACGCTCACCTCGTCAATGCCCTGGGTAAGTACGCAACCGGTTGTGCGCTCGCGCAGGAGGAGGGTGTAGTCGCCTGGCTCGAGCTTACAGTGGCGCGGTGGCGTGGGATTGGGCCAATCCGGAGCTGTCATACCTGCTGTCGTGGCCGAGGCCCATAGGGTCGGGACGAACTCTTTGACGTGGAGTGGCGTGGCCATCTCTTCACACATCCACAGCAGTCGCCCGGCCCCGCGCCGCGGCCCGCAGCGCCGCCAGCGGACCCGCTGTTCGAGGTCGGCCGCGACGATGGCGACCCATGGGTGGACGGTGTTCAGGTAGCCCTGTGCAGCCAGCCAGGCGAAGTAGCGGGGCGCCTGTTCCAGGATCGGGAAGATGGTGCTGGAGGGAAGCCCGGCCACCACCCGGCTGCCGCGTACGAACAGTTCCGGGGAGTGTGCGACCAGCAGCAGAGCTGCTTGGGCGAGGTCGCCCGGCGTGTACGCGTTAGCGGCCCCTAGTCCGCTGACGGCCGTGGTGGTGTGGAGCCGATCACGATGGCCTCCGGCTTTGAGCACGGTGGCCACGACGGGACGCAGCGAATCGGTTACCGGGGCCAAGAGCAACTCCGGCACGATCACCGCCAGGACGTGAATCAGGAGATCCTCGGCAAGGTCAGGACCGTTGGGAACGGGCAACTCGGCCAGGATGGTGCGAAGGTCCGCGCCGACTTCGGTGTTGACCATCAGCCGGGTGGTGAGCAATCCCAGTTCGGTGACGGTCACCTGTGTGCTGCCGTCAGGGCGCGCCGTTTGGGCGAGGTAGCCGTGGTCGATCAGGAAATCGACCGCTTCGATCACCGGCTCGATGTCGTCGTCGCCTTGGTGATGGCACAGGGTTCGCCGCCACCACTGTTCGGCGTGCTCAACAGTGGTGATCCGACCCTGCACGACTTCGGCCAGGACGTGATCGGGCAGGCTGGCGTGAATCTGGGAGTTGACGGTGTAGCCGTCGACCAGGGCTCCTTGCCAGTTAGCTCGCTCCAGTTCGCTGGTGATGAGATAGGCCCAGCCTTGGTTCTCGCCAGCGCCGATCCGGCCGGCTCGGCCGAACATCTGCAAGACCATCGCGACGTCGAGGCTGTCCAGCCCGATCTGGGTGTCGCGGACGATGACGGCGCGGGCGGGCAGGTTGACACCGGCTGCGACGGTGGAGGTCGCCACCAGGACGTCGAGGTCATGGTTGCGGAAGCCGGCCTCGGCCTGGCGTTTGAACTCCCAGTCCTTGTAGTGCAGGCCGATCCCGGCCGATGAGCACACCTCATGGAGCCGGTCGATGTCGTCGACGTCGATTCCGCTGCACGGTGCGCCGCGGGCGGCGGCCAAGGCCAGCGCGGTGCTGCGTACGTTGCGTTTGGATCCGCAGAACACCAGCACGCTGCCGCCATCGCCGGTGACCCACTGGGTCAGCTCGACGGCGGTACGGGTCCGCAGTGCGTTGTCCGCCTTGCGATCCGAGGACGCAGGGATCACAGGCAATTGCCAGGTCAGCCGCGCAGGACGCCAACTGGTCGTGATGAGCCGGCCGTCCAGCCATTCCGCGATCTCAGCAGCGTTGGACACCGTGGCGGACAGTCCGACAATTCGCACCGGCGAGTCCACGCCGCGGACCCGAGCCAGCAGCGCCTCCAGCAAGGGGCCGCGCCCGGCGGAGCCGAGGAGATGGATTTCGTCGACGACCAGACAGCCGACCTCGCTCAGCGCGGTTTGCAGCGAGCTAGCTCGGCAGATGGCCTCGAACTTCTCGGTGGTGGCCACCCACAGATCCGCGACCCGGACTCGTTCGATGTCGGTGCTGTACTCCCCGGATAGCCGTTCGACACGCAGACCCTGACCGCGCCAGCGTTCCAGCTCCCGGTCCAGTTCGTCCGTGAGGGAACGTTGCGGGACCAGCCACGCCGCCTTGCGGCCTTCACCCAGGATTGCGCGGAGCACGGCGAGCATGCCCACGACGGTCTTACCCGCTCCGGTGGGCGCGGTGATGACGAGGTGATCACTCGAGTTCAGCACCACCGGGGCGGCTTGAGCCTGCGCCGGATTTAACCGCTCAAAAGGCAGGTAACTCAGCCAAGAGGCAGGCACCAGATCAGCGGCCGGAACCAGTCTCGGCGGATCAACCAGGCCAGGCTCCTCATGGCTGTCCCATATCTTCTCAAAGGCATCACGGGCGTCGTAGGCCGGCTGCTCCAAAACCTGCGCACCCCAGGTGATCACGGTGCCATCGGCACGTGTCAGCGCCGTGGCCACCGACAACGGCAGAGTCTCCCCTTCCGCCCCGACCGTGGAAATGACTTCGTCTTCTACCCAGTAGGCCACCGACCGGTAGGGAACGTCGGCTGCGGTGAGGTCCTCGCGCAGCAGGTCGAACTCGGGGACGTCCGGCAGTAGCACCCGGATGTCGGTATCAGCCGGTAGCTGAGGTAGCGCCAAGGCCGGGTCGGTGGTCTTGCGCCAGTACAGCAGGCGCAGTTCACGTGGTGGCGGCACGGCCACTTCGCGAGGAGGACCGAACCTCGGGTTGCGGCCAGCGAAAGAGTGCGGCGCGCGTGTGGTCAGCGATCCCAGCACCTGGCCTGGATGGAACGGTTGTACCCGCACCTGCGGTCCGCTCGGCCATGCCGTGTCCGCAACGCCGTCGCAGACGTCCCTCGTGTCCACATTCCCGATGCGGATCACCGCCCGTAGCCCTCCCTCGAGGACCGAAAAGGCAGTAGTAGCCGTAACGTCAGGGCGCCCAGCGGTGTTCTCCGTGTTCGGCTTTTCCAGCACCATGCGGCGCGAGACCTTGAGTTGCTGCAGTGTGAAGGTGGCGGGGCACGCTGGGCAAACCGCGGCGGCCTGAACCCGTGGCTGCCCTTGAACGTGGTGTGTGCGTCCCAGCCCATGTAGCAGGCCGCTGCATCGTGGGCAGACAAGCTCGGTTTGGTGGAGATACCGCCACCCCGGCAACCCGTACCGGACCGCCGCCAGACCGGGGCGCACCCCCCACATTGCCTGAGCGATACCGGTCACGCTCGTGTCTCCAGATTCATCCGTTTCATCCCGAGCCGGAACCGTTGGTCGTACGGCGTTCGCCTTCTTGACGAGATCAGCACGCGTTTTCAGCCCGAGATCAGCGAGGGTGAAGGTAGCGGGGCAATCAGGGCAGACAATGGCCACGTAGTGGTAGGACTTCCCGCCGCTCTCATACGGCTTGCGCATGGTGTGGAGAACGCCACGGCAACGCGGGCACGGCACGTTGACCTGCTGCTCATAGGTCCAGCCAGGCTGAGCGAAACGTTCGATTGCCAGTTTGGGACGCACCTGCCAGCGCTGTTCGGCCAGATCAGCAACGGACAGGTCACTGCCTTGAAGAAGATCGTCGCTCATTCACACCTTCGCCCGAATAAGGCACATAATCCCGACCGAAGAAGGGGGAGGTCAAGACCACAGGTATAGCCGCTCCAGCATAGTCATCTGAGGCTCTTTGCGCAGGTTGAACCCGGGGCCTCAGCGTCACATGCTCCGCACCGCTCATCTACAAGCTCGCGGCCGCAGACCTTAAGGAAGATTTGTCATGATTGGACCCGTTAAGGCGCGAGCGCGACTCTTGCCGGAAAATTCACTCGGAGCCCTCATCGCCCGATCCTCATGCCACTCAGAGCCACCTCACGGCAGCTAACTGTTGCGGAACGCTATAACCTGAGCGGCGCCGAGACCAGAAAACAGGGCTTGGAAGGCCCCAGGTTGGGGCAGTTGAGCTCTATGATCCGAGCATGCTGTCTGGAGATTGGACACGCGAGGATCAGGAGAACGCTCGGCAGGCGTTCAAGGATGCGTACCGCGAAATTCGCCAAGCCATGGCCTACTACCAGCAGGCTCGGCACGGTCTTCGGGCGGGAAATAGCTCCACCCGCGATCTCAGCCACGCCCAGCAATCCTGGTATTGGGCACTAAAGGAGTGGGTTCGCGCCTTGGTCCATCTCGCAGAGGTCAAGGATGGCATCGACCTATCCGCCTATCTCGGGACGGACACGACCCAAGCCGACACCGCTATCCTCTCCACCGAGGCCACGGCCCTGGCCGAGGCCAGAGGAGCCGTCGAGGCGGACTACGAGCGTTACGTGCAACGGCGCCGTAACGACAAGGCAAGCCCTACTGAAGTCGCAGCCGCATGGAAGGCCTGGGGCGATGATCTGACCCGCTGGTCATACGCTCTAGTCCACCGAGAGAAATCCCTGGATCGATTGGCGCACAGCCAGAGAGATGTCGTGGACCTCGTCGGATCGCAGATCAATGACACCAGACCCGGCGCCTACGGGGCAGGCACGTCACGCATGGTGCAGGAGATAGTTGATGCCAGCAACGAGCGCGAGCGAGAGCGCAGCAGGAGCGACCCTGCCCGTGGAGGCCGGCTACCGAAGGGAAGCCCGCTACCGTATGGACGGCGACCAGACGCGCTCCTGACGACGGGCGTCGAGGAACGTCACTATCGGCTCATCGTGGAGCGCCGCATCCGCGTGGTCACAATACCTGCGCATCCGTCAGCCCGGCGGCTTCGCCCGGGCGCCTACATCGGGCTGGCCTGTGGAACCGAGCTCCACTATGCCAAGGTTCGCCGGATCACGGGCTATCCATCGGCCGAGGCCCTGGTGAAGGCGGAAAATCCGAGATGGATCGACCCCGACCGTACCGCTCTGCAAACCCTGGGCGACTGCCACCAACGCTTTGTGTCATTCAAGACACGGAACCCGAGTGTAGATGTAAGGGGATTGTTCGCCATCGAGATCGCTCTGCAGCCGGAACCGCCTGCAGCTTCTACGGCACCTTAACGGGGACGCGGGTTCTAACGATGGCACCGAGTTCCGCTTGCAGGTTGCGAGCCGCGACGGAATGCCCGTACGAATTCAGCTTCTCGATCGCCTTCTCCACGAGCCTGGTCATCCGATCAAATTCTTCCCGGAGCGCGAGCAGTTCATCGAAGCGCTCTGCTGGGAAACCGCACCACGCGCGGACGAGATTGAAGGTCGGCTGCTCCTTGAGCAGCCGCTCCTTGCAGTATTCCAGAGGCGCTTCGACCGTATAGGTCTTGTGGTCGTGCCGGTAGCCGTAGACGGCCTGGTGGCGCAGCTGGTCTTCGCGTGCCACCCCGCCGGCGAGGACAACATCCGGCATCAGCTCGCAGATCCGCCTGGCGATCCTGAGCGCGATCTCCCAAGGGCCGAAGTAGGTTCCGTTTCGATCAATAAAAGCCAGCGATGCCGACAACAACTCGTGCTGGTCGAACCCGAGGTCTCGGGCCAGGCCTTGGACATCTTCTACTTCGACCGTAGCGCCGTCTCGAGCAGGGCATCCGTAGGAAAGCCGGTGAGAGCGAAGCTGTAAGTAGCCCCGCGCAGCGTAGTGCGCCGCACGATGCTCGAGTGTCTCGAAGGCGTGTTCAGAGGCCGCACGCGCGGCCTGAAACCGCCGTTTGTCGTCGAGGATGAGCTCGATCTCCGGCCAGGGGGCGACCAGGCGAACCATCGGTACCCATTCGGCAAAATCCTCGTCCTCGCCATCGAGATAGCGGACTTGGGCAATCTTCTTCTTCGAAGGGTGGATCTTCACGATCTCCACGCGGCGTGCAGGTGCCCCCGGTGTGCGTGGCTTTTCTCGATACGCCCAGATCTCGCCAATGTTCATCATGGCTCCGGCATCTCATTTCAAGGATGCTCAAAGCTAGCTCGATCACGCTGTCAACGACGTCTGAAAACGGGATCAGGCACACATTCCGTGATGGATCCATCGGATAGATCACGGTTCGAGTGTTCCGGCCGGTAGCCACTCCTCTGCTCACGAGCATCTGCAGCGTGTTGATCAAGGAGCTGGTCGCTGTTCTGTTCCCTCATCTGATCGGTGTGTGCGTGGAGCAGGTGTTCCGGTCGGGAACCACGGTGCGGATTCGGGCCAGGAGCGGAACCGTGAAGGCCGCCTGCCCGGCCTGTGGAACGCCGTCGCAGCGGGTGCACAGCCACTATGAACGGCGGCTGTCCGATACGGCGGTCGGAGGCCAGGAGGTACTCCTCCACCTGCGGGTTCACCGGTTCTTCTGCCGCACTTCTACATGTGCGAAGGCGACGTTTGCCGAGCAGGTCCCGGGGCTGACCGTCCGATATGGCCGCCGCAGTATTCGGGCGGCGGGCGTGTTACAGGCCATCGCGCTGGCTCTGGGTGGCCGCGCTGGAGCCCGGCTCGCCGGCCGGTTGGCAGCCTCGGTCAGCCGGATGACGCTGATCAGGCTGATCCGCGCCCTCCCAGACCCGGCTGCGGAATCCGGTCCTCGGGTGCTCGGCGTGGACGACTTCGCCCTGCGGCGAGGCCACTCCTACGGCACCATCCTCATCGACATTTCCACCAGCACCGTGGTGGACGTGCTCGCTGACCGGACGGCCGACACCCTCGCCGCCTGGCTCCGCGCTCATCCCGAGGTCGAGATTGTCTGCCGCGACCGAGCCGGCGCCTATGCCGAGGGCATCGCCCGGGGCGCGCCACACGCGACCCAGGTCGCGGACAGATGGCATCTCTGGCGGAACCTCGGCGAGGCCGTCGAACGCACCGTCACCCGCCACCGCGACCATCTCCAAGCCCTGACCGCCGCACCCAGCACGCGCACCGACACCTCGCCACCTGCGCCGCCGACCGTCCCGCCCCGCTCGCCCGCCGACCGTCAGGACCGCATCGCCGCCCGAACCCGTGAACGGCACGCCACCGTTCACGCCCTGCTCGAGCAAGGCCAAGGACTGCGCGAAATCGCCCGCCTGCTGTCCCTGGGCCGCAACACCGTCCGGCGCTTCGCCCGCGCCGCCAGCCCTGAAGACCTGCTCGTTCACAACGGCACCGGCCGACGGCCCAAGAACCTGGAAACCTACGACTCCTACCTGCGCAAACGCTGGGCCGAGGGATGCACCAACGCCGAACTCCTCCACCAGGAGCTGCAGGCCCTGGGCTACCGCGGCGGCGGCACCACCGTCCGCCAGTACGTCCGCCCCTGGCGCCACGGAACGCCTCCCGCACCGACATCAACGCGACCGCCCACGGTCCGGCAAGCCACCGGCTGGTTCCTGCGCAACCCCACCCACCTCGACCCCGACGAACACCGCCAACTCCAGACGCTCACCACCACCTGCCCCCAACTGGCGGCGCTTCAGCTACACGTGCGCCAGTTCGCCGAGATGATGACGCACCGCCACGGCCAGAACCTAGAGACCTGGATGAACGCCGTCCTGGGCGACGACCTACCTGAGCTGCACTCCTTCGTCACCGGGCTACGCCGGGACCAACACGCCGTCACCGCCGGGCTCACCCTGCCCTACAGCTCCGGGCCCGTCGAAGGGCACGTCAACCGGACCAAGATGCTCAAGCGACAGATGTACGGCCGCGCCAACCTCGATCTCCTGCGGAAACGCATGCTGCTGGCCGACTGACCAGGGTCCGATCACGGAATGTGTGCCTGATCCAGTTTTCAGCCGTCGCCGTCACACGCATCTGCTGAACAGACATATGCGGCGTGCCCGTCACCGCCCCGGTCGAGCTGAAGGAGAACGGCCCGACATCACCCCGCGCCGCCTGACAAGTCTCCTGCTCACCCACCCCAACCGGCTACGCGACAGCGACAACCAGCTGCTGCAGGAACTCATGCCCGCCTGTGCCGAGCTGGCCGAACTCGCCCGCCATGTCCGCAGCTTCTGCCGGCTTCGACCTGCTGCGCCACCGCATCCTGCTGCCCTGAAATCACCTAGTACTCCAGCCGCACTTATTGATCTTTGAGTTGTTGTCGCTGGTAGTGACTCTGCCGGGCGCGGGCTTGGTGGCGTCTTCGCCAGCGTGACCAGTGCAGGATGTGCCCTTCGTCGATGAGGGGAC